>DATLGM010000218.1:0-2496 GCA_035540515.1 Egibacteraceae bacterium | reverse complement strand
GTCGTGGAAATCGAAGGTGATGGGCGGTCGGTTGGCGGCTTTCAACCGCCGGTGCGAACCTCGCTGACGGACGATCTCGTAGCTCAGCGGCTCGCGCGTGAGGACGGCGAGCAGGTCGCGCGCCTTCATCGATGGGAAGTCGGTCGTGCCACCGGCTATCCGACGCCGGCCGGAACTCGTTCAGCTGTCTCCGGCATGAACGCGCGGGTGGCTGCGTCGGCGAGGCGGGAGGCCCGGATCGCGTGCAGGTAGCGCTCGGTGGTCTTCAGGTCGGCGTGGCCGAGCACGTCCTTCACGGTCACCGGGTCGAGCACGCGCGTGAGCAAGGTGCCGGCGGTGTGGCGCAGGTCGTGGAACCGCAGGGGCGGGAGCCCGGCTGCGTTCCGCGCGGCGATGAAGCGCCGGCAGAGCGCGGACGGGTCGAGCCGGTCGCCGACGACGCTGCAGAAGACGTAGTCGTCGGAGCCGACGAAGTTAGGCCGCTGTGAGAGACCATCGAGGGCGGCGAGCGCCTGGTCACCGAGGGGGACGTAGCGGATGCGGCGACCCTTCGTGCTGCGCTCGACGGTGTCGGATAGGGCGCGCTCGACGATGAGCACCCGCTCCGACCAGTTGACGTCGCGCCAGCGCAGGGCGACGAGCTCACCGCGGCGCAGGCCGGTGTAGGCAGCGACGCGGAGGAGTGCGCCGAGTTGGCGATCCTCTTCCTGCTGCAGGGCCTCGGCGACTGGCGTGTCGTACGTCCGCGCGGTGCGCCAGGTGCCGCTCTCGGCCGTGCGGGCGAGCGCCTCGACCTGCTCGACGGTGAAGACCTCGAGCCTGGCTGGCGGGTCCTCGCGGCGCAGCGGTCGCGAAGGGGTCGACGGTGGTTGTCGACAAGCACCGTATCGAGCGCCTCGGACGTGCAGGACCAGCGCAGGACAACTCAGGGGTGCAGGACCAAACGCAGGACCAACTTGTCAAAATTCGGCTTCACAACGTGCGAGGTGGCCGTCCCTAACTCACGCAATCGAGCGGAATCGGCACCCCTACGCCGGGCTCATAACCCGGAGGTCGCAGGTTCGAATCCTGCCCCCGCTATCGGAAGCCGTCCTCTCGCCAGGGCGGCTTTCGTCTTTCTGGGGCACGGGGCGTGCCCTGCCCGGCTGCAGCGCGTCGATCGTGCATCCCGCGCCTATGCAGGTACGAGGGGTACGAACGGGACCGGCCCGGGTTGTAGTGAGCACAGGCCACGACCGTGGCCGGTGTGAACAGGTGCCCTTCAAAGGCGCCCGAGGAGGACGTATGCAGCACGACATCCAGAGGACGCCCGCTCGGCGTTCGCGAGGGGCGGTGGCCGCTGTCATCGTCGCCGTCGCGCTGCTCGCCGCCATGGCCGTCGCGGCACCGGGAATGGCGCTCGCGCAGGCACCGGCCGCGACCACGACCCCTGCCACCGACATCACCAGCACCACGGCGACGCTCAACGGAACCGTGACACCGAACCAGAACGACACGACGTTCTACTTCCAGTACGGCACCACGGCCGACTACGGCACGCAGACACCCACCCAGGGTCCGCAGTCCGGCAACGCCACGAAGGACGTCAGCGCCGGTGTCACCGGCCTCACCCCCTCGACGCTCTACCACTACCGCCTGGTCGCGGTGAACTCGGCCGGCACCTCCTTCGGCTCCGATGTGACGTTCACGACGGCCGCTCCGGGAGCCGCCCCGGCAGGCCAGCCGAACCAGATCTCCATCACCGCGTCGCCGGAGGCTCTGACGTTCGGACGCTCCACCCGGATCTCGGGCAAGGTCAAGGGAAAGGACAGCGGCGGCAAGACGGTGACGCTCGAGGAGAGCCCGCACCCGTACACGGGCGGCTACGTGCCGACGGGCCTCACCACGAAGTCCGACGCAAAAGGGAACTACGCGTTCACGGTCTCGCCTGACGAGACCACGCGCTACCGCGCGGTCGTGAACACCGCCCCTCCCTCGGCGAGCGACGCGGTCACGGTGACGGTTCGCGTCAAGGTCGGCCTCCGCGTCAGTGACCGCACGCCGAAGGCCGGCACCCGCGTCCGCTTCTCCGGCAAGGTCAAGCCCGCGCACGACGGCAGGGTCGCCCGCATCCAGCGCCGCACAGCCGATGGCGGTTGGAAGACGGTCAAGCGCGTGACCCTGGTCGCCGCGCCCATCATCGACGGCGTCATCGCATCGAAGTACTCCACGCGGATCCGCATCAAGCGCACACGGGTGTACCGCGTCCGCGTCAGCCCGGCAGACGGGGATCACGCGACCGGCACGAGCCGCCGTGTGAAGATCCGCGTTCACTAGCCCGCCGCGTCGAACGTCGCCCCGAGCGGGGCGGCGTTCGCCACGCCCGACGGAACCGCTCCCAAACCGGCCGTCGCTCCCGCGCGGACCCAGCGGGCCCCCGCTATCGGAAGCCGTCCTCTCGCCAGGGCGGCTTGCGTCTTCGTGCGCGGGCGGCGCTGCTTCCAGGGCGGCTCAACC
>DATLGM010000217.1:0-2534 GCA_035540515.1 Egibacteraceae bacterium | reverse complement strand
CGAGGGCAGCTGGCAGCTGTTGGACTTCGAGGGTGAACCGGCCAAGTCCCTGCAGCAGCGCCGTGCCCTCGCCCCACCCTTGCGCGACGTCGCGGGCATGCTGCGGTCGTTCGACTACGCCGCCGCGGCAGGGTCAGGCGGCGACCTCAGCGACGTGCCGCAGGCGGCGTCGCGCTGGCGCGACGACGCGCGACAGCGCTTCCTGGACGGTTATCTCGCCGCGGCGACGGGGCACGGTGTCCTTCCCGCCGATGGCACCAGCGTCCAGGCGCAGCTGGATGCCTTCGAGCTCGATAAAGCGATCTACGAGCTGGGCTACGAGCTGGCGAACCGCCCGGATTGGGTGGCGATCCCGGTCGGCGGCATCACCCGGGTGCTGGACCGGGCAGACCGATAGACATCCCCGACAAGGAGCCCGACGTGGCACGAGCAAAGGATCGAGCCGACAGCTGGCGCGCGGATCCCGCCGAGGTCCAGACGCTGGTCCGCGGCGAGCACCGTGACCCCCACCGGCTGCTCGGCCTGCATCCCGTCGACGGCGGCGCCGTCGTCCGGGTGTGGCGCCCCGAGGCCGACGAGGTGGCCGTGGTACGCGACGGCGCCGACGAGGTGACCGCGCAGCGGACCCACGACGCGGGGTTCTTCGAAGCGCACCTGGACGAACCGGTCAAGGCGGCGGACTACCGCCTGCGCGTTCGCTACGCCGACGGCACCTACGAAGTCCGTGATCCGTACGCGTTCTGGCCGACGTTCGGTGAGATCGACCTCCACCTGGCCGGGGAGGGACGCCACGAGGAGCTGTGGCGCCGAATGGGCGCCCACGTGGTGGATCTGGAAGGGGTCAGCGGCACGACGTTCGCGGTCTGGGCCCCCAACGCCCGCAGCGTGCGTGTGGTGGCCGACTTCAACTCGTGGGACGGGCGGCTGCACCCGATGCGCCAGCTCGGCGCGTCCGGGATCTGGGAGCTTTTCGTCCCCGACGTCGGCAGCGGCACCTTCTACAAGTACGAGGTCGTGACCGCGCAGGGGCAGGTCGTCACCCGAGCCGACCCGTACGCGTTCGCGACCGACGTGCCCCCCGGAACCGCCAGCCGGGTGCACCAGAGCCGCTACCAGTGGAACGACGACGAGTGGTTGCAGCGTCGCAACCGCAGCAACCCGATTGCCGAGCCGATGGCGACCTACGAGCTGCACCTCGGTTCGTGGATCCACCACGACGCCGACCGGGATCACGGTGGCCGGCCGTACACCTACCGGGAGCTCGCCGAGGTGCTTCCCGACTACCTCGTCGACATGGGGTTCACCCACGTCGAGTTCCTACCGGCCGCGGAGCACCCCTTCGGCGGGTCGTGGGGCTACCAGGTCACCGGCTACTTCGCGCCGTCCGCCCGCTTCGGCGACCCCGACGACTTCCGCTACCTCGTCGACACGCTGCACCAGCGCGGCATCGGCGTGATCGTGGACTGGGTGCCTGCCCACTTCCCCAAGGACGAATGGGCGCTGGCCCGCTTCGACGGGACCGCCCTGTTCGAGCACGTCGATCCCCGCCGCGGTGAGCACCCGGACTGGGGCACGTTGGTGTTCAACTTCTCGCGCAACGAGGTGCGCAACTTCCTGATCGCCAACGCCCTTTTCTGGCTCGAGGAGCTGCACATCGACGGCCTGCGTGTCGACGCGGTGGCGTCGATGCTGTACCTGGACTACTCACGCGGTGAAGGCCAGTGGGTGCCCAACGAGTACGGGGGCCGCGAGAACATCGAGGCGGTCGAGTTCCTCAAGGAGTTCAACGCCGTCGTGTACGGCCGCAACCCCGGCGTGATCACCATCGCCGAGGAGTCCACAGCGTGGCCGGGGGTCACGCGGCCCGTGCACCTCGGCGGCCTGGGCTTCGGCTTCAAGTGGAACATGGGGTGGATGCACGACACGCTGGACTACTTTGGCCACGACCCGATCCACCGGCGCTTCCACCACAACCAGCTGACCTTCGGGCTGATGTACGCCTGGAGCGAGAACTACGTCCTCCCGCTGTCGCACGACGAGGTCGTGCACGGCAAGCGCAGCCTGCTGGACAAGATGGCCGGCGATCGCTGGCAGAAGTTCGCCAACCTCCGCGCGCTGTACGCCTGGATGTGGGCGCATCCCGGCAAGCAGCTGCTGTTCATGGGCGGCGAGATCGGCCAGTGGCGCGAGTGGTCCGAAGTCCGCCAGATCGACTGGCACCTGCTCGACGAGCCTGACCACCGGGGCCTGCACAACCTGGTGCGGGACCTCAACCGCGCCTATGCCGCGCAGCCCGCGCTGTTCGAGAAGGACAACGATCCCACCGGCTTCGCGTGGATCGACGCGAACAACGCCGACGACAACGTTCTGTCGTTCGTCCGGTACGCGGCCGATGGCTCACCACTGGTCTGCGTGGTCAACCTGGCGCCAGTCCCCCGCCAAGGCATGCGCACCGGGTTCCCGCACACCGGCCGATGGACCGAGGTGCTCAACACCGACGCCGAGGTCTACGGGGGCAGCGGCGTGGGGAACAT
>DATLGM010000216.1:0-2518 GCA_035540515.1 Egibacteraceae bacterium | reverse complement strand
GGCGTGGTGGACGGGCGCGGCGTGCCGCATCGACGACGGCGGCGCCGTCGAGGTACGTGGCACCGAGCGGGACCAGCTCGTCGGCCGCGCCCGTCCACCATGCCCGCGCCTGGTCCTCGGTGACCAGCGCCAGCGAGGTGATGCCCATCTCGCGGCATGTGCGGGCGATGCGTACCACCAGCTCGCCCCGGTTCGCCACCAGCAGCCGCCGGATTGATCGCCGCCGCGTCGCCTCGTCGGTCGCAGGGCGCGGCGCGGGAAGGTCGGTGAAGGCGCTGGCGCCGACCTTCAGCCGGCCACCGACCCGGACGGCCGGCAGCCGACCCTCGCGCAGCCAGCGCTGGACGGTGCGCGTGCTGACGCCCAGCCGCCTGGCCGCCTCGCCGGGTCCGATCGCGCCATCCACGCGCCAAATGTCGCGTTTGTCGCGTTACGTGTCAAGGCGCGAGCGTCGGTCTCAGACGGCCCGGACAGCCTTGGCGGTGATCACCGGACTGAAGGCGCTCTTGTTGCCGGCCGCGTCGATGGCGCGAACCTTGTACTTGTAGCTGCCCACCGCGGCCGGTCGATCGGTGAAGGTGGTGCCGGTGATGCGCGCGATGCGCGTGGTGCCACGGAACAGTGCGTAGCGGATGGTCCCGGCGCGGTCGTCGGTGCTGGGCTGCCAGCTGAGCTGGATGTAGCGCCTGGCCATCGACTTCGCCTTGAGCCCGCCCGGGACGCTCGGCGCGGTCGTGTCGACCGAGCTGATGCGCAGCTGGGTGACGAGCGTCGCGCCGTGGTTGCCGGCGGCGTCGAATGCGCGCACCTGGAAGCTGTAGCTGCCGTCGGGCAGGCCGGCCTCGCTGTATGAGCGCGCGGTTGCGGGCAGGACCACGTCGGCGGCACCGTGGCGCGACACGACATAACCGACTACCGCGACGTTGTCCGTGGCCGCGCCCCAGTCGATGCGCGCTGTGGTGCCGCTGATCAGGCCGGCCAGCGCGCCCGGTGCGCTCGGCGCGGTCACGTCGGGCAGTGCCACGCCGGCGCTGAGCGTCGGACCGACGTTGCCCGCCTCGTCGACTGCGCGCACGGCGTAGTCATAGGCGTAGCCGTCGACGACCGAGGCGTCCTCGTAGCCCAGCGTCGTGACCGTCGCCAGCAGCTTGCCGTTGCGCAGCACGCGGTAGCCGGTGACGGCGATGTTGTCGGTCGCGGCAGCCCAGCGCAGGCTGACCGCGCGCGGCCCGGACTGGCTGGCGGCGAACGATCCAGCCGCGCTGGGCGGCGTGGTGTCGGGCAGGAAGTGGGTGGTGCTCGCCGGCAGGCTGGCATTGCCCGAGCTGTCGAGCGCGGTGACCGAGTACGAGTACGTCGCCGCCTGGGCCAGCCCGGTGTCGTCGAATGACAGCCCGGTGACCGTGCCCAGGTCCTGCTCGCCGCGCCGGACGCGATAGCCGGCGACCTCGAGGTCGTCGGTCGCGGGCGACCAGCTCAGCCGGATGGCCGACGCACCGGCCGCCTCTGCGGTCAGGCCGGCGGGCGTGCTCGGGGCGACCAGGTCGGGGCCGACCTGCACTCGCACGCGGGCGCTGTCCGAGCCGACCGCCAGGGTGGTGATCGAGATGCCGTTGGTCGGGTCGGTGAAGGTGCGGCCCGCGGCCAGCGGCGCGTCGTTGAACGTCGTCGTCTCGGGCACCGTGTCGATCAGCTGCGACTGCGTGCGCTGGGTGTTTGGCGCGATGCGGATGCTGACCCCGTTGACCACCGGCGAGCTCGTCGCCCAGGTGTCGAACAGGCCGTACGGCCGGCGGTACTCGAGGTAGAAGTAGTCGCCCTTCGGGCGCAGCACGCGCAGGACGCGGGGGCTGCCACCGGCGAGCTGGGCGGCGGCGACGGTGTAGATGCCGTTGACCGTGACGGTCTGCTGGTCGGCTGTCGTCAGCGCCCCGATCTGGCGCCGCGCGAAGCTGTTGACGTGATAGGTGAACGAGTACGAGCCGGTGCCGCCCATGATGTCGAACGGATCGCCGTACTCGTCCACGGTGCAGCTGCTGGAGAGCGGCACGCGCACGCCGCCCTGCGTGCAGCGCAGCGTCGAGGCGTGGTGCGAGCCGAAGTTGTGGCCCAGCTCGTGGGTGGTCACGTACAGGTTCATCTTTACCTTGCCGTTGATCCAGCTGTGCGGGCCGTTGACGCTGCCCAGGCCGCCCCACGGGCAGGCATCGACCTTGGGGAAGGCATAGACGTAGTTGGTGTACGAGCCGATGCTGACCCCGCTGGCAGCAGCGGCGTTGCGGGCGGCGGTCGCCCAGGCGCTGTAGTCGCAGGTGGCGGTGCTGAAGGGCAGCGTGAACCAGCCGAAGACGTCGCCGCTGACCGAGATGCGACCGTTTGACACCTCGTCGAAGTAGCTCGCCGCCGACTTCGTGTTGGTGAAGTAGATGCCGCGCACCTCGTTCAGCGTCCATGGCTGGGGCGGCGGCACGGGGGTGGCCGTTGGCGCCGCGGTCGGGCTGGCAGTCGGAGCCGTCGT
>DATLGM010000215.1:0-10088 GCA_035540515.1 Egibacteraceae bacterium | reverse complement strand
GTGCACGAGCGTGCACGCAGACCCACCCACCCGGCCGCTGATGCACCCGGACCCACACACCGCAGTTGGGGGTTAGGGGGAGGGGCGGGCCGGTGACGGGCGCCGCCGGCGCCGCGTGATCAGCCACAGCAGCGCGCCCGCGAGCACGGCGCCGGCTACCGCCCCGACCACCGCGCGCAACCACGGCGGACCGGGGCGGACACCGACCGCCTCGACCGCCACGCGCCGGCCCACCGGCACCGTCCACGACAGCGTCTGGCCATCGGTGGTGTCGGCGGTCGACGACACCACCTCTCCCGGCAGCCGGACGTGGACCTGGTAGCCGAACGCCTCGTTGCGCTGCAGCAAGCGGGTCGCCTGCCGCGGTGTGACGCCGTAGTCGCGCACCGCCCGGCGGGGCACGGCGGCCGCGGCGCCCGTCAGGCGCAGCTGGTCGTCGGTGACCACCAGCTGCCACGGATCGAGCAGCTCGGCCTCCTCGGCGTCCAGCGCCTCGGCGAGCAACGCCATGACCCGGTCGAACTGCTCGGGACTGTCGAACCCCGCGGACAACGTGACCGTCCGCGCGCCCTCGGCGCCCGAGCGGTCCTGGGTCCGCCAGCCGGCGCCCCGCAGATCCTGGCCGGCTCGGACCAGCTCGTCGAGGGGGTCACCGCCGGCCTGCGTCGCCATGGCCTGCAGCTCCTCGTCGGCCGTGACCGCGACGGCCACGGTGCCGGCGCCGTTGCGGTCGACCTCGACGTCGACGGACAGATCCAGACGGCATGCCGAGCAGGCGAGCGCGACCAGGCACAGGGCGGTGGCGAGGGTCGGGCGGATGCGCCCTGAGGCGGCTCGAAACGGCGATTTCCACAAGTTCTCAAGCAGGGCCGGAAGATAACCGAAGTTCCTACGGTGACTGACGCACCCCCTGCCCTGCAGCCCAAGCGGACACGACGCCGTCTTGGGGAGCTGCTCGTCGACGCCCGGGTCATCGACGCGCAGCAGCTGCAGCGTGCCCTGACCGAGGCGCAGGTGGTCAACGGCAAGAAGGAGCGCTTGGGCCAGACCGTCGTGCGGCTGGGCTTCGCGACCGAGCAGGACATCGCCCGCGCCCTTGCCGCGCAGCTGCACCTTGACTTCTTCGACGGTCCCGCCATCCCCATCAACGACCTGCTGGTCAACCAGATCCCCTCGGCGCTGGCCGAGCGCAACATGATCCTCCCGCTGCGAATGGAGCCCGACGGCACCATCGTGGTGGTCTGCGCCGATCCGACGAACGTCGTGGCGTTCGACGACGTCCGTCTGGCGTCCAAGGCCCGCCGAGTCCGACCGATCGTCGCTCCCGCGACCCTGCTCGACGTTGCCATCAAGAAGGCGTACGGCTTCGACTCACATGCCGGCGAGCTGATCGATGCGCTGGACGACGGGGGCATCGACGACGCTGACCTGGACACCGTCGCCGGCGTCGAGGACGCACCGATCATCCGCCTCGTGGAGGGCATCCTGGGCGACGCCGTCGAGGCCCGCGCCTCGGACATCCACATCGAACCGGGGCGCGAGGAGACGGTCGTCCGCTTCCGCGTCGACGGTGTGCTCAAGCGCTTCATGTCCGTGCCGCGGTCGGCGACCGGGGCGCTGCTGTCGCGCATGAAACTGATGGCCGGCATGGACATCGCCGAGCGCCGGCGGCCCCAGGACGGGCGCGCGCGGTTCCGCTCGAAGTCCCAAGAGGTCGACCTTCGTGTCTCCAGCCTCCCGTCGATGCACGGCGAGAAGATCGTCTTCCGCATCCTGCGCAAGGGCGCCGAGCAGCTCGCGCTGACCGATGTCGGCTTCACCCCCAGCCAGCTGCAACAGGTGCTGTCGGCTATCAACCGACCCCAGGGCCTGATCCTGATCACCGGTCCCACCGGCGCCGGTAAGACGTCGACGCTGTACAGCTTCCTGGGCCAGCTCGCCGACGAGCAGCACAACATCCTCACCGTGGAAGACCCGGTCGAGTACGAGCTGCCCGGCATCAACCAGACGCAGGTCCACGAGCGGATCGACTTCACCTTCGCCAAGGCGCTGCGCACCGTGCTGCGCCAGGACCCCGACATCGTGATGGTCGGTGAGATCCGCGACCCCGAGACCGCCGAGCTGGCGATGCAGGCGTCGCTGACCGGTCACCTGGTGTTCTCCACGCTGCACACCAACGACGCCCCCAGCGCCGTCGTCCGGTTGCGTGACCTCGGCATTCCGTCGTACCTGATCGCCAGCTCGCTGACGATGGTCATCGGGCAGCGGCTGGGCCGCTCGATCTGCTCGGACTGCGGCGAGGTCACCCCGCCCGACGAGCGGACAATGGCCGCCCTGCACCTGTCGCCGCGCGACGTCGAGAACCTGCGGTTCCGCACCGGCAAGGGCTGCCAGCGGTGCAGCGACACCGGCTATCGCGGCCGCACCGGCATCTTCGAGATCCTCACCGTCGACAGCAACGTCCGGGAGCTAGTGTCGAACCAGGGTTCGGAAAGCGCGTTGCGCACCGCCGCCCGCCGTGGCGGGATGCGCACGCTCCGTGAGGACGCGATGGACAAGGCGGCCGCCGGCATCATCTCGCTGGAGGAGGTGCTGCGCACCACGACCACCGACCTGGTCGAGGCCGGGTCGTGCCCCGTGTGCGCCCAGAACGTCAGCGACGACTTCTCGCTGTGCCCTTGGTGCGGCGTCGACCTTCGCCCCGCGTCGTGCAACGACTGCGGCCGGCACCTGGAGAAGGGCTGGAAGGTCTGCCCGACCTGCGGCACGCCGACCGCCCACGAACCCAAGCGACCCAACGCCAAGCCGGTGCTGCTCGTCGCCGACCCCGATCCTTCGGTGCGCGCCGCCGTCGCGGTGATCGCCGACAGCGACTACACCGTCACCGGTGTCGCCGACGGCCGCGAGGCTCTGCAAAGCGTCCACCAGACGCCACCGGACGCCGTGCTCGCCTCGGTGGACCTGCCCGACATGGACGGCGCCGACGTCGTTCGCGAGCTCCGGGCCCGACCCGTGACGGCCAACCTGCCGATGCTGCTGATGACCGACAACGGTGACGTGGCGGACCCCGGCGTGGGTGCCGACGACGTGATCAGCAAGCCGCTGGACGCCGACGTCCTTCTGGCGAGCCTCGACGCCGCGCGCCGACGCCTCACGCACTGACCAAGCGCCGCACCGCGGGCACTGTGTCGGCGCCTCGGGATCTGCGGTTTCACGGGCCCGTCGGTAGCATGGCCGGTGCGCGGGAGACGAGCACGCGCTCGCCCGCGCGCCCCCACCCTTCCGCGTCGAAAAGAGCTCGCTGTGCCCACGAACGACCAGGTCATGCAGGCCCTGGCGACCGTCAACGACCCGGACGTCGGTCGGCCGATCACCGAGCTCGGCATGGTCCGCGAGGTCACCGTCGACGGCGGCGTGGTGGACGTGCACGTGCTGCTGACCGTTCCCGGCTGCCCCATGCGCGACCGCATCGAGCGTGAGGTCACCGCGGCGGTGCAGCCGTTGGAGGGCGTGACGCAGGTGCGCGTGGCGCTCTCGGCGATGACCGAGCAGCAGCGTGGGGAGTTCGCCGCCAAGGTCCGCGGCAACGCCCCGTCGGCGGGCCCCGGCGGCCAGGTCGTCATCCCCTTCGCCCAGATGGACTCGCAGACCAAGGTCCTGGCGATCGCGTCGGGCAAAGGCGGGGTTGGGAAGTCATCGATCACCACGAACCTCGCCGTCGCGCTGGCCCAGCAGGGACACAGCGTCGGGATCCTCGACGCCGACATCTGGGGCTACTCCATCCCCCGCATGATGGGCGTGCAAGGTCGCCCCGTGGCGTTCGAGAACATGGTCATGCCGCTGCAGGGCCACGGGTGCAAGGTCATCTCCATCGGCTTCTTCATCGACACCGAGCGGCCGGTGATCTGGCGCGGTCCGATGCTGCACCGCGCGCTGCAGCAGTTCCTGGCCGATGTCCACTGGGGCGACCTGGACTTCCTGCTGTGCGACCTGCCGCCGGGCACCGGTGACATCGCGATCTCCTTGGCGCAGATGCTGCCCAACGCCGACATGCTCGTCGTCACCACCCCGCAGCAGGCCGCCCAGCGCGTGGCGCTGCGCGCCGGCCAGACGACCGCGCAGACCGGCATGCGCGTCGCCGGCGTCATCGAGAATATGGCCACCTTCATCGCGCCGGACACCGGCAAGGAGTACCGGATCTTCGGCGAGGGCGGCGGCATCTTGCTGGCCGAGGAGCTGGACACCACGCTGCTCGCCTCGATCCCGATCGACCCGCGGCTGCGCGAAGGTGCCGACGCCGGCGTCCCGCTGGTCGTCAGCGACCCCGACGCCCCGGCCAGCCAGCGCATCATCGACGTCGCCAACCAGCTGGCCGCCTCCAAGCGGTCCCTGGTGGGCAAGAGCCTTCCGCTGAAGTTCTAGGTCGGCACGTGCGGGCACTGGTCGTCGTCCCGACCTACAACGAGGCGGCGAACCTCCCCAAGGTGGTCGAGCGGCTCCCCACCGCCGCCCCGGATACCGAGATCTCACTGCTCGTCGTCGACGACGACTCGCCGGACGGCACCGGCGCGATCGCCGACGAGCTGGCGGCCCGCCACGCGCACGTCGACGTGCTGCACCGCAACGCCAAGGGCGGCCTCGGCGGCGCCTACCGCGCCGGCTTCGCCTGGGGGATGCAGCGCGACTTCGACGTGTTCTGCGAGATGGACGCCGACCTGTCGCACGACCCCGGTGACGTCCCTCGTCTGCTGCACGCGCTGCGCGGTGCGGACCTGGTGATCGGTTCCCGCTACATCCCGGGCGGCGGGGTGGTGGACTGGCCGCCGCATCGCCTGGCGCTGTCACGTGGTGGCAACCGGTATGTGCAGGCCGTGACCGGGATGCCGGTGCAGGACGCGACGTCTGGCTTCCGCGCCTACCGGCGAGCCGTGCTCGAGGAGCTGTCGCTGGAGACCGTGCGCTCCGACGGCTACAGCTTCCAGCTCGAGATGGCGCTGTGCACCTGGAGGCTGGGCTTCCGGGTGGTCGAGGTGCCCATCATGTTCGTCGAACGGACCGAGGGGGCGAGCAAGATCAGCCGAGCCATCGTCGCCGAGGCGTTGTGGCGGGTCGTGCAGTGGGGGGTCCAGGGGCCGCGACAGCCCGCGCCGGCACACCCGCGCAGCGTCACCGTCACAGCGACCTGAGCAGGCACACTGCCGGGCGTGACCACCTCGCTCAGCGCGCTCGTCGAGCGCTTCGTCGACACCACGTCGGCGGTGCTCGTCGCGATGGACGGCAGCCCCCAGCGCGAGACGCAGCTGCGGCGTGACGCTGCCGTCGAGGCGGCAGCGATCGTCGCGGGGGTCATCGACGCCGACGGCCTGCACAGCGACGACGAGCTGTGGGCGTACATCCTCACCTTCGCTCCGCTGCTCGGGACGTCGCTGGAGCGCGCCACGCCGGCCGACGCGCGCAAGGCCGGCCTGCTGCGGGGCCGACGCCAGTGGCTGACCCGGCCCTCGGAGATGCTGCAGCTGCTGGTGTCAGCCGACCGCCGTGACGAAACCCATCACGCGTGGGGCTACTACCGCAACGCCATCGAGCTGGCCCAGGCGTCGCAGGCGCTGGACGCGCACCTGTCCCGTGCGGAGCTGGAGGCGGTCGACGAGTTCCGCTCCATGGTCCTGCGGGTCATCGACCAGGCGAAGGTCCGGCCGTCCAGCGCCCCGACGAACGCTGCCGAGGTACCCGCCGCCGCCGACACGGCGGCACCGGAAGCGCCCGCCGACCCGCCGCGGCCGGTCGCCGAGCTGCTCGACGAGCTGGATGCGCTGGTGGGCCTGGAGCCGGTCAAGCGCGAGGTCCGCCTGGTCACCAACCTGTTGCAGGTCCAACGCCTGCGCGCCCAGCGGGGCCTGGCCACGGTCGACAGCAGCCGGCACCTGGTGTTCACCGGCAACCCCGGCACCGGCAAGACGACGGTGGCCCGGCTGCTGGCCGAGATCTACCGCAGCCTGGAGGTCATCGAACGCGGCCAGCTGGTGGAGACCGACCGCTCGCAGCTGGTCGCCGGTTTCGTCGGCCAGACCGCGCCTCGGGTGCGCGAGGCGTTCGACGCCGCCGACGAAGGCGTCCTGCTCATCGACGAGGCATACGCGTTGGCGCGCGGCGGGGACAACGACTTCGGCCGCGAGGCGATCGACACGATCGTCAAGCTGATGGAGGACCGGCGCGACCGTGTCGTGCTCATCGTGGCCGGTTACCCGGAGGAGATGCAGGAGTTCATCGAGGCGAACCCCGGACTGCGCTCACGGTTCCCGCGCACCATCCACTTCCCCGACTACACCGACGACGAGCTGGTGGCCATCTTCGCGTCCATGGCGGAGCGTCATCACTACTCGGTCCACGACGAGGCCCGCGAGGCGCTGCGTCAGGTGCTCCAGACCTACGACCGGGGCAAGGGCTTCGGCAACGCACGCGTCGTCCGCAACCTGTTCGAGCAGGCGGTGGCAGAGCACGCCAGCCGGGTCGTCGACGACCCGGAGCCCACCGATGAAGACCTCACCGTCCTCGTGGCCGAGGACATCCCCGCCGGCTGATGGTTAGCGGCGCCAGCCGCGACGCGCCTGCCGGTACAGCCAGTTGACGATCCTGGCGTTGACCGACGCCAGCGGCCCGCGCCACACCGCGCCGATCGCCACGCCCATGCCGGCGCCACCGATGACGTCCGTCGGGTAGTGCACGCCGACATAGATGCGGCTGAGCGCGACATACGCGCCGATGGCCTGCAACACCCGGCGGGCGGGCAGGGTGATCGCCCGGTCGGCCAGCATCGTGAACATCGCGACGCCCACCGCAGCGTGCCCCGAGGGGAACGACGACCCTGTGGGCTTGCGGATCAGACGGCGCACTCCGTCGGCTTCGAACGGCCGTTGCCGTCGCACGCGGGTCTTGCTCAGCTGCGCGACGTTCCAGGCCGTCAACCCGACGCCGAGCACGTCCGCGGCGGTGCGGTGGCGCCCCGTGGCCGCCATGACCGACGCCACGCCGATCACCGAGTACACCGAACCCAGGTCGGTGGTGTGGGTCACCGCGGCGTCCAGCGAGCGAGTGCCGAAGCGCCGAACCGCGTCGCCGGCGCGAACGTCGCCACGCTGCACCGCCGGGTAGCGCAGGGCGTACCAGGTGGCGCCGAGCACCCCCAGCCCCGCCCCCAGGTGCAGCGGCCAGCGAGGCGTCACGGCGTGTCCGGGTCGAACGGGGGCGGCTCGGTGCGCGCGCCGGCCATCTGCCCGGACTGCGCCTTGACCCCGCCGGCGGTCACCGGCGCGGACACGTCCAGGTCGCGCCGCAGCCCCCGGCCGGTCTCGCGGAGCTCCTTCGCGACGTCGCTGAACTCTTCCAGCTCTGCCGCCGCCTTGAGCTCGTCGAGGGTGCCGGCCGCCTCGCGCTTGAACCGGGCGATCATCTCGCCGGCGCTCTGGGCCATCTTCGGCAGCCGCTCGGGACCGAAGACGAGCAGCGCGAGGACGGCCAGGAAGACCCACTCCCAAAAGCCTGGCGCGCTCAGCGCGAGGACCGGGACGGTCCCCTCCCCGAAGCCAGACGCGCCCATCTCGGTCCTCGTCCTCGCCGACCTACAGGTCGGGCCGTTCCACGAGCGTCACCTCGGCGGTGCGCTCCTCTCCCCGGCGAATGTAGACGACGTCGAGGGTGTCCCCGACCTCGCCCTGGCGCACGGCGATGATCAGATCGTCCATCGTCGTGATCTCCGTCGTGCCCAGGCGCACCACCACGTCGTCGGGTCGCAGCCCGGCCTGGGCTGCGGGCGTGCCCGGCTCGACGCCGGTGATGAGCGCCCCCTGCTCCACGCCCAGGCGCTCGGCCGCCGCGGTGGGGACGTTGCTGCCCTCCACGCCGAGGTAGGGGTAGGTCACTGAACCGGACTCGATGAGCTCGTCGGCGATGTCCACCGCGGTGGAGACGGGGATCGCAAAGCCGACGCCCGCGTTGGCAGGCGACCCGCTGGTCAGGATGGCCGAGTTGATGCCGATCAGCCGGCCGTCGGCGCCCACCAGCGCCCCGCCGGAGTTCCCCGGGTTGATCGGGGCATCGGTCTGGATGACGTTGGGCAGGCGGATCCCCTCGCCGACGCTGATGGGTCGGTTCAACGCGCTGATCACGCCCGCCGTCACCGAACCTTCCAGCCCGAACGGGCTGCCGATGGCGACGGCGAGCTGCCCGACGCGCAGCTCGGAGGTCTCACCGATGCGGATGGCCGTGAGGTCGTCGCGGTCCACGCGGACCACGGCGATGTCGGACAGCACGTCCCGCCCGACCAGCGACGCCTCGTCACGCGAGCCGTCGGCGAAGACGACCTCCATCTGCTCGGCGCTGGCCACGACGTGGTTGTTGGTGATGATGTAGCCGTCGCTGCGGTAGATGACGCCTGAGCCGTTGCCCGCGGCGGTGCCCAGCGGGCCGCCGCCGTCGATGTCGATCTGCACGACGGTCGGCAGCACCGCCTCCGCCACGGCCTCCACGGCGGTGCGACCCTCGACGACGGTCACCTCCGGCGCCTGGTCGGGCTGCTCGCGGACCTGCTCCTCGACCTCCTGGGCCGCCTCGGCGGGGTCCTGCTCCCGCCGATCCAGTGCAACCACGGTGGCCGCCGAGGCGAGCAGGCCCCCGATCAGCGAGGCGACGAGCGCGACGACGGCGAGCCGGGGGCCGCCACGGCCGGCGCGCGCGTCCTGGTGGCCGGCCCCCGGCGAGCGGCTGGGGATCGGCGGGTAGGTCGCCGGCTCGCGCGGCGTGCGCGGCTCGGTGCGGACCGACGCCGACTCCCACGGCGCGGGCTCCTGTCCCGAGTCGGGACGGCGCCAGGCGGCGTGCCCGTCGCTCACGGTGACTCCTTGTCGGCACGGGGTCGGCGGTACGTGCCGCTACGACCAGGGTGACACCCATGACCACAGCCTGCCCAAACCCCGCAGGATCCTCGCGAGGACACCGTCAGAGCTCGGATGCGGCAGCTGCGCGGCCATGGCGGCCAGCTCGTCGGGCGGCGCGTCGCCGACCAACGACCACGTCGTACCCTCAGCCTCCCACACCAACCGCTGCGGAACCGCACCGGGCCAGGTCCATGCCGCAAAGCCCAGACGGTCGCTGAGCTCGGCTCCCTCGGGCAGCGCTTCCAGGTCCAGCCCGACCCCGTGGTGCTCGAACAGCGACACCGTGTACAGCCCGTCGCTGTACACGGTCTGCAGCGGCTGTGTGTCACCGGCGCTCAGGGCGAACGCGCCCTCCCACTGGTACTGCGCCGGCATGGCGTCGGGGACGAGCCAGCCGGCCTCGCGCAGTGCGGTGCGTCCCGTCTCGTCGACCTCGGTGACCGCCTGCTCGCGCCGCACCTGCGAGGTGCGCTGCCCCCGCGAGGGCCGGGTCGGCTGGCCCGAGCGGGTCAGCGCGGCCGGGTCCAGGTCCAGCTTGTTGTAGGCGACCATCCGCAGCAGCTGCTCCTCGCCCGCGTACGTCTCCCGGCGCAGCAGCAGCCCGCTGGCGTCGTCGACCCACAGCCGCTCCGCCAACCGGCCGTCGGACCGCCGGCGCAGCTCCAGCCGGGTGCACGGGCGGTGCAGCAGCCGCTCGGCCCCGGTGATCTCGACGTCGTACTTCTCGGCGATCCGGTCCAGGCCTTTGCTGGACTTGGACAGGTCGGCGGCCGGCAGCGGGAGGAACCACCCGCGCTCGTGGTCGGCCAGCGCACTGCCGTCGTCGCCCAGCCGCACCGCGTACCGGGTCCGGTCGGCGACGCTGATCTCACCGCTGCCCGAGGACTGCACCAGGAACGTCGAGACCGACGCCTCGCCGCCGTCGTGGACCACCCAGATCGACTCGCCGATGTAGGCGCGGTTCTCTGCGGCGTGCGCTGCGCGGCCCAGCAGGGTCCGCCACTGTTGGTCGGTGTCGGCGGTGGCCGGGGGGACCGTCAACGCCACGATCATGCCGACGACCGTGAGCAGGCCGCCGGTGCGTCGCCCGAGCGTCATGGCCGGGCTTGCAGCAGCGCCGGCGTGGACACCGGTCCGCCGACCGCTCGCACCAGG
>DATLGM010000214.1:0-4995 GCA_035540515.1 Egibacteraceae bacterium | reverse complement strand
GCCCGATGGTGACCAGGCAGACCGGCTCGACGTCTGCGGGGATGTCGAGCAGCGCACGCAGCCGATCGGGATCGGCGATCTGTAACACGCCGGCGCCCAACCCCTCGTCGACCGCCGCGAGCAGGAGAAGCATCAACGCGGCGCCGGCATCGACCCACCAGAAGGGCGTCGCCCAGTCGTCGGGCGACACGGAGGTCGCCTTATCCGCCTCGGCATAGCGCTCCCGGTAATCGTCGGGTCGCACCCCGACGACGATGTGGACCGGCGCCAGCGACAGCCACGGGGGCCGGCCCCTCGCCACATGGTCGGCCTCGCCGCAGATCTCGGCGACGGCCCGGCGCCGCTCGTGGTCGGTCACGACGACCAGCCGAAGCCCCTGCGAGAACCCCGCGCTGGGGCCGCGCAACGCTGCGCGGACGATCCGCTCGACCGCGCCGGCCGCGACCGGATCGGCGCGGTACCGGCGGACCATCCGCCGGCCGGCGATCACCTGGTGCAGCTGCACGTCAGCGGTCGGTGTCGGCCTTCCGCGCCTGGCGCCCGGTACGAATCGCGTACCCGACACTCGCAACGAGTCCGCCCCAGATGACGACCATGCCGATGACCATCATCACCACGGAGGATCCCTCCATCAGGTGTGCACCTCCTCACGGTCCAGGGTGTGGGTGTCGAAGTCCAGGACCTCAGGGTCCCAGCGCCGCAGCGACACGACGATGCCGAAGATCAACGCGACCAGCGCCGCACCCCACCCGGCGATGAGCAGGAGACCGGTCGGGTAGTCCTCGTACCCCTGTGTGATCGTCGTGCGGAAGTTGTCGAAGGTCATGTAACCGAGCACCAGTGGCGTGATGACGGCCAGCGAGATCCGCCAGCCCCAACCGATGGTGACGTCGGAGACCCGGTTGGCGTGGCGTTGCAGGACACCCAGGCGACGCAGGAACCAGGCCACGGCCACCACCTCGGCCAGGCCGGCGAGCACGATGCCGAAGTTGTTGATGAACGAATCGGCGGTGTCGAGCAGGAACAGGCCGCCGTCGGTGGCGTACAGCACGGACACCAGGGCACACGCCCCGCCGCCGACCAGCACCGCGGTGGTGCGCTCCAGGCCGAACTTGTCGCGCAACGCGCTGACGTAGACCTCGACGATGGAGATGAGCGAGGACAGGCCGGCGAGGACCAGCGATCCGAAGAACAGCACGCCGAACAGGCTGTTGAGAGCGGGGAACGTGTTGATGATCTGGGGAAAGGCCACGAAGGCCAACAGCACGCCTTGTTGCGCGACCTCGTCGACCGCCACCCCCTGGCTGCTCGCCATGAAGCCGATGGCGGCGAAGACACCGATGCCGGCCAGCAGCTCGAAGCTGGAGTTGGCGAACCCGGCGATCAGCGCGTTGTTCGTGAGGTCCGACGACCGCGGCAGGTAACTGGAGTACGTGATCATGATCGCGAAGGCGATCGACAGCGAGAAGAAGATCTGGCCGTACGCGGCCGTCCACACGGCGCCGTCGGTCAAGGCGCCGAAGTCGGGGCGGAACAGCGAGTCCAGCCCCGCTGTTGCGCCCGGCAACGTCACGGCCCGGAGCACCAGGGCCCCGAAGGTCACGACGAGCAACGGGATCATGACCTTCGTCGCCGTCTCGATGCCCCGCTTGACGCCCCGTACCCCGATGACCAACGTCACCACCCAGATCAGGATGAGCGGGATCAGCACCGCCGGGACGATCGTGTTGACGTCACCGGGCGTGTCGGGGGCCTGCAGGAAGCTGCCGAGGAAGAACTGCTCCGGGTTGTCGCCCCACTGCGTGCCGACCGAGTAGTACGTGTAGGCCGCGGCCCACGCGAGCACGACGGCGTAGTAGCTGGAGATGATGAAGCCGATGCCGACCTGCCACCAGCCGATCCACTCGGTCTTCTTGCTCAACCGGCGCAGGGTGAGCGGGGCGGAGCCGCGCAGCCGGTGGCCCAGGGTGTACTCCAGGATCAGCAGCGGCAGGCCCGCCGTGAGCAGGGCGAACAGGTAGGGCAGGAAGAAGGCGCCGCCGCCGTTGTCGAAGGCGATGTAGGGAAACCGCCAGATGTTGCCGAGCCCGATCGCCGACCCGACAGCCGCCAGGATGAACCCCCAGCGCGATCCCCACTCCTCACGATGCATGGCGCGACCCCCACCTCGTTGAACGGGCTGGCGGGCCAACTCCTACCCGTGCCTCGTGGGTCGAAACGAGCGGTTCGTCACCGTTGCGCAGCGATCGGTCCGGTGACCGGTGAGATGCACGCAGCCAGTCGGCCGGCGCGCCTGCCGACCGGCACCGTTGTCGCCTCGACCACGACGACGTCCTCGGCGGTCGGGACCTGCACCGCCGGCGCGACCCCGCACCAGGCCAGCGGTGCCGCGCCCGACTGGACGCCTTTGCCGCCACGCCCCTTCAGCGGGTACTCGTCCAGCGGCGTGCGACGCGCTCCCCCGTCGGCGGCGATGCTCACCACCTCGACGCCGTCTGACGCTCCGCCCGCCACGACCGATGCCGAGACGACGGTCGAGCCCGCCGGGACCTGCATCCCGGCCACGCCGGTCGCCGACCTGCCCATCGGGCGGACCTCGTCGGCGGTGAACCGAGTGACCAGGCCGCCGTCGTGAGCCAGCAGAAGGTGGTCGCCGGCGTTGACCGGGAGCACGGCGATGATGCGATCGTCGTCACGGACGCCGGCGGCGATCATCGCGCGGGTGCGCCCTTCGAACTCCGTCCGCTCGGTCCGCTTGACCATGCCCTTGGCGGACACGGTCACGATGCTGTCCACCTCGGGGCCCAGCACGACGGCCCCGGCCACCGGCGCCGACGGCCCGTCACCGAGCAGCTGCGCGACCGTCGTGCCGCGCTGGCGCATGGTGGTGACCGGGACGTCACCGACGCCGACGCGATACCCCCCGCCGTCAGCGTCGATCAGCAGCAGGGTGTCGTCGGTCGTGGCCGACAGCACGACCACCGCGGGGTCGCGAGGGTGGCTGTGGGGCTTGGCGACGCGTCGTTGCCCGACGCTCTTGAGGTACCCGCCGGCGGTCACGTACACCGTCACCGGTTGCGCCTCGAGGTGCACCGCCGGTGGGCCACCACCGCCGTCGTCGCCCTCGGCCAGCGCGTGGTCCTCGTCGACCAGGCGGCTGCGACGCGCGTCGGCGTGGGCGGACTTGATCGCCTTGAGCTCCTGTGCCAGCAACCCGTCGAGCCGCTTGGGGTCGCCGAGGATGGCGTCGAGCTCGGCGATGAGCGCCAGCAGCTCGCGGTGCTCGTCGACGATCTTCTGCCGCTCCAGCGCGGCCAGCCGGCGCAGCATCATGTCCAGGACCGCCGTGGCCTGGACCTCGGTCAGCTCGTAGCGCTGCATGAGCTGACCGCGCGCCTCGTCGGCGGTCTGCGCCGCCCGGATCAAGGCGATGACCTCGTCGAGGTGGTCCAGTGCGATCAGCAGGCCCTCCAGGACGTGGGCGCGAGCGGCGGCCTTCTCGCGGCGATAGCGGGTGCGGCGGGTCAGCACGTCGCGTTGGTGGGCGAGGTACTGCTCGAGCGCCTCGACCAGGCCGATGGTCCTGGGCTGACCGCCGACGAGCGCCACGATGTTGGCGTTGAAGTTGGTGCGCAGATCCGTCAGGGCGTACAGCCGGCTGAGCACCTTCGCCGGGTCCTCGCCGCGCTTGAGCTCGATGACGATGCGCATGCCGTCGCGTGACGACTCGTCCCGCAGATCCCGGATCGCATCGAGCTTGCGGTCTTGCACCAGGTCAGCGATCCGCTCGAGCAGCGCCGCCTTGTTCACCTGGTACGGGATCTCGGTGACGATGATGCGGGGCAGCCCCCCTGAGCGGGTCTCGGTGGTCGCCACCGCCTCCATGGTGATGGCGCCGCGGCCGGTCAGGTAGGCGTCGCGGATCCCCGGACCGCGCACGATGCGCCCGCCGGTGGGAAAGTCCGGAGCCGGCACGATCGCCATCAGGTCGTCGACGGTGGCCTTGGGCTTGCGGATCAGGTGCAGGCACGCGTCGATGGCCTCGCCGAGGTTGTGCGGCGGGATGCTGGTGGCCATCCCCACGGCGATGCCGCTGGCACCGTTGACCAGCAGGTTCGGCCAGCGCGCCGGCAGGACCGTCGGCTCGGACTCGTAGCCGTCGTAGTTGGGGACGAAGTCGACGGTGTCCTCATCGATGCCCGCCAGCAGCTCCATCGCCAGCGGGGTCAGGCGAGCCTCGGTGTAGCGCATGGCGGCGGCGGGGTCGCCGTCGACCGAACCGAAGTTGCCGTGACCGTCGACCAGGGGCGCTCGCGTCGAGAACTCCTGCGCCATGCGCACCAGGGCGTCGTAGATCGACGAGTCCCCGTGGGGGTGGTACTTCTTCATCACGTCGCCGACGGCCGAGGCGCACTTGCGGTACGGCCGGTCGGGGCGCAACCCCGCCTCCCACATGGCGAACAGGATGCGCCGCTGCACCGGCTTCAGCCCGTCACGGACGTCGGGCAGCGCCCGGCCCACGATGACGCTCATGGAGTAGTCGAGGAACGACTGCTCCATGCGGTCGGCGATGTCAACGTCGACGATCCGACCGTCGCCGCCGAGGGTCATCTGCTGCGGGCTCATGCGCCGATCATGCCGCACGCCTGCGACGGCGCCGGGAAGGCGCCGCCGCACCTGCGCCCGGTTACGAGGCCAGGGACGCGTCCAGGGTGATCTCGATGTTGCCGGCGAGTGCCTTGGACACCGGGCAGCCCTCCTTGGCGCCGTTGGCCGCCTGGGCGAAGGCGTCCGGGTCCATGCCAGGCACCGTGCCCGTCACGGTCAGGTGCGACTTGGCGATGTGGGCGCCGCCGTCAGTCGAGAAGGTCACGACGGCCGAGACCTCCAGGCGCTCCGGTGGGTTACCCCCCTTTGCCAGTGCGCCGGACAGCGCCATCGAGAAGCAGGTCGCGTGGGCGGCGGCGATGAGCTCCTCCGGGCTGGTCTTGCTGA
>DATLGM010000213.1:0-2706 GCA_035540515.1 Egibacteraceae bacterium | reverse complement strand
ACCGGGAACTCCAACCCCTTGGCGTTGTGCATCGTCATCAACGTCAGCCGCGAGGCGTCGTCGGCAAGCTGGTCGGCGTCGCTGACCAGCGACACGCGCTCGAGGAACTCGGCGAGGGTGGCGTCGGGCTGCAGGTCGGCGAAGTCGTCGGCGACCCCTGCCAGCTCGCGGACGTTCTCGGCGCGGCCCAGCGCCTCGACGGTCCGCTCGGCTTCGAGCTCGGCGAGGTAGCCGGTGCGCTCCCACGTCAGCTCGACGGTGCGGCGCAGCGATGGCTGCTCTTCGACCACGACGGTGCGCAGCCCGTCGACGACGCTGACGAAGTCCCGCACCGCGCTGACCGCGCGCGGTGCGAGCAGGTGATTCTCCTCCACCCGGCGGCACGCGTCCATGAAGCTGACGCTCTCCCGGCCGGCGAACAGGTCCAGCGCCTCTTCGGTCTTCGCCCCGATCCCCCGCCGCGGCACGTTGAGGATCCGCTTGGCGGCGATGTCGTCGGCGGGGTTCACCAGCACCTGGAGGTAGGCCAGGATGTCCTTGATCTCCTTGCGCTCGTAGAACCGCGTGCCGCCGATGATCTGGTACGGCATGCCGAGGCGGATCAGCACCTCCTCGAGCACACGGGACTGCGCGTTGGTCCGGTAGAACACGGCCACCTCGCCGTAGCGCACGCCGTGCTGGTCGGCGAGGCGGTCGACCTCCTCGGCGATGAACGCGGCCTCGTCGTGCTCGTTGTCCGCGGTGTAGCGGACCACCTGGACGCCGGCGCCGGCGTCGGTCCACATGTGCTTCTTCAGCTGCCGGGGGTTGTTGGCGATGACCGTGTTGGCGGCGTCGAGGATCGTCTGCGTCGAGCGGTAGTTGCGGTCCAACACGATGCGGGTGGCGTCGGGAAAGTCCCGTTCGAACTCGAGCATGTTGCGAATGTCCGCGCCGCGAAAGCGGTAGATTGACTGCGAGTCATCACCAACTACTGTCAGTGATCGATGCTGCTGGGCGATCTCGCGCACCATCACGTACTGCGCGCGGTTGGTGTCCTGCCACTCGTCGACGAGCACGTGCTGGAACTGGGCGCGGTAGCGCTCGAGGACGTCGTCGAACAGCTGGAAGACCTCGACGGTCTTGACGAGCAGGTCGTCGAAGTCGAACGCGCTCGCGCGGTGCAGCCGCTCCTGGTACAGCCGGTAGACCTCGGCGACCTGCTGGTCGAACCAGGTGTCGGCGCGCAGCGCGAACGTGTCGAAGTCGATCAGCTCGTTCTTGGCGTTGGAGATCGCTGCCGCCACCCCCCGCGGCGGCACCCGCTTGGGGTCCTTCTGCAGGTCCTTGATGCACAGACCGACCAGCCGCGCCGAGTCCGCGGCGTCGTAGATGGTGAACGACTGCTTGTAGCCCAGGCGGGGCGCCTCGCGGCGCAGCAACCGGGCGCACGCCGAGTGGAACGTCGACACCCACATCCCGCCCCACGGCCGAGCACGGGCAACGCCGTGCTCGTCGCGGTCGAGCCCCACGACCCGGTCGCCCACCAGCCGCCCGACGCGGTCCTTCATCTCGCCGGCGGCCTTGTTGGTGAAGGTGATCGCGAGGATCTCCTGCGGGTGGACGCCGCGTTCCTGGATGAGGTGGGCGATGCGGTGGGTCAGCACCCGTGTCTTGCCCGAGCCGGCGCCGGCGACGATCAGCAGCGGCCCGTCGTCGTGGACGACGGCGGCGCGCTGCTCGGGGTTCAGGCCCTCCAGCAGCGGCGATTCGGTCGCCTGGGAGGCGGGCGAGTCGGGCATCGGGCGAGTGTACGGCGGCTTGTGACACGTCACGGAGCGCGACGCCGACACCGACCGACTTCTACTGACGGTGCACAGACTTTCCGCAAATCGGCCAATTTGCTAGTCCAAAAGGACTAGTCCATCACCTCAGCGGGCATATGCCTTGCCGACCGCCCTCCCAGTGCGGCCGAGGTTTCTTTCCGCGGGTGGGAAGCCACCCTCCTAGACCCTGGGGAGTAGAAGCAATGAAGCTTCGTCTGTTCCTTGTGAGTTTGTTCGTCCTCGCCCTGGCAGTGCCGGGCTTCGCCAGCGCGCAGGCGCCGGTGCTGGTCACTGGTGGCGGTCAGGTGCTTGCCAGCTTCGACGCGACGGCGGCCGGCCCCGGCGACCAGGTGGCATTCATCGGTGACGCCGGGCGGCAGACCGGCAGCATCCAGGTGACCCAGACGTCGAAGGCTGCGGAGGGCCAGCGTCCTCCGATCATCTACAACGGTCAGGTCACCTGCGTGAACGTCGACGGTGACGACCGCGCGATCCTTGGTGGCGTGAAGCGCGCCGGTCAGGGTGGCCCCGAGTTCTTCGAGCTCGAGGTGCGTCTGGACACCGAGGACGACGACGGCCGCAGCGGCGCCACGATCATCTTCCGCAACGCCGAGAACGGTGAGGAGTGCGACGGCGAGGACGAAGAGTCCCTGCTCGACCCGAACCGGTTCCTGGCCCGCGGTACCGCCAAGATCGACACCGCCCGTAGCGGCCGGTAGGAGAAAGACCCAGCGATTCTGACGGTGGCGGCCTTCGGGCCGCCACCGTCTCGCTGATCCAGCAGGAATCGCCCGGCCGGGCGGCGAAGTACCCACTGCAGCCGCGGCTCCGTCGCGAGCCGCCCGCACCAAGTTTCTGTCCCGGGACTCAGGTCCCAGCAACTTTCAAAAGGGAGAAAGAC
>DATLGM010000212.1:0-17242 GCA_035540515.1 Egibacteraceae bacterium | reverse complement strand
GTGGTACCCGGGCGAAATAGAAGGCGACTCGGGACAGTGTCGTCGTCAGGACCTTGTCGTCGGTGATCTCCGGAGCGACAAGCACCTTGGTTGACATGATCCCCCCGGCTCCGCCGGAATCGGCCGTGCTAACGTCAGAGGGATGGTAGCCGCACCGCGGTTGCCGTGACCATGTGTGACGTCGGCGCTGCTGGCAGGGGGTCTCTCACGAACGCGTTTCACTCGGAGTTGCCGAAGGACGCAAAGATCTACGTTGCTGGCCATCGAGGGCTCGTCGGATCGGCCCTGTGGCGGCACCTGCTGTCCGCGGACTACCGGAATCTCGTGGGCCGGAGCAGCGCACAACTGGATCTCCGTGTGCGAGATGAGGTCGCGGAGTTCTTCGCGGCTGAGCGTCCGGAGTACGTGGTGCTGGCTGCGGCCAAGGTGGGAGGCATCCTCGCAAACGACACCTACCCGGCGGATTTCATCTCTGACAACCTGCTGATACAGACGAACGTGCTTGACATGGCGCAGCGTTACGGCGTCAAGCGCCTGCTCTTTCTGGGGTCTAGCTGCATCTATCCCAAGTTCGCGGACCAGCCCATCCGCGAGGATGCTTTGCTCACGGGGCCACTGGAGCCGACCAACGACGCCTACGCCGTCGCGAAGATCGCCGGCGTCCTCCATGTGCAGGCGCTCAGGCGCCAGTTTGGCGCGTCGTTCATCTCTGCGATGCCGACAAACCTCTACGGCCCAGGTGACAACTTCGATCTCCAGACGTCACATGTGTTGCCTGCCCTCATCCGCCGGTTTCACGAGGCCAAGATGGCCGGCGCCGACGAGGTGGTGCTTTGGGGGACAGGGAGCCCTCGACGCGAGTTCTTGCACGTAGACGACCTTGCGCGTGCGTGCCTTCATCTGCTGCGCCACTACGACGACCCGGCCCCCATCAACGTCGGGGTCGGCACCGACGTCACCATTAAGGAGCTGGCCGCCACCGTGGCGGACGTCATCGGGTACCGCGGCCGCATCGGGTGGGATACCTCGAAGCCGGACGGGACCCCTCGCAAGGTCCTCGACACGACACGCATCGAGGCGCTCGGCTGGCGCGCAGAGATCCCTTTGGAAAAGGGCGTCCGCACCACCTATGAGTGGTACCAGACCGAACACGCCTCACCGGGCCGGACAACGGCGACAGGAGACGACGCGGATGTCAAGCCGTAAGCGGGCGCTGATCACCGGTATCACCGGTCAAGACGGGTCTTACCTGGCGGAGCTGCTGCTCCACAAGGGCTATGAGGTTCACGGCACCCTCCGGCGATCGTCGACGTTCAACACGGAGCGGATCGACCACATCTACCAGGATCCGCACGATCCCGACCGGCGCCTGATCCTGCACTACGCCGATCTCCACGACGGAAGCAGACTCGTCAACCTGCTGCGTCAAGTGCAGCCCGACGAGGTCTACAACCTCGCTGCCCAGTCGCACGTGAAGGTGTCGTTCGAGACACCGGAGTACACGGCCGACACGACGGGCGTAGGGACGATCCGACTGCTCGAGGCCATCCGTGCAGCAGACCTCGATTGCCGCTTCTACCAGGCGTCCACGTCGGAGATGTTCGGATCGACGCCGCCGCCGCAAAGTGAGGTCACGCCATTTCATCCCCGTTCGCCTTATGCCGTGGCGAAGCTGTATGCGCACTGGGCCACGGTGAACTACCGCGAGGCGTACGGTTTGTTCGCTGTCAGCGGGATCCTGTTCAACCACGAATCGCCTCGACGCGGGGAGACGTTCGTGACGCGGAAGATCACCCGCGCCGTGGCGCGAATCCACGCCGGTCTTCAGGAAGAGCTGTACCTGGGGAACCTCGATGCCGTGCGTGACTGGGGTTACGCCCCTGAGTACGTCGAAGGAATGTGGCGGATGCTCCAGCAGCCCGCCCCCCGCGACTACGTGCTGGGCACGGGCATCGCTATGACCGTCCGCGAGTTTGCCGAGGCGGCATTCGCCACCGTCGGGTTGGATTGGGAAAAGTACGTCCGGGTGGACCCGCGCTACTACCGCCCCTCGGAAGTCGACGCGCTCGTGGCCGACGCCGCATTAGCGAAGCGGGACATGGCCTGGCACGCGGAGACGTACGGCAGCAATCTGGCGAAGCTCATGGTGGAAGGTGACCTCGAGCTGCTGGAACGCGATTTGAAAACGCCAAGTTATGACCGCATGTGAGGCCGTGAGGTAGCAATGACCTCCACCAAGGCACATCCGAAGTTCTCTGAGGTCACCCTTGCGCTGCGCTACCTGAAAGCGCCACTGGGCAGCGGCGTCGTGGTCGACGTCGGCGCGTCCCAAGGCCAAGTCAGCAAGGCGTTCGCTCGTCATGGCTGGAGGTGCGTGTCCTTCGAGCCCGCTAAGGACAGCTTCGAAGCGCTCGAACGAGAGATGGGGGAGTGGCCTGACGCCCTGCTCATTCCGAAAGCTGTGACCGATCAGACCAGACAGGATGTCGCCTTCTATCGCAGCGCGCAGTCGACGGGACTGCACTCGCTCTTTCGGTTTCACGAATCACAGGGGGAAGAGACCGTCGTCGACGCCACTCGCTTGGACGACGCCCTGGACGAACGCGACATCGCGGGAGTCGATGCGCTCATCATCGACATCGGTGCCGGTAACTACCGAGCGCTCCGCTCACTCGACTTGACGCGGTTCCGCCCGAGACTCGTTGCTGTCGCCTATGTCGACGAACGGTCTTCCGTGCTGGGCGACACGCCGAGCGACCTCGTTCGGCACATGACCGGCCATGGCTACGCCGCGTTCATCAGTGAATGGCGTGCGGGCGCGCCGGACTCCGGCGATGTCTTCGTGCGCTGTGCTCCCTACCCGGTGCCACACCATCCGGGGCGAGGCTGGCTTGTCTTCGTGCCGGAAGACGACGCTGCGACATTCGACGAGGCGCTGACGAGCTACCTGGCTCAACTCGCGGCTGACGCACTGGACACCGTCGACCAACTCCAACGGTCGCTGCGACGAAGCCGCCGTCAGGCGCGAAAGCTCCGTACGTCCGTGCGCGACCAGGCGCTCCGTCTGGCACAGGCTCCAGATGTGGCAACTCCACCAGCGAGCGCTGCTGAGAAGAAGAGGAACGCCCGAATGATGCGCAAGGTCCGACAGGATCAGGTCAAGCTGGCCCGCAAAGTTGCTCGCTTGGAGCGCCGCCTTGTCGCGGTAGAACAGCGTGTCAAGCGAGGATCGGTGTGGCGGCGGGCGGCCAGGAAGGTGCTCAAGCCCGTCCGTTCTTCGGGCTAACGGCAAACCGTCCGGGACGCCCGGACCAACTACGATGGCGGGCTTGCGACCACGGCGTCGGCTGCTCGCTGATCCGGCGTGCTGTCGGGATCAACGGAGATCTGGTCGAACAGGCCATCCCGCGAAAACGGCTTTTCGACATCCAAGGCTGACCGCAACGCGTTGACCAAGGTCGCCGTAGTTCGAGTCACCGTCGGCGGTCGCCCCCTCGGGTCGTCGTCCCACACCTTCTCGCCGTGGGGGTTGTGGTAGATGCTCGGCACGCCCCGTGCCATCGCCTCGTAGACCACGGTTGAGAACCTGGTGACGAGGACGCCGGCACGCAGCAGCAGATGTCGGATGGGTTCCGTCGCCAAGCGCCCCTCGCAGAGCGCCGGATCAACGTGCTCCTTGTACTGCGCAGGATGCGGACAGACGACATAGTCGAGCCCGGCGTTCTCGCAAGCGCGGACGACCGATGTGAGCCAGTCGTTCGCGTGCTCCGTCAAGACGTTGTAGGTGAAGTTCAAGTTGACCGCCACCACCGGCTCGCGTGTCGAGTCCTCACCCCTCCAGGCCGTCTCCAAACGGGTGCTGCCCACAACCCGAACATCGGCGCCAGGCAGGGCTGCGACATCGTTGGGCCCCTGACCCAGCACCACATCGACCAACCGGTACGGACGGCGTTCGCGACCAGTGTCACGGTCGCGGAAGTCCTGGACGCCTTCGCTCTTGGCAAAGGTCGTGACGCCGACCTGCTTGGCCATCTCCACCAGTTCTCGCGACGGCCCCCAGTCGTTCATCACCACCACCGCCAGCAACCGTGATGTCGTCGGCAGATGGGGATCCCACTCCCACAGGGTGTCGGTGTACTTCAGCAGCTCGGTGTGCACCTGCTTCCGCAGGGCCTCCCCGATGCGGCCTTCGACGGCGGTCGTCATGAACGCGGTGGGCACACCGCGCCGGTCGAGCTCCAGGGCAAGCGGGCCCAGCTCCTCGACGTGGTAGCGGGCCTGCGGCACGAGAAGGACGGCGTCGTGTGGCGGAGGCCGCTCTCCTGCATGCATGATCCGCAGTGCGCGGGGGACGAGACGGATCTCTTCGGTCGCGGGGCGATCCTTGGTGTGGGGTTGCTGGCTGACGGTGCTCGTCGGATCGTCGACGCTGAGGTCGCCCGGTCGGTCCAGGTGCGCGCGGACGTCCTCGGCGAGCGCGGCGGATAGCGCGGGGCGTCTCACACCGGTGGCGCGTACCGCATGGGCGACGGCGCGGTCCAACCATGCACTGCCCCTGCCATCGAGATGCGGTCGGACCAGCGCGGCGATCCCATCGGCGGCGTCGTTGTGGCCGTCGGCCAGAGCCGAGGCCAGTGTCTGCAGCAACCGCTCAGTCAAGAAACGGCCCACTGCCCCCGGTCCTTTCTGGGCGTCCCGTGCCAGCGCGGCGATCTGGGTCGCGTAGACCAGGTGCTCTTCGGCCGGACCGGGGAGTCGCCGGTTCGCGACCCCGACGGTCGGCAGATACGTGAAGCGGTGTCCGCGGCGGAGCATGCGCGCCCAGAGGTCCTCTGCCCACGCGTGCGTGATGTTTTCGTTGAAGCCGCCGAGGTCGAGGACCGTGTTGCGCGGCATGGCCGTGGCGGAGCACACGGACGGCGCGGCCGGTGTCTCGGGGGCCACGCCCATGGCTGAGGGCCGGCGAGCGGGGGAGGACGGCAGCTTCGGAACCCCGACGCTCCTGAAGGGCCGCGAGCCGCAGTAAGTGCCACCGCGGAGCGATTGGGCAGTCGCGTCGACATGCGCTGCCAGCGTGTCCGGGAACAGCAGGTCCTTGGCCTCGAGGACGACGACGAGGTCGGCGCGCGCCGCGTGCACGCCGGTGTTGGCAGCGGCTGCGGCACCCCGACGATCACGGTGTGCGACGATCCGAAAGCGGGGATCCGCCTCGGCGAACAGGCGCGCAACGTCGAATGCGTGGTCTGTCGAGGCGTCGTCGACAACGACGCACTCCCACGCGTCGAGCTTCTGGTGCTGCAGGGAGGAGAGCGCCTGCGCGAGCCATGCGGCCTGATTGCAGGCAGGAACGATCACCGAGACCGGGGGCGTGTCGGGAGCCGAAGCAACCATCTGGATCCCGCGGACCACGACGCGCGTTGCCGCATGAAAGTGCGGCTTGAGCCGGGCGACGGCGTCACGCCAGCCTTCCGCCTGGCCTGCGCTCATTCCGTTGACAGGTGGATGAGAGCGCCGCCGTCTGCGGGCAGGGTCACTCCGGTCATGAACCGCGTCACGGCCGGGTCGAGCAACGCGCCGACCGCCGCGGCGATGTCTGCCGGTTCGGCCACTGCCCCCAGCGGCGTGCGGGCGGCAAGCGCTTCCAGCGCCTGATCGGGCGAGCCCTCGTCGGGGCGGCGGGCCAAGCCGTCGAGCAGCATGCCGGTGCGCACTGCGCCGGGCTGGATCGCGTTGACCCGGACGTGGGGCGCGAGATCCAGGGCGGCCGCCCGGACCCACCCGTTCAGGGCCGCTTTGCTGGTCGCGTACGCCGCGATGCCCCGTGTCGTCGCCTTGGCGTGCACGCTGCTGATCGCGACGACCGCGCCGCGGTGCGCCACGAGGTCGTCGCGGCAGGCGCCGACCAGCTCGTCGAGAGCGACGACGTTGACCTGCAGCGTCTGGCGCCAGTCGTCACCGCTGATTGCACCGGCGCCGCCGAGTGCCTGGACCGCGGCGCAATGGACGATGGCCGTCACCGGGCCGGACGACTCCCGTGCAGCGGCCGCCCCGGCGGCAGCCTGTCCGCTGACACCCAGGTCGCACGGCACGTGGCGCCACCCGCCGCCGGGAGGGTCGGCGACGTCCAATCCCGTGACGGTCCACCCGCTGTCGGTTAGATACCGGCAGACGGCAGCCCCGATGCCGCCGGACGAGCCGGTGACGACCGCATGCCGGCTCATAGATGCTCGAGCAGGTTCTGTAGCGCCAGGCGACTGGTCCGCTCGACGGCTTCCTTGGTGTTGGACGAGTTGTGGGAGCCGACGATCACGCTGTCGAACGCCAGGAGCGGGTTGTCCGGTCCCAGGGGCTCGGACTCAAACACGTCGAGCGCGGCTCCGCCGACTGTGCCGCGTTGAAGCGCATCGACCAGCGCCGTCTCGTGGATCAGCGGCCCGCGGGCAACATTGACGACCTTCACGCCCGGCCGGACGGTCGCTAGCGATGCCTCGTTGAGCAGATGCCGCGTCTCGGGTGTCAACGGGCAGCACAGCGCGATGTAGTCGCTTGCGCCGATGGCGTCGGTCAGGGGTACCACGGTGACACCAACATCCCGTGCCGCGGCGCATGCGTCACGCACGGGGTCCGAGCCTGTCACCAGCATCCCAAAGGCCGCCGCGCGCACCGCCAGAGCCCTGCCGATCGAGCCGAGGCCCACGATGCCGATGGTCTTTCCCCGCAGGGTCTCACCCTCGATCTTGTGCCAGCGCCCCGCACGGACTTCTCGGTCGATCACGTGCAGCCCGCGCGCGAGCAGCACGATGTAGCCCATCGCGACGTCAGCGACCTCGTCGGCGAACACACCGGGGGTATTGGTGACCGTGACGCCGAGGCGTTGCGCGGCGGCCTTGTCGATCCCATCGGTTCCCACGCCCCACTTCGAGATGATGCGCAGGCGGGGCGCTGCGGCGATGGCCTGTTCCGTGAACTCGTCGTCGCCGGCGATCACCCCGTCGATATCCGGCATGATCTCGACCAGCTGCGCTTCCGACAGCTGCTGCACGATCTCGGGCACGACCAGCTCGATGCCGCGCGCCTTCAACTCCACCTCGTACTTGTGCAGCTCCCGTTGCATCTGCACGCAGGAGACGAGGACACGCGCGGTCACAGCGGCTCCCTGATGGCCCAGAGCCGTTCGGCGATGGCGAAGTCGGCCTCTTCGTCGATGTCCAACGCCTCGTCAGGCGGGATCTCGAACATCAGCGGGTGCTCCCCGATGCGGTTGTGACGGGCGCGGAGGATGTCGGGGGTGAACACGTACAGGCAGCTGTTCTCCAGGTAGATCGGATCCAGGTCCTGGGTCCGCAACAGCTTGTCTGGGTCGTGGTTGAGCGGGCGTCCCCCGGCGGTCCAGAACCGTGCCTGGAAGCGGGTGACCGAGAACAGCGAATCATGCTGTCCAGCCGCGTTCAGTGCTTGCAGGGCGCTGCTGATCGACTCGGACCGCAGGAAGGGGTTCGTCGAGTGGGTCTGCAGGAAGCGGTCCCCGTCGAGCTGTTCGATGGTGTTCAGCAGCACGTCGTTCATCGGGATCTCGCCCGCCCGGAGGTGCTCTGGCCGCTCGAGCACCTGGACCTCGGGAAAGTGGCCGGCAGCGTCGTCGCGGATGAAGTCGCTGTCGGTGTCGATGACGACCTGCGCGATCTCGACGACCTGCAGCAGGGTCTGCACGACGTGGTGGTACAGCGGCACCCCGCCCAGCGGCCGGTAGTTCTTGCCTGGCACACGTTCGCTGCTGTGCCGCATGGGGACGAGCGCGACGGTTCTCATCGGCCTGGGCGCTCCGAGGCCCTCACCGCGGCTCCGGGTGCTCGTGGTGCTCGGCGTAGTCGATGGGGTTGCCTGGCACCGCGTCGATCCTCGGGGGTCGTGGATCGGAGGGGTAGTAGAAGCGGCGCTTGAGGCCCTCGTTGACCTTGTCGCGCCGTGTGAACCCGCGCCAGGCGCCGTAGAACTGCGCAGCGCGGAAGGCGGGGATCCCCGTGAGGTTGGGGACCAGTACCCCCTCCCGTGCCGCGTGCACGTAGTCGACGAGGGTGTTGCCGACGGCCAGCGCCGCAGCCTCGAGACCGTTGAGGTGCCGGTGTTCGCTCATGATCCGGCGGTAGGCCAGCGACTCGCGCTCGTAGCGGTTGACGATCCGCGACCAGGATTCCTCGTGGACGTGCACGACCGGGGCTTCGGCGACGTAGGAGATGGCGTGACCCTTCTCCATCGCGCGCTTGGCCCAGTGGACGTCTTCGAGTCCCGTCAGCTCCTCGTCGTAGGGGATCTCCTCCCACACGGTCCGCCTGATCGCGGCGTTGGCGTTGTTGCAGAAGGGGTGATCCTGGCGGCGCTGGGATGTGGCGGGGAACCAGCGCAGCAGGAGGCGCGACTCGGAGTACTTCGTGCGGTGGTCGCCGACCTGGCGGCCGTAGGCGAGGGCGACCTCGGGATCGGCGAACGGCGCGGTCAGCATCTCCATGTACGAGTCGTACAGCGGGTACACGTGTGCGCTCAGGAAGATGAGCACATCGCCTTTCGCGGCGTCACAACCGATGTTCAGCGCTCGACCGAACGAGAACTCAGAGGGCGAGATCTCGACGATGTTGGAGGTGAACCGGCTGGCGATGTCCAGCGTCGCGTCAGTGGAGCCCGAGTCGACGATGACGATCTCGTCCGGGGGCTGTGCTTGATGCTGCAGGCCGGACAGCAGCCGTCCGATGTGTGTCTCCTCGTTCAGACAGCGCACCACAACGCTGGTGATCAAGGGGTCTCCCTCCCGAGGTGCGGACCAACGGTCGCGGGCCCGGCCATCCGGACGCGCATCAGTCGAACAGCCTACGCAGCCCGGTCTCTGCCGTCCTCCCGTTGGCGATGCCGGCCCACACCCGCAGACGCTCTCGGACCGACTGGTCCTCCGGCAGCCGGGTGCCACGGTGCAGTGTGCGCGCGACCCCGGCGGCTTGGTCGCAGACCACCTCGGGGACAAGGGCCGGGAGGTCGATGGCCAGGCCCGGTGCCTCGCGCATGCGGCTGAGGTCCGGGGTGAACAGCAGCAGCGTCGCGTTGGTGTGCACGGCGTCGAGCGCCAGTGACGAGTAGTCGGTGACCACCACGTCGGCGGCCGGGAGCAGGGCGTAGACGTCAGGGTGCGCGCTGACGTCATGCCAACCGGGCACCGCCGGCTGGGTGGTGGACCACGGATGTCCGTGCAGGAGCAGGACGTGGTCCTCCAGGCCGCCGAGGTCGAGGTCGACCCCCAGCGGTTGCCGGCGGCGGCCGGTCCAGCCCTCGTACCGCGAGGTCGGCGCCCACAGGACGACGCGCGCGCCCGACGGTACGGACAGGTGACGGCGCACGGCGTCTCGTCGCTGTTGCGCCTGGCCGGCGTCGGTGTAGCTGTCCCACCGGGGGGCGCAGCCCTCGACGACGTCGCCTCGGAAGTCCAGCGTCGTGCGCAGCAGCTCCGTGGCGGCCGGCGTCGGGCTAAGCAGCAAGTCCCACGCTTGCGACTGTCGGCGCAGCTCCCGCAGGAGGCGGGGGACGGCCACCGCCTGCTCGGGGCGCAGACTGAACCCGCTGCGCTTGACCGGTATGCCGTGCCACGTCTGCAGCACCCGCTGACCGCGACGGGGCTGCCACCAGCGGGGCAGCAGATGGTCGGTGACGACCCAGCGAGCCGTGGCCAGTGCCTCGGCGTGCTCAGGGCTGCCGCGCCGCACGGTCGTCGCCCCGGGGACTTCGACCCGGTCGTCGTCGACCACCCACAGCGAGGGCGGGCCGCCGGTGTCCCGGAGGCGGTCATGCAGTGCGCGCACGTCCCCGCCCGCCTTGCGGCCCCGCCAGCTCTCGAAGACCACCGCGTCCTTGGGCCGGCTCAGCCGCCCCCGCTGATACCGGCGACCCCGGAGGCGCTGCGCATCCTGGCGGCTGTACGCCGGCAGCGCCGACACGGTGACGGCCAGAGAGTCGAACCCGTACGCCTCGGCGGTGTACGCGCGACCCTTGTCGGCGGTGGTGATCGGTAGCACTCGCGAGACGCCGGTGGCGATCTTTACCGGCACCTGACGCTCGTCGGAGCCGATGATCCCAACGACGTCCCAGGCGCCGCCCGCCAGCGGCCGGTCCCCGCCGGGGGCGTCCATCGAACCCAGCGGCAGCGTGACGAGCGCGTCGCCGACCTCGTCAACGGGCACCGAGTGCTCGGCTCGGCTCAGCCGGTGACGCAGCCGCACCGCACCAGGGCCTGGCTGGGTCGAGGTGAGCGCCAACTGCAGGGACGCTCCGGCGCCCCACGTCAGTGACGTGACTGTCGGATGCGGGTCCCGCTCGACCACCGTCAACCGGCCGTTGCGGCTGCGTCGGGCGACGAACTCCCTGGTGCCGGTGGGCACGATCGCCTCGGACAGGCTGCTGCGGGCCGTCACCGGCACCTCGGATCCGTCCGACAACCGCAGGCGGACCATCCAGATGACGCCGTCACCCCGGCGTTCAGCCGCGAACGGCTCGTCGTCGGCAGCCTCGCTGGTGGCCGCGAACGCCGTGACGGGCAGCCGCGCCGACCACCGCCGTTCGCGGCGAGGAGGATCGGCGTCCAGGGGCAGCCTCGCGGCTGCCTCCGAGCCGCGGCGGCGCACCGTCATGCCGCGAACGCGCAGCCGGCCGATCCGAAGAGGACCGGACAAGGTGAAGGTGTCGCCGTCGCACGTCAGCTCGTCCACGACGGCCAGTCGGCGCTCCACCGTCAGCTGCAACCCGCCACCGTCCAGCCCGACGCGGACGTAGGTGGCGTGACGGATCCACTCGACGTCGACGTCGCGGACCAGGTCCCAGGAGGCGTCCCAGCGGCCGGTCCGGCGCCGGACGCCGTCGACCTCGACCTCGACGTGGACTTCGACGGTGCGTTCGGTCACCGCGTCGGGAAACAGCAGACGAGGGTCGACAACCGCGGCGAAGCCGCAGCCGTCGTAGGAGTTGGTTGCCTGCTCCGCGGCGGCGGTGGCCAGCGGCTCCCGGCGCTGGTGGGCGGGGACCACGGCGTCCCGTCCAGTCTCGACGTCGCGGATGATCAGGCGTGTGCGAACGTCGCGCGTTCGGGGTGCCGCCACGCGATCGAGGTACGCGAAGCCCTCGATGTGCAACTTGCGGTTGCGCCACTGCAGCCGCTGGACGGACGCGCGCGCTTGCACGTCAGCTTCCAGACGGTAGACCTCGCGTGGGACACCGGCCTCCGGCTGGTCGAAGAACGGCAGCGCCAGGTAGCGCGCCCCCCGGCGGCGGACCGTCCGCGCGTCTGCCAGCTCGTCGCGGCCGAACTCCACCACTTCCAGCAGCTGCTCGATCCGCCCCTGGGCGAGCAGGTGGTACAGCAGCCGGTCGAACGCCGGCAACGACGTCACCACCCGCGGGTCGACGTCGCGCACGTAGCCCCCGACATCCGACACCAGCACGTCACGGTACGCCGGGTCGGCCTCGTCGGCCGCCAGGACGAAGCGACGCAGCTCGTCGGTGAGGGCAACGCGCTGATAGCGGCGCTCGAGGTCTGGCATGCCGTGTTCGCGCATCAGCTCGCCGACCCGCCGTACCGCCGCCACCCGGTCGCGGATGCCCTGTGACAGCCCCCGGCGCTGCGTGATCGACGGGGCGCCGGCGGTGCGCCGCCGCCACCAGTAGACGGTCTCGCGCAGCACGTCGACCGACTCCGCGAGCACCTGCGCGGACAGGGCGACCAGGATGTCCTCGTACAGCACGCCGGGAGGGAAGTGCAGGTCGTGCTGGTCCCAGAACGACCGCCGCCACACCTTGTTCGTGACGATCCGGTCCGCGAGCAGCGCCGGGGTCCGCGTGACGTGCGTGGCGCTGACGCCGGCGTCGAAGGGCGTGAGGTCCGACCGCGCCGTGCCACCGGTGCCGAAGCGCCGGACGACACCGGTGGCCAGGTCGGACCCGCTGCGCTGCAGGCGTCCCGCCAACAGGGCGTAGGCGTCATGGGGCAGCAAGTCGTCGCTGTCGACGAAGGCCAGGAACTCGCCGGTGGCCTCGGCCAAGCCGGCGTTGCGGGCCGCCCCAAGGCCGCTGTTGGCCTGCCGCACCAGCTGGAACCGGGGATCGTCGGCCGCGAACTGCTCTGCGATGGCCGCACTGGCGTCGGTCGACCCGTCGTCGACCATGACCACCTGCAGGTCGCGGTAAGTCTGCTGCGCGACGCTGCGCAGGCAGGCGTGCAGGTACGGCTCGACGTCGTAGATCGGGATGACGACGCTGATGACCCCCTGCATGACGGCCGAGGGTACTCACCGAGTGTGGCGATGCCCCGTCAGGAGCCGTACCCTGCAGGGACAGGCGGTCGTGGCCCCGCCGGCCCTCGCCACCCCTACTCCAGCGCCGGTCGGTATCGGCGCTTTGTCATGAAAGGCACGGTCGTGAAGCAGGGTATCCACCCCGAGTACAAGCTCACACAGGTGACGTGTTCGTGCGGCAACTCCTTCGTCACCCGCGGCACCAGCGACGAGCTGCACGTCGAGCTGTGCAACAACTGCCACCCCTTCTACACGGGCAAGCAGAAGCTGGTCGACTCCGGTGGCCGGGTCGAGCGCTACAAGCAGCGCTACGCCAAGTCGCAGAAGGCGGCCGCCGAGAAGAAGAGCTGACGTCCGGCGTGGCGGACTCCAGCGACGCGCCCCAGGAGAAGCAGGCGCACCCGCACTACTACGGCGGTCAGGCCGTCGTGGAGGGTGTGATGATGCGCGGCGCCGGCACCTGGGCCGTCGCAGTCCGCCGCCCGTCCGGCGAGATCTACCTCGAGCGGCATCCGGTCAGCGACTTCCCGCAGCGCCGGCCGCTGTTCAAAAAGCCGATGTTTCGCGGCATGTTCGCGCTGGTCGACGCCATGGTCATCGGCACGCGAGCCCTGACGATCTCGGCGAACCAGTCCGTCGAGGAGGAAGACCAGCTGTCGGGCAAGGCGATGGGCGGCAGCCTCGCGGTAGCGCTGCTGCTGTTCATCGGCGTGTTCATCGTGCTGCCCAACCTCGGTCTGGCGGCGCTGCAGGGCCCGCTGGGGTCCGGGACGCTGTACCACGTCGTCGAGGGCGTGGTGCGGATGGGCATCTTCCTGCTGTACCTGTCCGCGATCTCGCTGGTCGCCGACATCCGGAGGGTCTTCCAGTACCACGGCGCCGAGCACAAGACCATCGCCGCCTGGGAGCACGACGAGATCCTCGAGCCCACGACCATCCAGAAGTACTCCACGCTGCACGTGCGGTGCGGCACGAACTTCCTGCTGATGGTCATGCTCATCGCGATCGTCACGTACTCGATCGCCGGGTCGATCGTGCCCGCCCCCGAAGGGGCGTGGTACGTCGTGGGCACCTACCACATCGTGCTGCGCATCCTGTTGCTGCCGGTCGTCGCGGGGCTGGCCTACGAGGGACTCCGACTGGGTGCCGGCAAGGACAACTGGTTCGTGCGCGGGTTGATGAAGCCCGGGCTGTGGCTGCAGATGATCACCACCAAACCGCCCACCGACGACCAGGTCGAGGTCGCCATCCGCGCCTTTGAAGCGGTCGTGCCGACCGCTCAGCTGGGCGGCCGCACGCATGACACCCTGCCGTCGGGGATCGTGTGGGGACCCGACGAGGCGGTGGAGCAGGTCGGGCTCGCGGACGTGACGGGGACTCCGGTGCCCGACCAGCACGTCCACGACCAGCATGGCTGACATCTTCACCCGACTTGACGAGCTCGAGCGGACCCACGCCGAGCTGACCCGTGACCTCGCCGACCCGCAGGTGCAGTCGGACTCGTCGCGGTACACCGCGCTCGCAAAGCGCTACGCCGACCTTTCCGAGGTCGTCAACGTCTACGGCGAGTACCGCAGAGCCAAAGACGACGCGGAAGCGGCGCGCGAGCTCGCCCGCGAGTCCTCCGGCTCGGACCGAGAGCTGTTCCGCGCCGAGGCCGAGGAGGCCGAGCAGCGCGCCGAGGACCTCACCGGCCGCCTGCAAGTCCTGCTGCTGCCCAAAGATCCCCTCGACGACAAGAACGTCATCATGGAGATCCGCGCCGGCGCCGGCGGCGACGAGGCGGGGCTGTTCGCCGGAGAGCTGTACCGCATGTACTCCCGCTACGCGGAGTCCCAGGGCTGGAAGGTCGAGCAGATGTCGGCCTCCGAGCAGGGGATCGGTGGGGTCAAGGAGGTGGTGTTCCAGATCAACGGTCGCGGCGTGTACTCCAAGCTCAAGCACGAGTCGGGCGTCCACCGCGTCCAACGCGTGCCCGCCACGGAGTCCGGCGGCCGGATCCACACCTCCACGGCGTCGGTCGCGGTGATGCCCGAGGCGGAGGAGGTCGACGTCGTCGTCGACCCCAACGACCTGAAGGTCGACGTCTACCGGTCGTCAGGTCCCGGCGGCCAGTCGGTGAACACCACCGACTCGGCGGTTCGGATCACCCACCTGCCCACCGGCTTGGTCGTCTCCATGCAGGACGAGAAGTCGCAGCTGCAGAACCGGGAGAAGGCGCTGCGGGTGCTGCGCTCGCGCCTGCTGCAAGCGGAGCAGGAGCGCGCCGCCCGCGAGCGCGCCGACGCCCGCGCGGCCCAGATCGGCACCGGGGACCGGTCCGAGAAGATCCGCACCTACAACTTTCCGCAGAGCCGCATCACCGACCACCGGATCGGGCTGACGGTCCACAACCTCACCGAGGTGCTGTCGGGGGAGCTGGACGGGATCATCAGCGCACTGGTGGACGAGGAGCAGCGGCGCCAGCTGGCCGCCCTGTCGTCGTAAGCCGCGGCGGGGCCGCTCTACGATGCGGCTCTACGGGGACGCAACAGGAAAGAGAGGGCGAAACGTTGCCTGACTACAAGGCACCTTTCACCAAAGAGGAGATCGAGGCGGGCAAGCACCGCCGGCGCGTCGGTGGCAAGTGGCACCGGCTCGGCAAGCTGCAGCTCGAGTTCCTCAAGTCCGTCGGGTTGCAGCCGGACCACTACCTGCTCGACGTGGGCTGTGGAGCGCTGCGTGGGGGGATCCGGTTCGTCGACTACCTGGAGCCGGCGCACTACTACGGCATCGACATCAACGACACGCTGCTCGACGCCGGGTACCGAAAGGAGCTCAAGAAGCGTCATCGCGAGAAGCTGCCGCGCGAGAACCTGCGGGCCGTCGACCGGTTCGAGGCGGACTTCGGCGTCCAGTTCGACTACGCGCTGGCCCAGTCGGTGTTCACCCACGTGTCGCTGAACCACATCCGCCTCGCGCTGTTCCAGGTCGCCAAGGTGCTCAAGCCGGGGGGCAAGTTCTACGCAACGTTCTTCGAGGCGCCCGACGACCTGCCGCTTGACGGTGTGCTGCCGATCGGCAAGGGCCTGCTGCAAGAGACCAACAGCTACTGGTACTACCGCGACGATCTACGGTGGGCCTGCAGCTTCGGCCCCTGGGAGTACCGGTACATCGGCGACTGGAACCACCCGTCGAAGCAGCAGATGGTGGAGTACACCCGAACGGAAGGTCCCGCAGCGTGAGTCGAGTGCCGGCGCTGAACGACGCCACCGAGTGGCTCAAGCGCATGAAGTTCGCCTACGAGATCGCGGCGCCGCGGCGGTACCTGTTCGTGATGAGCCACATGCGCAGCTACTCCACGCTGCTGTGTCACATCCTCAACTCGAACCCCGACATCGACGGCTACGTGGAGATGCACAAGCCGTACACCAAGGACCTGGACCTGCTCGAGCTGACGCTGCGCGTGCGCCACACCAAGGACGCCCCGCTGACGGGTCGCTACGTCGTCGACAAGGTGCTGCACAACTACCGCATGGGCGGGGCTCTCGAGCGCGACGACGTGTACGCGTTGTTCTCGATCCGCGAGCCCGAGCGCGCCATCCGCAGCATCTACGCGATGGGGTTGCGGCGGGAGAAGCCGGACTGGAAGAGCAAGCCCCCGAAGGTCGTGCGTCATTACGTGCAGCGGCTCAAGCAGCTGCAGCAGGACGCGAAGAAGATCCGGGGCCGGTCGCTGTACTTCGATGCTCAGGACCTGGTGGACAACACCGACGCGGTGCTCGCCGGCATCACCCGGTTCCTGGACTTGAAGCAACCGCTGCGTCCGCAGTACGAGACGGCTGAGCTGACCGGCCGGCCGCGGTTCGGTGACGCCTCACCGTTCATCAAGACCGGGGCCATCGCCACCGAGCGCGACGACTACAGCCACCTGGACATCCCCGACGAGCTGATGGAGCGCGCCCACCGGGCATACGAACGCTGCCGGTACGAGCTCGCCACCACCTGCACCGTGGCGATCGGGGAACGCCCGCCCAAGCCGCAGACTGCCGTGGCCCCCGGAGCGTGACCGCGCCGCCGTGACCGACGCCGGTGCATCACAGCCTTCGGTGCGCTCACTTATCGACACGGTCACCGCTCGCCTTGCCACTGCGGGGGTTCCGACGCCCCGCGTGGACGCCGAGGCGCTGGTTCGCCACGTCACGGGATGGTCGGCCAGTCGGCTGGTCACCGATGCCGCCGAGCCCGTGGACCGCAGCGCCGCGGAACGCCTCGAGGGCCTAGCCGACCGGCGTGCCGCCCGCGAACCCCTGCAGCTCATCCTTGGCACCGTCGGCTTTCGCTACCTCGAGCTGGAGGTCCGTGAAGGCGTGTTCATCCCGCGTCCCGAGACGGAAGTCCTCGCCGGCGAGGCGATCGACCGCCTGCCCGACGGGGCGGTCGTGATCGAGCCGTGCACCGGCACGGGGGCCGTGGCGTGCGCGGTGGCGTCCGAGCGGCGCGGCACCACCGTGGTCGCCACTGACGTCTCTGCGGAAGCGGTGGCGTTGGTGCGGGACAACGCGCGGCGCGCCGGCGTCGATGTGACGGTCGCCCTCGGCGATCTGTTCGCCCCCGTCGACGCGGACCTGCGCGGCCGCGTCGACATCGTCGTCAGCAACCCCCCATATCTGGCGACCGGCGAGCTGCTGGACCTCGAACCGGAAGTCGCCGGCTGGGACCCGAACGTCGCACTGGTCGCCGGCCCGACCGGCCATGAGGTCAGCGACCGGCTGATCGCCGAGGCACGGGGATGGTTGCGCCCGGGCGGCTGGCTGCTGCTGGAAGTTGACGCCGGCCGTGCCCGCGAGACGGCGCGGCGCGCCCGCGCCCGGGGGTACGCCCGGGCGGAGGTCATCGCCGACCTCACGGGAGCCGACCGCATCGTCGCTGCCCAGACC
>DATLGM010000211.1:0-15797 GCA_035540515.1 Egibacteraceae bacterium | reverse complement strand
GCCCTGGCGCCTGGGCGTCATCGACGTGTACGAGGAGAACGCCTGGAAGCTGCCGCCCTACGACGTCGAGCGCTTCGTCGAGCTGCAGGGCCCCGCCGCCGTCCCCGACGCTCCCACCGCACCGGCCGACGGCGACGTATCGGCAACGTTCACCCTGCGCGACCTTCCCGGCCGGGCACTGCCCACCCTGGCGGGGGCGCACCGCGTCGAGCTGCCCGAAGGCGCCATCGTCGACTACGACCCGCGCACGCAGACCATGCGCTTGCCGCGTCACACCGGGCCTGACTTCACCTACACCGTCACCGCGGCCCCGCCCCCGACGACCCAGCAGCTCGCCGAGGCGCCCGAGGCCGGACGCGGCCTTCGCGAGTTCCTGCAGGCGCCACCCGCCCCGCCGGAGGTGACCGCCCTGCTGTCGGAGGTGCCGGGTGACAGCCCGTACGCCCGGCTTCACGTGCTGCGCCGAGCGCTGTACGAAGAGGTCGTCGCCGCGGGCGCCGGGCAGCCCGTGGACGTCCCGCCGCACCGGGTCGTGGAGATGCTCGCCGGCGGGGAGGCGTCGCCGTACGAGATCACCGCCGCCGAGGCGCTGCTCGCGCGGTGGGCCGGCGTGCCGTCGCGGATCGGGTACGGCTACTTCGGTGGCGAGCGGGCCGACCGGCGGGCGCCGCTGTCGGTTCGCCCCGAACAGGGATCGACCTGGCTGGAGGGGTACTTCGAAGGCCACGGTTGGGTCCCGCTGCTCGGCCGCCCCGCTCAGGCTCGCTCGAGCCTGAGCGACGCGCAGAAGCGCGAGGACCCATCGGTGCGCCCGACCGACGAGCTGGCCGTCATCACCTACGTGCCGGTGCGGCTGCAGACGATCACGCTGCTGTTCGAGCTGGTGCGGCACTACACGCTGCAGGCGATCCCCGTGGTGCTCGCCGTGATCATGGCGATCGTGTTCTACCCGGCGCTGCTGCGGCTGGGCCGACGAGCGCGTCGGACCCGGTGGGCGCGGCGCCACGGCCTGCCCGGTCGGATCGCCGTCACCTACGCCAACCTGCGTGACGCCGCGTGGGACTTCAACGTCGGGCACCCGACGCACACGCCGCTGGAGTTCGTCAACGAAGTCGCCTACGACGCCGAGCACGTCGAACTGGCCTGGCTGGTGACACGCGCGCTGTGGGGCGACCTCGCCCGAGACCTCCAGCACGCCGACGTGGAGGCCGCCGAAGCGATGGCCGCATCCGTGCACGCCCGTCTGCGCGCAGCCCAGCCGCTGTCGTCGCGCCTGCTCGCAGCGGCGTCACGGGCGTCGCTGCGGGAGCCGTACAGCCGGGCGCTGCCCAACATGTGGCTGTCGTGGTCGCTGCGCCGCGGGTTGCGGCGCGCCGGTCGGTCCGCGCTGCTGCCGCTGGTCGCCGTGCTGCGCTTGGCAGGCCGCGGATGGCGGGGCGTCCGGCGCCGGCTGCGCATCCGCCCCGCACTGTCTCGGGCCGGGCTCCTGGTGCTGGCGATCGCGCTGGCGCTGAGCACTGCGTGCGCCCCCGAGCAGCTGGACCTCACCACGACGCTGAACGACTCCCGCCTGCCGCAGCCCGCGGTGCCCAAACGGCTCGACGACCTGACGTTCAAGCGTGAGAAGTCCGCCGAGAAGGCGTATCGGGAAGCCGGCGACGACGCGCTTGTCGAGCGCGGCCGCGTGTACTCGGTCAACCGCGACGACGTCGTGGAGGCGTCCCTGCAGGTCGCGCAGTTCAAGCCAGGGCTGTTCGGCCGGCAAGACGAGGTCCGCGACGAGATCACCCAGAGCCTGGGCGGTGGCGAGTTCCAGCCAACCCGCGTGCGCGGGGAGCACGTGTCGATGCTCGAGACCGCCGAGCAGCGGCTGTACCTGTGGTTCTCGCCCGACGGCACGTACTACGAGCTGTTCGTGGCCCGCCGCGCCTTCGAGGAGGCGGGCGAGGTCTTCGGGGCCCTGCTGGCGATCCAGCGGGGCGAAGCCATCACCAGCCTCGACGACTCCGGCGACGTCGGCGTCGCCGACCCGCGAAGGGGGCTTGTGCAATGAGAGGTCTGCACCTGGCGCATCGCGCCCTCATCCTGGTGCTGGTGCTGCTGGCCGCAGCGTGCGGTCCACCGCAGGAACCGCTGCGGGTGGGGATGCGCGAAGTGGCGAGCAACATCGTCCTGGGCGGCGGCGACAAGGACGAGGACGTGCCGCCGCCGCCGCTGCCGCCGACGGCGGTGGCCGTGACCGTCCCCCACGCCACCAACGTCACCCCTGACCGGGCCACCGGCGACCTCGGCGGCGGGTCGACGTACGTGCCGCCCGACACCGGGTCGACGGCACCGCCACCGCCACCACCGCCTCCGGGTGACAGCGACGACGGGAAGGCCGAGCCTCCGGGGTTCCCCTCGAAGCAACCCCCGCCCAAGACCGACCCGCCATGCGTGGAAGGTGACCCGCGTCAGGCGCCCACGGTCGAAGCGCCCCGCGACCGGTTGCTGCCACCCGCACCGGCGACCTACACGTTCCGCAACGCCGGCAGCTTCGAGGTGTCCGGGGCCGACGCCAACGAAGGCGTGTTCGACGGCAACACCAAGCGCACGGTCAAAGACGTCTCGGTCGACGCCGACGGCAGCTTCCGCTACGCGGTCGAGGCGGAGCTGGCCGGCACCGTCACGACGACGCGCTACCTGTACCGCAACCAACCGGTGGTGCCGCAGGCGGGCGCGGAGGACTACGCCGACCTGCACGACGGACGGGGCCTGTACCTGGACAGCATCGTCACCGAGGCGCCCGACGGCACGACCACCCGCTTCACCCCCCGCCCCCAGATGATGTTGCTGCCCATCCCGGCCAGCAACGGCTTCACGATGGAGGTGCGGGGCGCCGACCCGACCGCCGGCACCACCATGAGCTACACCCTCACGGTCGTCGACAAGCAGCGCGTCGACGCCTGCGGCGATCAGCTCGACGCGATCCGGGTACGGCTCACCGAAGGCCGCATCGTCGGCCCGCAGTCCACGGTGGACTTCGACGCCACGTACGACTTCGGGACGCAGTACGGCGGACTGATGCTGCGCGACGCGTTCGTCGTGGCGGGGCGTGAGGGGCTGAACAACGTCAGCCGCAACAACGTCGCGACGATCAACCAGGTGCCCAAGCCGGGTCCGAAGGCGGTGCGGTGAGGCGGATGTCACGGCTGGTCGGCGCGCTGCTGGTCGTGGCGCTGCTGGCGTCGGCCTGCGCTCGTGAGCAGGCAGGTCCCAGACTCGCCGCGGATCCTGACGTGCCGCGCGGGGGCGTGCTCACCGTCGGGATCGGGCGACCGGGCGGCGTCGATCCTGGCAACGCCTACGAGCCCAACGGGACGCTCATCGCCGCGACGATGTGCGACCCGCTGATCGGTGTCGACCCGGAGACCGGCGAGCTGGTGCCCGGTCTCGCAGAGTCGTGGCTGATCGTCGAGGACGGCCGGCGCATCATCGTCAAGCTGCGCGACGGTGTCGCCTTCCCCGACGGCACGCCCGTCCGCTCGGCCGACGTCGTCGCGTCGCTGTCACGGGCTGCCAGCGCGGATTTCGCCGGCCAGGCCGCCGAGCTGCTGTCGCCCATCGAGGGCTACGCCGCGATTCGTGGCCAGGACCCTGAGGCGCCCGAGCGTGACCGCACCCGACTCGCCGGGTTGACGGCGCTGACCGAGCAGACCGTGCAGATCTCGCTGGTCGCCCCGATGGCGGACTTCGTCACGGTGCTGACCCACCCGATCTCGACCCCGCTGCCGGCGACCGCGATGGAAGCCGACCCCGACGCCCTGGAGTCCGACCCGGTCTGCCCCGGCCCGTACCGCCTGGCCGAGCCGTTCGACGCGGCGCAGTCCCAGGTCCGCCTGGTGCGGAACGAGGAATACGGCGGCTGGAACGACAGCTACACGGGCGGCGGTGCCGGCTACGCCGACGAGATCGTGTTCCAGGTGCTGCCCGAGCTGGGTGGGGTCAGCCAGGTCCCCGACGCACAGGAAGCGGCCGATCCCGCCGCACCCCCCCGCAGCGCACCGCAACGACCGAAGCTACGAGCGCTCGATGTGCTCGCTGCCTCGGGGCCGCTGCGCGACATCGCCGACTCGCAGCGTGGGCTGGAGGCGGTGACCGTGCCGGGACCCGGTGTGGAGTACCTCGGTCTGCCCGTCACCGCTGATTCCGCCGGCGACAGTGCCGACACCGCAGAGCAGGCGGCCACCGACGGGGCCGCGGCGCCCGACCTGGCCCTGGACCCGCTGCGTGTCGCCGACGAGGAGCCCGGCACGCGCGCGGACGCTCCGCTGCGGGCCGCACTGAGCATGGCGATCAACCGCGAGGCACTGGCCCAGCGGCTGTTCGACGGCCGCCGCGCGCCGGCGACCGGCTTCCTGCCGCCCACGCTGGGCACCAACGTCGCCCGGCCCGACGCCTGTGGCCCGACGGTGCCGGCCGCCGGCGACGTCCCGGGCGCGCGCCGCGTGCTGCAGGAGGCGGGCGTCGACCTTCGCGGCCAGGAGCTGGTCGTGACCTACAACGACGACTACGACAACGCAGCGCTGGTCCGCGCAGTGGCACGGCAGTGGACCCGTGCGTTCGAGGTGAACGTCACCCTGCAGCCGATGACCTGGGACGACTACCTGACCAAGGCGGAGTCGGTCGAGGGGTTCCAGGGGCCCTTCCGGTTCTCCTGGTCGTCGCCGTTTCCCAGCGCCGACCGGTACCTGTATCCGCTGTTCCACACCAGCGGCGCCGGCCAGACGAACTTCAGCAAGTACAGCAGCGTCACCTTCGACGACATCATCACCCGTCAGGCGCGCGAGGCACCGACCGTCGACGACCGCACGCTGGTGTACCGACAGCTGGAGGACCGGCTCTGCCTCGACCTGCCGCTCATCCCGCTCCTGACGGAGCAGCGAACCTGGGCCGTGCGCCCCGCCCGGATCCACAGCGCCGCCGGCGACGGTGCCATCGCCGGCGGTCCGCGGGGCGAGCCGCTGCTGCGCGAGCTCGGCGTCGCCTCGGACTGACGCCCCCACCACTGCGCTGTGTGGGTCTGCGGCGAATGCCGCGACCCCGTGTGGGTCCGAGCGCACGGGTGGTTTCAAGCAGTCGACGCAACAAGGAGTTCGGCGAGCTTTTCGGATGGTGTCTTCCATCCGAGGGTTTGTCGAGGACGTTCATTGAGGCTGTCGGCAGCGGCTTGTAGATCGGCGGGGGTGTGGACCGATAGGTCGGTGTCTTTGGGGAAGTACTGGCGCAGCAGCCCGTTGGTGTTTTCGTTGCTGCCGCGTTGCCATGGCGCGTGGGGGTCACAGAAGTAGACCTGCACGCCGGTGGCCAAGGTGAACCGTCGGTGGCCGGCCAGCTCGATGCCTTGGTCCCAGGTGATGGAGCGGAACAGCGCGTCGGGCAGCGTGGTGATCGCGGCTGCCATGGCATGTTCGACCGCGGCGGCGGTGCGCTGCTCGGGTAGGTGCAGCAGCATCACGAAGCGGGTGGTGCGCTCCACCAGCGTGCCGATTTGGCTGCGTCCGTTACGGCCCAGGATCAAATCGCCTTCCCAGTGGCCGGGCACGGCGCGGTCTTCGATCTCCGCCGGCCGCTGGCTGATCATCACCATGTCACGGATCCGACCGCGGTGCTCCCGGCCACGTGGTTTGCGTTTCGCCCGCCCGGTCCGCAGACATCGCGCCAGCTCTCGGCGCAGCTCGCCTCTGCCTTGCACGTAGATCGACTGATAGATCGTTTCGTGCGAGATCGTCATGGTCGGATCATCCCCGAACTCATCGCGCAGACGGCGGGCGATCTGCTGGGGTGACCACAACCGCTGCAGATCGCGGGTCACCCGCCGGCACAGCTCAGGATGTTTGGCCAGTTTGGTGGGTTTGGGCCGCCGGGCGCGTTGATCGGCGCTGCGTTCAGCGACCAACGGTCGATATCCGGCCCGGCCGCCGTTGTGGTTGACCTCCCGGCACACCGTGGAAGCATGCCGCCCGATCGATGCGGCGATCTTGCGGTAACTCCAGCCCCGCTCGATGCCCAGATAGATCTCTACCCGGTCGTCAGCCGACAGACGACGCGGGCTGCGTTGACGTACGCGATACACCCCGCCCAGCGGCTTGGTCACCTTGGTGATCGTGCCGACAGAAACGTCCATCTGCTCGAGGATGTCGTCATACGTCGCACCCTTGGCCGCCATCATCATGATCTGCCGGCGGATATCCGGCGGCAGCACCTGCCAACGTCGTCGCACCGCAACCCCTCCTCGCAAGCCGATTTCAAGTCTCAGCTCGCCGAGGTGTTGCGCTGATCATTTGAGGCCACCAACTCCTGGCCCCTCTCAAGCGCACGCTGCGACAGATCCAGTCGCTGACGCCCGCGGACAAGGCGGCCTGGGACGCTGACGCCGAGCGCCACCTGGCTATCGAGCGGCTCTGGATCATGACGGGCAACGCTGCTGAGGCGTACCGCAAAGCCGCCGACACCCCGCCAGGTGTCGAACACTGGCCGAGCTGTACGGCTTCCGGAACGTGCTCGCCCACGCACTCCCTGGCGACATCGCCTCAGACCGCGTGTGGCACGGGACGACGGTGGACCCCCCGACTCCTGGAACACCGGTCACGCTCGGCGGATGACCGAACCACGGCTGCCAGGTAGCCCTCGGCCCTACAGGCGCCCGGCCGAGCACGTGCGCTGGTACCGATAAATGTCGGTGTTTCGCTCAGCCGCGGCCGGCGTTTCCGCAGTTCAGCACAGCGCTCCTTCGCACCTAGACAACTGCTATCGCGACTACGGCGTCCGCAACGCCAAGGCGATGATGGACCTGCTGGCCGCCGGGTAGGGCGATGCCGGACGGGGAAGGCTCGCCGAGGACCGGCCCCCGACCCCACTTCGCCGCATGCCGATCCTCCGCTTCATCTCCCTCGGATTCGTCAAGACGCTGACCAAGATCTTCGGCTTGGCGACCATGACGTTCTTCGGCCGACTGCCGTCGCGGGACGACGACAAGGTCTCCTTGATCGGGTTGCTGTCGCTGTGGTGGCTCGGGCTGATCGTCTCGGCGATCTTCCCACCGGTCGCCGAGGCGCTGATCCCGTTCCTTCCCGACGACGAGGCGCTGCTGCGTGGCGTGTCCATCGCGCTGGTCGTCGCCATCCCCTTGTTGGTGGGGTGGCTCGTCACGCGGATGCACAACTACGACTCCGACAAGTCGAGCCTCGGTCGGGAGATGCTCCACGCCTTCATGTACTGCGGCGTGATCGGTGGTCTGGTCGTGCTGCTCGTCGTGGTGGTGCCGGTGGTCAAGGCTTCGTACATCCTGCGGCGCTTCGAGATGAAGAACATCGCGATCATGGTCAAGCAGGGTGGCTACGACGACGTCCTGCAACAGATCCGCGACGCGTTCGAACGTCATGGGATCGAAACCTCGGTCGAGGATCCTCACCGCATCATCCGCTTCATCTTCTGCAAGCTGGTGTGGATCGAGGGCCGGATCTTCCGCCGCGACATGGTCGAGAAGATGAAGATCGTGCGGGGCGAGGTGCAGGGCAACTGGTTCGAGGTGACGCTGCACGCCGCGGACATCTCGATCATCGGGCAGAAGGACGCGACCACGCACGCCATGGCCGTGCTGTCCGAGGAGCTGGACGAGACGTACGTGTACTTCAGCTGGGACGACGACGGCCAGCAGCTGGAGGACCGCATCCTGGCCGCCCAGCGCCGCGTCAGCGACGGCGAACCGGTCGACGACGAGCAGATCGCCCAGATGTGCGACGACCTGCGACGTCTCGCGCTGGAGAGCGAGGAGTGGGACGCCATCCGCCGGCAGATCTACCGTGTCGAGGTGGCCAACCAGCGACTGCGTGCGGAGCGGGCATTAGCCGAGGAGCCCGTGGGGTAGAAGCCCGGCCATGTCCGAGCAGCCTCTGGACCCTTACGCCACCGAGCACCTCCGGGACGCCCTGGCACACGATCCTCGCGTGGGCACCCTGGACATCCACGTCCGCGCCGTCGGCGACGTGCTCGTGGTGACCGGCAACGTCACGTCCGCCGAGCAGCGCGACGCCGTCGACGAGGTCCTCGGCGAGCTGGTGACCGACACGGACATTCGCAATGACGTCACTGTTGCTGAGCTGTCCGAACCTGACGGTCAGGAGGCGGTCTCATGATCCGCATCGCTGCCGTGGGCGACGTCCACCTCGGCACCGACTCGGCCGGGACGCTCGCACCTCATCTGCGGGGCCTGGGCGAGCGGGCCGACGTCCTGTGCCTCGCCGGGGATCTGACCCGCCACGGGGAGCCGGACGAGGCGGCCGTGCTGGCCGACGAGCTGCGGTCGGTGGACGTGCCGGTGGTCTGCGTCCTGGGCAACCACGACTACCAGACCGACCAGGAGCACCTGGTGCGCAAGGTGCTCGAAGAGGCGGGTGTGACCGTGCTGGAAGGTGAGCGCACGGTCATCGACGCCGGCGGCCGCCAGGTGGGCATCGCGGGGACCAAGGGGTTCGGCGGCGGATTCATGGGCGCGTCGGCGAGCGACTTCGGCGAGCCCGAGCAAAAGGCGTTCGTGCGCCACTCCCGCGTTCTGGCCGAATCGCTGGAGCGCGAGCTGCGCGCGCTGGACACCGAGGTGAAGGTCGCGCTGATGCACTTCTCCCCCGTGCCCGACACGCTGCAGGGCGAGCGACTGGAGATCTACCCGTTCCTCGGCAGCTACTTCCTGGCAGAGGCAGTCGACCGCGGCGGCGCTGACCTTGCCCTCCACGGCCACGCGCACGCCGGCACGGAAAAGGGCCGCACCGCCGGCGGCGTGCCGGTGCGCAACGTCGCGCAACCGGTCATACGCCACGCGTACAAGGTCTACTGCCTGGGCGACGACGAGCTGGCATGCGAGCCGGAGCGCTGACGCTTGGCCAGCGGTGAAGTCGAGCAGATCAAGGAGTCGCTCAAGCGCGGAGCGGCGGCGCTGCGCGACGCGGGCGTGCCGTTCATGGTTGGCGGCGGCCTGGCCAGCTGGGCGCGGGGCGGCCCGGAGTCGGGCCACGACGTCGACTTCTTCGTCAAACCGGACGACGCCCAGCGGGCATGGCAGGCGCTGGCCGACGCCGGGATGCGCACCGAGCGGCCACCGGAAGGCTGGCTGCTCAAGGCCTACGACGGCGACGTGCTCATCGACGTGATCTTCGAGCCCAGCGGCCTGGAGATCACCGACGAGGCCATCGAGTCGGCCGAGGAGCTGGAGGTGCTCGCGCAGCGGATGAAGGTGATCTCGCTGGAGGACCTGATGGTCACGAAGCTGTCGTGTCTTCGCGAGCACCAGCTGGACTACGAACCTCACCTGGAGATCGCCCGCTCCCTGCGGGAACAGATCGATTGGGAGGCGGTGCGCCGACGCGCCCCGTCCAACCCCTACGTCAGCGCGTTCTTCACGCTGGTCGAGGAGCTCGACCTGCTGCCGTCCAACGGTCAGGTCGGCGGCTCCGACCCGGCCTAGCGTCCGGGCGGCGGGGGCGCCGTGCATGGGGCGCCGTGCTCGGGCGGGGTCATTCGATGCCGGCGTCGCGCTGCAGGTGACGGACGTAGGCGATGATCGCCTCGATGTCCTCGTCGGGAACCCCGGGAAACGCCGGCATGGGACCGAAGTCCCAGTGGTGGGGGACGACGCCCTCGCGCACCGCGCGGCGGAACGACTCGTCGTCGTGGTGCCCCGGCTCGTAGACCTCGTGCACCAGCGGCGGCCCCACGTCGCTGCCCCGCCCCTGCGCCCCGTGGCAGCCCATGCAGTTGCGCTCGAACGCCTGCTGCCCGGCGGCGATCTGGTCGCCGGCCTGAGCCGGCGTGTCGCCTTCCCCGCCCCCGCACGCCACCGCCAGCAGCAGCGCCGCCGCCGTGGTCATGATCGGCAGGTGCCCTCGCATCAATCCTCCTGTCGCACACCGGCGTCGCGGCATCGTCGCCAATAGACTGCCCGCAATGCGCCCTTCGGACATCAGCATCGACCTCGGCGCCGTGAACACGCTGGTCTACGTGCGCGGCCGCGGCATCGTCTTGGACGAGCCGTCGATGGTCGCCTTGCACCGGGTGACCGGTGAGGTCCTCGCGGTGGGCCGGCGCGCCAAGGGGATGCTCGGTCGCGTTCCCGGACACATCCGGCTGGTCCAGCCGCTGAAGGACGGCGTGATCAGCGAGTTCGACGCGACCGAGAAGATGGTCCGGGCGTTCGTCGAGCAGGTCCGGCGCCGCTACATCCCGTTCGGACGGCGGCCACGCACAGTGGTGACAATGCCCTACGGGGTCACGGGGGTGGAGCAGCGGGCCTTGCTGGAAGCCATGGTCAGCGCAGGCACCCGGCCGCCTGCCATGGTCCTGGAGGAGCCGCTGGCGGCGGCCATCGGGGCGGGACTGCCCGTGACCGAACCGGCGGGCAGCATGATCGTGGACATCGGCGGCGGCGTGACCGAGGTCGCCGTCATCTCCCTGGGCGGCATCGTCGTGAGCACGTCGGTGCGCATCGGCGGCGACGAGCTGGACGAGGCCGTGATCGCCTACCTCAAGCGGGAGCACGGCATCTGCGTCGGCGAGCTGACGGCCGAAAGGGTCAAGATCGCCATCGGCTCGGTGATCCCGCACGGCGACGAGCCGCGCGCGGACGTACGCGGACGCGACCTGGCCACCGGGCTGCCGCGCAGCGTTGTGGTCCACGCCGCCGATGTCCGCGCGGCGATCGACGAGCCCGTCAGCGCCATCGTCAACGCGGTCATCGACACGCTGGACCGCACACCGCCGGAGCTGGCCACCGACATCCTGGAAAGCGGTATCGCGCTGTCCGGCGGCGGCGCGCTGCTCGACGGCATCGATGCGCGGCTGCACGTGGCCACGGGCATGCCGGTGTTCCGCGTCGACCGGCCGCTGCACGCCGTCGCCATCGGCGCCGGCCGGTGCCTGGAAGACCACACGTTCCTCGACGGCGCCCTGGCGGCGTCGACGCGGCACTGACTGGAGGCGAGGTACGTGTCATCGTCAACCGAGACCGCGCACGGCTGGCTGCGCCCCGAAGAGCTGCATGACGTCCGCGAGCGCGTCCCGATCGTCTACGTCGAGGCCGTGCCCGTCCGCATCGGCCACCTGGGCGAGGTGGAACGGGTCGGGCTGCTGCTGCGCCACCGCCCGGATGGCACGTTCAGCCGGGCGCTGGTCTCCGGCCGTGTCCTGTATGGGGAGACCGTCCGTGAGGCGCTGTGGCGCCACCTGAGCAAGGATCTGGGGCCCGAGGCGCTGCCGCACCTGCCGGCGTGCCCCGCGCCGTTCACCATCGCCGAGTACTTCCCCGACGACGGGCGTCGCTCCGGTTTCACCGACCCGCGCCAGCACGCCGTCTCCCTGGCGTACCTGGTACCGGTCGAGGGTGAGTGCCGGCCGGCGCAGGACACTCTTGACCTGGCGTGGCTGGAGCCGCAGGAGGCGCTGTCACCTTCCGTCGCGGCAGAGATGAGTGGGGGCCAAGACCGCCTGCTGGCCATGGCCCTCCACCATGCAGGGGTCTCGCTCTAGTAGGCCGAGATCGCGGGGTAGTGCTCGTCGACCGTGCCGTTGAACGTCAGCGACGCGGGAACCTCGGTGGTGTCGAAGACGAAGACGGCGTTCGACGTGTTGACGTACCGGCCGGCGACGTTCAGCCGGAGCGTGTGGTCCGCCGCGGGGTCGAGCCCCCAGTCGAGCAGGGCGGCGTGCAGGTCCGTGATCGCGAACCGCAGGTGGTAGGTGGCCAATCCTCCCGGGTTGGGGACGGTGTTCGCCTCGATCTCCTGTGCCGTCACCAGCTGCTCCCCGTCGACGGTCAGGTTGACGATCCCGTTGAACGGTGACTCGGCGAGGCTGCCCGACGTCCCGGTCCGGTTCGTCGGCAGGAACGCGTACAGGTCGAGCAGCACCGTGTCCAGGCAGCCGCTGAAGGTGCCCTCGGCCACCAGGCCCAGCTGCTCGGAGGTCGTGGGGTCAAGGTAGGCAGCGGCGTTGGCCGCCGCTCCCCCGCCGGCGCCCTGTTGCACCGACGCGGTCGGCTCCTGGTCGTCCCACGATGGGAAACTCGTCACCCCGAACGCCGCGAGGTTGCCCGCCTTCGTCTCGGCCTGGTGGAGCCACTGCTGGGACTGCTCCAGGACCAGCGCGCCGGTCTCGGGGTCGGTGCAAGCGGCATCGGCGCCTGCTGGGGCGGTCATCACGCCGAGGACGGCGAGGGGGACGAGCAGTACACGAAGCGCACGGCGCATGAGGAGTTCTCCCGCTGGTCGGTGAGGGTGCAGCGGGGACTTCCACACGGCCGTGCCCGGTTCCTGCCGCTGGCGCGCACGACGCGCACAACGACGGGGGCCTTGTCAGCCGGCGGAGTGCTCGTGCTCGGCGATGGCCTTGCGCACCTCGTCCATGTCGACGCCGCGGACCTGCTCGATGAGGTGCTCAAGGCCCTCCGCCGGGACGACGCCCGGCTGGGAGAACAGCACGACGCGGTCGCGCACGATCATCAGGGTGGGGATCGACATGATGTTGAACTGGGCGGCCAGTGCCTGCTCCGCCTCCGTGTCGACCTTGCCGAACACGATGTCGGGATGCTGCTCGGAGACCTGCTCGTAGATCGGCGCGAACATGCGGCACGGCCCGCACCAGGCCGCCCAGAAGTCCAGCAGCACGATGTCGTTGTTCTCGAGGGTGGACTGGAAGGTCTCGGTCGTGAGATCGACGGTTGCCATCACATCTCCTTGTGGTCTGCGGTCATTGTCTGCCCGCCCGCCGCCGACGCCAACCCGGCGAAAACCACCCGTACGGGCCATTGCCGCCGCGACCCGGGTCGGGGATCGTCGCTGCTGAGCAAAGGAGGCGACGTGCGGGACGAGCTGACGTCGACGGTCCGGGCGCAGGCGGCGGCGGCGCCAGTGTGGCAGGACGCCGAGCTGCACCTGCTCGAGATCGAGCTGCGCGAACGGCTGGCCGCCGTCGGCGTGGTGCCCGACGGCAACGTGGCGATCGCCTTGATGGCGACCGCCACGTTGCTCGGCGAGCACGCCCCGGAGTGGGGCGGCGACAGCCGGTGCACCCTTGGTGAGGTGGCGCTGCTCGGCCTGCGGTTGCTGGAGGACTAGGACGCGTCCTGGCGGATCGCCTCGACCGACAGCTCGATCTTGACCTCCTTGCCGACCAACCAGCCGCCGCTCTCCAGCGCCTGGTTCCAGGTCAGCCCGAAGTCCTCGCGGTTGACCTTCGTCTCGGCCGAGAAGCCGATTCGCGCGTTGCCCCAGGGGTCGGTCTCGCTGCCTTCGAACTCCACCTGCAGGGTCACGGGGCGGGTCGTCCCGGCGATGAACAGCTCACCGTCGACCAGCCAGTCCCCGTCGACGTCGCGGACGCCCGTGGACCGGAACTCCAGGGCTTCGTGCTCGGCGACGTTGAGGAAGTCGGGGCTGCGCAGGTGCTCGTCGCGGCCGGAGTCGCGTGTGTCGATGCTTGCGGCGTCGATGCGGACCTTGACCGACGAGGCGGTGACGTCGTCGTCGACGACGATCGTGCCAGCAAAGGTGTTGAACCTGCCCCGGACCTTGGCAAGGCCCAGGTGACGGACGACGAACTCCACGGTCGAGTGCGAGGCGTCGATCTCGTAGGTGCCGGCCGCCGGGACGGTCTTGCCGTCGACGGTGCGGATTGCGGTGCTTGCAGTCATGGGACGGTGCTCCTTGGTTGGTGGGTTCGTGCTTACGGTGCGCTGATGGATATGCCGACCCCGCCGCGGGTGGCCTCGCCGTACCGGGCCTTCTCCCGTGCGAGGTCCAGCCGCCCGATGCGAGAGCGCGCCTCGCGCGCCTCGTCGGTGAGCAGGTCGGCGGGGACGATCCAGGCGATCTCGAACTCCAGACCGTCGGGGTCGCGCCCATACAGGCTTTTGGTGGTGCCGTGGTCGGACGTGCCGACCAACGCGCCGGCCGCGACCAGAGCGGCGTGAAGCCGCTCGAGCTCGGCGAGGGTGTCGACTTCCCAGGCCAGGTGGTACAGGCCGACGGCGCTGCGACCCGCGGTGGACGGGCCGGCGGCCTCACCGATCCCGAACAGCCCCAGGTCGTGATCGTTGGTGGAATCGGGCGCCTGGAGGAAGGCCGCGTTGAAGCCGTCCGGTGCCATGGGGACGACCCGGAAGCCGAGCACGTCGCGGTAGAACGCGACGCTGCGGTCGACGTCGCGGACGTACAGCACCGCGTGGTTCAAACGGGTGATGCCCATGGCACGCATCCTTTGTTGAATGTTCAACCGTTACGCGACCAGCGTAGCGACTATTCGTTGAGGTTTCAACTATTGCCACGTACCATGGCGGTATGACCCGCTGGCTGACCGACGAGGAGCAACGCGCCTGGCGCGCGTATCTGCATGCGACGCATCTGCTGGCCGAGGCGCTGGAGCGCCAGCTGCAGCGCGATTCGGGACTCCCCCACGCCTACTACGAGATCCTCGTGCGCCTGTCGGAGGCGCCCGATCGCATGTTGCGCATGAACGAGCTGGCCGACGCCTCCCAGTACTCCCGCAGCCGGCTGTCGCACGCGGCGTCGCGTCTGGAGGCGGCCGGCTGGATCGAGCGTCTGGAATGCCCGACGGACCGTCGTGGTCAGCTGGCGCGACTGACCGACGACGGTTTCGCGGCGCTGGAGGCGGCCGCCCCGGGGCACGTCGAGGCGGTGCGGACCCTGCTGTTCGACCCGTTGAGTCCGGAGCAGGTTTCCCAGCTGCGCGCGATCAGCGAGGCGGTGATCGCCCGGGTGCAGCAGTGGCCCGTGGAGCGCGGCGTCAGCCCAACAGCAGCTGGGTGACCACCCCGAGCGCCACGGCTCCCACCAGCAGGGAGGCGAGCACCAAGCCGACCACGCGCTTGCGGGCGATGACCAGCATCCCGGTGACGGCGCCGATCGAGGTGCCGGCACCGGTCACCAAGAACGCCATGGCGGGCCCGGGACCCATGCCGCCGTCCATCAGCCCGGCGAGCATCGGCAGCGACCCTTCGGTGTTGACGTACATCGGCACACCGAGCAACGCGGCGCCGACGACCGACAGCAGCGAGTCGCCGCCCAGCCACTGCTGCAGCCACTCGGTCGGCACGAGCTCGACCAGCAGGTAGCTGACGAAGGTGAACCCCGCGAACAGCACCGCGATGCGCCGCCCGACGGTGAGCAGCTCACGGCCGAGCTCGTCGAGGCGCCAGCGGCGGTAGCGCGGTCCGATCTCGGTGATGGCCGCTGCGCCCGGCCCCATGCTCAACTGCGGGGTGCTCGCCGGTGACGGCGCGGCACACGACGAGGCCGGCGCCAGGCGGGCCTGGTCGCGCAGCAGGCCGGCGCGGTCCAGGGCGGCAGCGGCGATGCCGGCGCCCAGTCCCAACACGATCGTGCCGGTGAAGAAGATCAGCGCGAATGGCCAGCCGAACAACCCGGCTGACAGCAGCAGCTCGGACGGGCTGGTCAGCGGCGACGCCACCATGAAGGCCACGATCGGCGCCCACGGCGCGCTCGCCGCCACCAGCCCAAGCGCCGTGGCCGTGGTCCCACACGAGCAGAACGGGGTCGCTGCGGCCAGCCCGACAGCGCCCGCAACCGCGGTCGACGTCCGCCGGCGCAGCCAGCCGCCCAGGCGGTCCGCCCCGACATAGACCTGCAGTGCCGCTGCCGCGATGACGCTGGCGACCACGAACGGCCACGTCGCCGCCACCGTGGCCGCTACCTGGCCCAGCACCCTGTTCAACAGCTCCATGCCCCACC
>DATLGM010000210.1:0-5113 GCA_035540515.1 Egibacteraceae bacterium | reverse complement strand
GGCGCGGCCATGGCGCCGGGCAGCCAGGTGTGGAACGGCGCCTGCGCCGACTTGGTGAACGCCCCGAGCAGGATGAGCACCAGCGCGACATCGAGCAGGCCGGAGTGCGGGGGCGGCGCCGCCAGGATCGCCGACAACGAGTACGTGTCCGCCGTCTGCCCCAGCACGACGACGCCACCGAGCAGCGCGAGCCCGCCGGCGCCAGTGGTCAGCAGCGCCTGCAGCGCGGCGTCGCGTGACTCGGCCTTGCGGTCGTCGAACCCGATGAGCAGGTAGCTCGTGATCGACGTGGCCTCCCAGAACACGAACAGCAAGATGAGGTTGTCGGCCAGGATTAGGCCGAGCATCGAGCCGGCGAACGCCGTCAGCGCGCCGGCGAACTTGCCGAGATCAGGGCGAGGCTTGGAGAAGTACGCGTAGGCGTAAGCGAAGATCAACGTGCCGATACCGGAGACCAGCAGCGCCATGAGCAGGCCGAAGCCGTCCAGCCGCAGATCTGCGGACAACCCGATCGTCGGCGCCCAGGCGAACGACTCGGCGTCGGCATCGCCTGCCAGCACTGCCGGCGATCGCACGGCGAACCACGCGGTTGCCAGCAGCGGTGCGAGACCGCACACCAGGAACACCCGCCTCCCGAAGGAGCGGGCGAGGAGGGGGGCGGCAACTGCGAGTGCGGCGTGCGCCCCCAGTAGGGCGAAGAGCAACGAGGTGGCTCCTGGTTTCAGGTGGACGTAACAGCGTGCCGACCCGTCTTCCCGGCGCTCCTTCCCCCGCATCGCGGGGCAGCAGGGAACCTACCGTCGTGACCGGCGACGGGCGAACCCGAGGAAGAGCAGCGCCGCCATCGCGGCGGCTGCCACCGCGCCGGCCCGTTTGGCGGCGGGAGGCAACGCGTCGATGCCGGGATCAGCCGCCGATGGAGTCGGGACAGCGGCCGGGACCAGCGGCGGGGCGAGCTCGGCAGTGTCCCGGGCCTGCGCGTCTTCCGGGGCGGGCGGATCGAGGTGGTGCGCGGACACCCGGGTCTGCTGCAACACCGTGGCCGACCGTTCCTGGTCTGCCGGCACGCCCGGCGACACCCCTGCCGGCGCCGCGAAGCCGGCACCCTCGCCCACGGCGATGTGCAGGGCGCGTGTCCGCTCGATCTCGGCGTTGAACTCCGCGCCGACCAGGATGACGAGCATCGACAGCTGCAGCCACAGCAGCAGGACGACGACGCCGGCGATGGCGCCGTACGTCTCGTTGTAGTTGCCCGCCGTCTGCACGTACAGGGTGAAGCCGCCGGCGACGGCCAGCCATCCCACGACCGCAAGCACCGCGCCGGGCGAGATCCACGCCCACGACGGCTGCTCGCGGTCAGGGCCCAGGTAGTACACGAACGCAAACAGCAGGACGAGGACGCCCAAGGCCAGTGCGAACCTCAGCCCGGCCAGCAACCACGTCACTGGTGCCACGACGCCGGGAAGCAACGCGGCCTGGAGCTGGGGGCCGGCGATGAGCAACAGCACCATCGCCGCCAGCGCCACGATCAGCGCGACGGTCAGCGCCAGGCCGTGCAGCCGCTGCTTGACGAACTTGCGGGTCTCCTCGGTGTCGTAGGCGCGCGACAGTGCCTTCATCAGCGAGACCGCCGCCGAGGTGGCCGCCCACAGCCCCGCAGCGATACCACCGATCGCCGCGAAACCGGCCGCCCCGCCGCCGCCCTCGCCCAGGTCGCGGATCGGATCCTCGATCAGGCTCAGCGCGTCGTTCGGGATGAACGCGCTGGCCTCCTCCAGCATGTCGGCGATCTCTGCGGGCGAGGTCACAAGGCTGAAGATGGCCACCCCGGCCAGCAAGGAGGGGAACAGCGACAGGAACATGCGGAAGGCCACGCCCGACGCAAGACCCGGGACGTCGTCCTTCTTGATCTCGGCGATGGTGCGCTTCAGGGCGGCCTTGTAGTCACCACGGTCGAGGTCCGTGGGGTCGTCAAGGGTCTCGGGGCGACCGGACACGAGCTGATGGCTGGCCATGGGCAGTCAATGCCCCCCGCCACGGACGGAAAACGTCAGTCCGGAAGCGTCAGCGTGGTGCCACGCCATCGCGCCAGGCCGTCGGCCACCAGCGACTCGGCTGTCCGCCGCGCCGCCACCGCGTCGGCGGCGTGCGCTGCGCTGGCCAGCTGGTGCGTGGGCACAGGGCCGGACCGCAGCGCGTCGAGCAGTCGCCCACGGTGAAAGCGCGCCGAGCCGACGAACGGCGTCGGTCGCCTGGCCCTGGGGGCGGCCGGGTCGTCGCCGCCGTGCCGGCGCCATGCGCACGCCGCGGCGAGGGGGCAGGTCGAACAGGCGGGGGAACGGGCCGTGCAGTGCGCGGACCCCAGGTCCATGACGGCGGCGCTCCAGTAGCGCCCCTGGCCAGCCGGCACGGCGATGTCGGCCAGGCGTTGAAGGGCAGCGGGCGCCAGATCGCGGCCGGCGAGGGCGCGCAGGAGCACGCGGCGGACGTTGGTGTCGACCGGCGCTTCGTCGCGTCCGAAGGCGAACGCCAGCACCGCCCGAGCGGTGTACTCGCCGACCCCGGGAAGCGCCTTGAGCTCGTGGAGGGTCACCGGGAACACGCCACCGTGCCGGTCCACCACGGTGCGCGCGGCCAGCTGCAGCGCGAGTGCTCGCCGGTTGTAGCCCAGACCGCGCCAGGCCTGCAGCACCTGGCCCGTTGGGGCTGCGGCAAGCGCCCTAGGGTCGGGAAACAGCTGGAGGAACCGGCGATACGCCGGCACGACGCGAGTGACCTGGGTCTGCTGCAGCATGACCTCGCTGACCAGCACCGCGTAGGGGTCGGTGGTGTCGCGCCACGGCAGCCGGCGCTGCTCGCGGGCGTACCAGGCCAGCAGCCCTTCCTGCACCGCCGCCACCGCCTCCGGGTCCGAGGTGGGCGGTTGGACCGTGGTCATCGCGGGCAGCGTAGCGTTGCCCCCATGGCGACCGACGACCGCGACGCCACCAAGCCCCCGCTGCTGTTGCGCGCGGGGCGGGTCGCCTGGGCGACGTTGGGTCTGGCGCTGCTGGTCGTCGCGGCGGCGTTGGTCGTCGACCAGCTCCGCCTGGTGGTCGTGCCCCTGATCCTCGCCCTGTTCCCCGCTGCGCTGCTGGCGCCCGTCGCGGAGTTCCTCAAGAGCAAGCGCGTACCGCCAGCGCTCGCGTCGATGCTCACGATCGCGGCGGCCTTCGGTGTGCTGTTCGGCCTCGGCCGACTGGTCGTCCCCGCCATCGCCGACGAGCTGCCCGGCATCGTCGAATCCGTCCAGCAGGCGCTCGACCAGCTGCAGACGTTCCTCAGCGGCATGCCGCTGATCGACGACCTGGACGTGTTCGACCAGCCCCTGGACCAGCTCACCGAGCAGCTGGGCGGCGCGGGCAACGTGGCAACGCAGACCCTGTCGGCCGTCGTCACCGTCGTCGAGACGCTGGTGGCGACGCTGTTCGGCCTGGTGGCGCTGTTCTTCTATCTCAAAGACGGGCGTCGGATCGCGCAGGCGCTGGTCGGGCTGGTTCCCGCCCGGCTGCGCGACGACATCGCCGAGGTCGGCGAGCGGATCTGGCGCACGATCGGCGGCTACTTCCGCGGCCAGCTGTTCGTGGCGCTGGTCGACGCCGTGGGCATCGGCATCGGCCTGCTCGTTCTGGGCGTCCCGTTGGCCTTCCCGCTGGCCGTGCTCGTGTTCATCGGCGGGCTGTTCCCGATCGTCGGCGCGTTCCTGTCGGGGACGATCGCCGTCCTCGTCGCGCTGGCCGACCAGGGGGTCGTCGTGGCCCTGCTGGTGCTGGGCATCGTGATCGCAGTGCAGCAGCTGGAGAGCAACGTGCTCGAACCGGTCGTGCTCAGTCGCGCTATCCATCTGCACCCGCTGATGGTGCTCGTCGCGATCACCGCCGGCGCCATCACCCTGGGCATCCTGGGCGCCTTCCTGGCGGTCCCGGTGGCGGCGAGCGGCGCCCGGGTCGTCGAGTACGTCCGCGGCGAACCGCCGCCGAGCGCTAGAACAGCGTGAGGTCGTCGGACTCCAGGCCACGCAGCCGGTCGTAGTCGACCTCGATGCAGTCGATGCCCCGATCCTGTGCCAGGACCCGCGCCTGCGGCTTGATCTGCTGCGCGGCGAACACGCCTCGGACAGGACGCAGCAGTGGGTCGCGGTTGAGGCGCTCGAGGTAACGCGTGAGCTGCTCGACGCCGTCGATCTCCCCCCGCCGCTTGATCTCGACCGCCACCGCCCGTCCGTCGGCGTCCCGGCACAGCAGATCCACAGGCCCCAGGGCCGTCGGGTACTCGCGACGCACGAGCGTCAGGTCCTCGCCCAGCACCGCAGGGTTGGCCGCCAGCAGCTCCTGCAGGTGCGCCTCCACCCCGTCCTTGGTCAGCCCGGGGTCGTCACCGCACTCGTGGGACACGTCCAGGTGCACGTCTTCGAAGGTGATCGTCAGCGTCTCACCCTTCGGGTTGGTCACCGTCCACACGGTGTCCTCCTCGACAAGGGTGTTCGGGGCGTTCATCCAGTTCAGCGGCTTGTACGCGCCACCGTCGGCGTGGATCGCAACGCATCCGTCGGCCTTGACCAGCACCAGGCGCACCGCGCTGGGCAGGTGTGCGGTCAGCCGGCCGGCGTAATCCACGGTGCAGCGGGCCACCACCAGTCGCATGAGTGCCACCGTACTGCACGGCCGATTCGGCGCTCCGGTCCGTCCCGCGAAAAAAGTTCTCAAGTTCCGGTTGGGCCGTGCCGAAGAAACTTGCGGGAGATCCTTCCCTTCTGCCCGGCGGTTTGTTACGCTGCGTCTCGATGGAACTACGCAGCGCACTTACCTCACCACCGGCTGTAGCCGGGCTGGCCATCCTGGCGATCGTTGCCGGGATCGTCTTCGGTGTGCGCAGCACGATGGGCGACGACGAGCCCACCACCGAAGTCGCAGGGGTGGTGGTCGAGCGCACGGAGGCGACCGAGTCACCGACGCCGCGCCGCGCCTATCAGCCCCCGGTGATCGTGCGTGGTGTCCAACCGCCGACCGAGGAGCCCGTGGAGCAGGCGGCCCCGGTGGCTCCTGCCGCCCCCGTCGCGCCGGCCGAGCCGACG
>DATLGM010000209.1:0-22649 GCA_035540515.1 Egibacteraceae bacterium | reverse complement strand
GCTGGCGGCGGGCGGGATGGCGGTGCAGGCGCGTCGCGAGGACACCTAGCATCGACGGCGACCGCTGCGGAAGGAACGAGGCATGGACGTCGTCATTGCCGGCGCGCACGGGCAGGTCGCCCGGCTGTTGACCCGTCGGCTGGTGGCTGCGGGCGACCGGGTGGTCGGGCTGATTCGCAACCCGTCGCACGCCGATGACGTCCGCGCCGACGGCGGCGACCCGGTGGTCGTCGACCTCGAGCAGGCAGCCGCTGCGGACGTCGCGGCAGCGATCGAGGGGTGCGACGCCGTGGTCTTCGCCGCCGGCGCCGGCCCGGGTAGCGGCGCGCGCCGCAAGGAGACGGTCGACTACGGCGCGGCCGTCACGTTGCGCGACGCCGCCGTGGAGGCCGGCGTCCCAAGGTATGTGATGGTCAGCAGCATGGGCACGCGCAACCCCCCAGCAGGCGACGACGTGTTCAGCGTCTACCTGCGTGCGAAGGCACGCGCCGACGAAGCCCTCATGGCCAGCGACCTGCAGTGGACGATCGTGCGGCCCGGCCGACTGACCGACGAACCCGCGACGGGCCTGGTGTCACTGGCGGAGCGCGTCGAGCGTGGTGACATCCCGCGGGACGACGTTGCGGCGGTGCTGGTCCAAGCGCTGCACGACGACCGATCGGTCGGTACCGTCGTTGAACTCGTCGCCGGCGACACGCCCGTCGCCGACGCCTTCGCAGGGCTCAGGCGCTGACGACGGGCATCGCGCCCACGTAGGTTCCGCCGTCCAGCTCGTCGAGGATGAATGTGGCGAGGTCGGTGCGGGCGAGCTTCGTGCCCGACGCAGCGCCCACATGCCTGACCACCCGGTAGCGCCCCTGCACCGGCGCGTCAACCAGCCGCGGGGCGCGCACCACGGTCCAGCGCAACCCGCTGTCGCGCACGGCCCGGACATACGCCTCACTGTCGGCCAGCAGCTGGCCCTGGACGGTCTTCAGCGCCGCGTGGAACAGCCGGTCGATCACCTTCGGCTGGTCGCCTTCGTCGCGGACACCGGCGCCGGTCAGCGTGATCAGCCGGTCGACCCCGTGCTCGGTCATCGCCGCGATGATCAGCCCGATGGCCCGTTGCTGCAGGCCGGGGGGCGAGCCCTTGCCCGGACCGGCCACGTTGAGCACTGCAGCGCTGCCCTCAATGACCTTCGACACCGCCCCGGCGTCCAGCAGGTCGCCCTCGACGAGGGTCAGCCGGTCGTCGGCGGGCAACCGTGCCGCCTTGTCGTGTGACCGCACGAGCGCGCGAACGCTGTGGCCACGAGCCAGCGCCTGCCCGACCAGCGGCACCCCGGTCCGCCCCGTCGCTCCCAGCACCGCGCGTGGGCATTAGCCGCCAGTCGATGCAAAAGCTCATCGAAGAGCTGGTCGACCACGGCCTGGTCACCGTCGCTGCCGACCCCGACGACCGCAGGGCAAAAGTGGTCATGCTCACACCCCGGGGCCGGCGCCTGACCCAGTCGGCTGCCGACATCCTGCAGCAGATCGAAGCGGAGCTGGCGGATCGGGTGGGTCATCCCACAGTCAGCGCCCTGCGCCGCGCGTTGGACGCCGACTGGGGCCCGCCACCGGTCAACGGTCCTTGAGCATCCCCCGCCCGCTGACCACAGCGCTGACCAACGCCACGAGCCCGCCCAGCACGATGGTCAAACGGACACCGCTGACGGTGACGTCCGCCCCGCCGATGCCGACCGTCCACCGGCCGATGGCCCCGGCGAGGAACGGGCCGAACCCGAGCGCGGCGAACATGGAGATCCGCGTGCCGGTGAAGAACGTCGCGAACGTCCGCCCCCGCGCCTGATCGTCCGTGGTCTCGTGCAGGAGGGTGAACCCGCTGACGAAGCTCACGCCCGCGAGCGCGCCCATGACGAAGCCGACCGCCTGGACGACGGGAAACGATGGGACGACCGCGGTACCCGTCGCCGCGAGCGCCGCCACGATCAGCGCCACGGGGAAGATGGTGCGGTTGGACAGCCGCTGATTGAGCACGGGTGTCGCCGCGATGCCCAGCAGCAGCCCGAACCCGACCGTCGTCATGAGCCCGTACCAGTCACTTTCGGACTTGCCCAGGTCGCTGCGCACGAACTCCGGCCCCAGGGTGATGATGATGCCCGCGCCGAAGAACACCCCGATCACGCCGAGGATCAGCGAGCGGACGACCTGCCGGTCCCGGATGAACGCGATCCCGTCCTTGATCTGCTGCACCGCGCCGGTGTCCGCGTCCTCCTCGTCGCGCTCCCGCGAGCCGCCGACGGAGCGCAATCGCACCAGCAGCAGTCCCGCGATGGCGAACGTGGCCGCGTTGAGCAGCAGCGCCCCGGTCGTCCCGTCGATCTGCACGACGTCGGTGCGGGCAAGCACGCCGCTGAGCCAGCTGAGCAGGGCTGCGACCGCAGCGCCGAACGGCAGTGGGCCGTAGGTGATCAGCAAGGTCAGCTGGTTCGCCTCGGTCAGGTCATCGTCGTCGACGATCGCCGGCAGCACGGCGTTCTTGGCCGACAGGTACAGCAGCGACAGGCTCTCGACGATGACCGTCAGCGCGAACAGGGCCCAGACGTCCCGCGAGAACGCGATGCCGACGAACAGCGCCGCCCGGGCGACGTCACAGGTGATCAGCAGCCGCTTGCGGTTGTAGCGGTCGGCGACGACGCCGGCCACGGGACCGAAGACCACGCTGGGCAGCAGCCTGGCCATCATGATCCCGCCGAGGCCGAACAGCGCCAACCGCGACCCCGGCTCGGCAAGCGACACGATCAGCACCTGCAGCGCGAACAGTCCGACCCAGTCCCCCAGGCTCGAGCCCAGCGACGACCAGAACCAGCGTCGGAAGTCTGCGTTGCTCAGCAGGGACCGGTAGCTGGCATAGCGGCGTCGGTCGAGCAGCTGCACGTCACCCGCAGCCTATCCAGACCGACGCGACCCCTACCCTGGCAGTCGATGACTCCTGACCGGTCCCGCGTCGCAGACATGCTCGACGGCGCGCTGATCGCGGTCGGCACGCTGGCGGTCGTGGACAACGTGGTGGTGCACTGGCTGCTGGGCTGGCACCGGCTCGTGCAGCAGCTGAGTCATCAAGCCAACCTGGTCGGTGAGATCCTCCTCGTGGCCCTGGGCATCGCCATGGTCAGCCTGGGCGTCCACCGACTCCGCCGGCGCTGACCTATCCCGCGACCGACGGTCCCGCGCGTTCGATCGGGATGCGGATCAACAGCCGCCGATCGTCGACCATCGCCTGGCGGTACTCGTCCCAGTCCGGATGCTCGCCCTTGGCGCGGCGGTAGTAGTCCACCAGCCCCTCCATGGCCTCCGGGAGCTGCACCAGCTCGGCGTCACCTTCGACATACACCCAGGGCCCGTAGAACGACTCGGTGAACACGCACAACGTGGCTCGGGGGTTGCGCTGCAGGTTGCGCACCTTCATCGCCGTCTCGCGGCTGCTGACGACGACATAGCCGTCGGCGTCGACCACCCCGTCGACGGGTGACATCTGCACCCCACCGTCGCGGCGGAACGTCGCCAGCACCGCCCGGCTGTTGCTGCGGATGAATTCGCGGGCTTCGTCGGCGTCCATCGGGGAACGTTACCCAATCGCAGGAACGCCGCTCCGTCACGTCGAAACCACCTGCCATGGCCTCACGTCTGCTGCTTCGGCGCGGGCTTGCGCTCGCGATCTTCGCCGCCATGACCGTGGCGGCGACGCCACTCGCATCGGCGTCACCCCCCGCCACGTCCGGGACCCCGGCCGCGGCGCGGGCCCAGGCGATCCAGCGGATCGTGCCGCCGCACGCGCGCGATCGCGCCGCAGTCCCCACGGACCGCTACGACATGGCCGGCGGGTGCTACACCGTGCGATCGCTGGTGACCGGCGGGTTCCTGGCCCGGAGCGACGACGGCCCCACGACGGCCTCCGATGCCGGCATCGCGGAGCACCTGCACTTCCAGGCCACCGACCTCGGCCGCTACCTGCTGTACGGAACGGCCGAGGACTTCGTCGCTGTGTCCGAAGGGGAGGCGGGCAAGGCGCTGAAGTCCGCAACTGGATCCAGCGCCGGCGCGGCGGTCGGGGGATTGACCTACGGGACCACCGACCGGGCCGCCGAGCAGGGGGCCGAGGGGCCCGCCGGGACCGCCACCGGACGTGGCGCACGGGTGGTCTTCGCCGACGTCGCCAGCGAGCTTGCGGACTGGGAGGTCGAGCAGGCGTCGGACGGCGCCTTTCAGTTCCGGCTGACCGCCGTCGACCGGGTGTTGGTCGTGGCGCCCGACGGGAGCCTGGCCCTGGCCGCGCCGGACGGCGCCGGGGACGCGCAGCGGTTCGCGATCGAGCGCGCCGACGGGTGCGCCATCTTCCCGGAGGTCGAGGTCAACGTCGACGGCGCACCTGCGGTGGGCGAGACGCCGTTCGGGGAGGTCCGTGGCTACCTCGACGCACACCTGCACATGATGGCCTTCGAGTTCCTCGGCGGACGCGCGCGCTGTGGACGGCCCTGGCACCCGTACGGCGTCGAGCACGCACTGGCCGGCTGCAAGGAGCACGAGCTCGCCGGCGGCCGCGCCGCCGCCCTGGAGACGGTGCTGTCGGGCCGAGACCCGGTGCGCGGACACGACACCAACGCCGGCTGGCCGACCTTCACGGACTGGCCGAAGTACAACTCCCTCACCTACGAGCAGGTCTATTACAAGTGGCTCGAGCGGGCGTGGCGCTCCGGGCTGCGGATGTTCACCAACCTGCTGGTTGACAACAACCAGCTGTGCAAGATCTACCCGTACAAGCGCAACAGCTGCAACGAGATGGACGGCGTGCGGCTGCAGCACCAGCGCATCCACGAGCTGCAGGACTACATCGACGCGCAATACGGCGGTCCGGGCGAGGGGTGGTTCCGCATCGTCACGGACCCGTTCGAGGCGCGGCGCGTGATGAACTCCGGCCGGCTGGCCGTGGTCCTGGGCATCGAGGTGTCGGTGCTGTTCGACTGCCAGATCTACCAGGAGCAGCCGCGGTGCTCGACGGAGGACATCGACCGGCGACTGGACGAGGTGTACGACCTCGGTGTCCGCCAGATGGAGCTGGTCAACAAGTTCGACAACGCCTTGTCGGGGGTGGCAGGCGACGCCGGCACGACCGGTGTGCTCGTCAACGGCGGCAACTTCCTCGAGACAGGCCGCTTCTGGCGCATGCAGACGTGTGACGAAGAGCACGGACACGATTACGAGCACGCGCACGACCGGACGCAGTACAACCTGCACGACGACGCTGGGACCCCTGACGAGTTGACCGGTCGCGACGCGCTGGCCGGGATCATCCTGCACGAGGCCGCGGGGGTGGGCGCGGCCCCCGCGTACCCGCCGGCGCCGCACTGCAACGCCATGGGGCTGACCCCGCTCGGCGAGCACCTGATCCGGCGGATGATGGACAAGGGGATGATCTTCGACCCGGACCACATGAGCGCACGGGCGCGCGCTCAGGCGATGGACGTGATCGAGTCCGAGGGGTACTCGGGGGTGGTGTCCAGCCACGGCTGGGCCGACGAGACGATCTACCCCCGCATCCTGCGCACCGGCGGCGTGGTCACCCCCTACGCCGGCACGTCCACCACGTTCGTGGAGCACTGGCGCAAGCACAAGCAGTGGGTCGACGACCGCTACTACTTCGGCTTCGGCTACGGCGCGGACACCAACGGCTTCGGTTCGCAGGGTGCTCCCCGCGGTGGCGCCGCCGACAACCCGGTGACGTACCCGTTCAAGGGACTCGGTGGGGTCACGGTCCACCAGCAGCGCAGCGGCGAGCGGGTGTACGACATCAACGTCGACGGCGTCGCGCACTACGGGCTGTACCCGGACTGGCTCGAGGACCTCCGACGGCTCGCGGGCGACGAGATCCTGGCGGACATGCAGCGTGGGCCGGAGGCCTACCTGCAGATGTGGGAGCGGGCGATCGGCGTTCCGCCGGACGCCTGTCGCGCCGATGTGGCGCCGTTGGATGCCGGCCGCATGGGCGAGCTGCGCCGCGGCATGACCGCCGAGCAGGTACTGGTCACGCTCGGCCAGCCGAGAGCACGCCACGGAGCGACGTTCACCTACTGCGTGGGCGAGGGCACCGCCACGCTGACCTTCGAAAGTGACGGCCGGCTGCACGGGGTGGAGCAGGAGCCCGGTCGACGACCTGACCGCACGGTGACCGCCGGCGCCGATACGCCGCGCGGCGGGTCCCAGACGAAGCCGGCGGCGACCCCGATCGCGCCTCGACCGCCGGCGGTCCACGACCACCGCAGCCACCGCCACGGCCCGGTCGAGCTGGCCGCGGACGTCGCCGGCAGCGATTGGACGCCGCCGGCGGTGCTCTTCGGTCTCGTGGTGGTGCTCGTGGCGCTCAACGGCCGTCAGGGGCGGCGCCGCCGCTCCTGACCCCACTCCGGGCTAGGCTCGGCCCCAGTGCCGGTCTCCCCCGTCGACCCCTTGCGGCAGCGCCTCCGCCGCCACCTGACGGTGCTGTACGGGCGGCCGACGGCGAGGTGGGCGGTCGAGGCGCTGATGGAGCTGCTCGAGCCGTCCCTACAGGCCCACCATCCCGTCCGCCCGCGGTTGTTCAGCGAGCGGGACGTGGTGCTCATCACCTACGCCGACCAGATCCGGGAGCCCGACCGCCCGCCCCTGCACACGCTCGACGACTTCCTGCGCGAGCGCGTCGACGGGGTCATCAGCAACGTCCACCTGCTGCCGTTCTTCCCCTACACGTCCGACGACGGGTTCGCCGTCGTCGACTACACCGCCGTCGACCCCGCGGCAGGGACGTGGGAGGACGTGCGCCGCCTCAGCCGCCACGTGGGACTGATGGCCGACGCCGTCGTCAACCACTCCTCGGCCAGCGCGCCGTGGTTCTGCGACTGGCTCGACGACGCGCCGGACCGCGCCGGCTTCTACCGCGCGGAAGATCCGAACCTCGACGTGTCCCGCGTCACCCGCCCGCGGACCACGCCGTTGCTGACGCCGTTCGACGCCGCGGACGGCACACGGCACGTGTGGACGACGTTCGGTCCAGATCAGGTCGACCTGGACTACCGCAATCCCGCGACCTTGTTCGCCATGACCGAGGTGATCCTTCGGTACATCGCGGAGGGGGCGCGGTTCATCCGACTCGACGCGGTCGCGTTTCTGTGGAAGGACCCGGCCACGTCGTCGGTGCACCTGCCGCAGACCCACGAGATCGTGCGCCTGTGGCGGACCGTGGTCGACGCGGTCGCACCCGGCACGCTGCTCATCACGGAGACCAACGTCCCGCACACGGAGAACGTCGGCTACTTCGGCAACGGCGACGACGAGGCGCACCTGGTGTACCAGTTCCCGCTGGCGCCGCTGATCCTGTCTGCCTTCCACCTCGCCGATTCCTCGACCCTGCAGGAGTGGGCCGCCACCCTGCGGCCACCGACGCCGATGACGACGTTCTTCAACTTCCTGGGCTCCCATGACGGCATCGGGCTGCGTCCCGCCGAGGGAATGCTCACCCGCGCCGAGATTCAGCATCTGTGCGATCTCGCCGTCGCGCACGGCGGCGGTGTGTCCTACCGCACCGGCCCCGGGGGGACGATGGCGCCGTACGAGCTGAACACCGTGTTCTTCGACGCGCTGAACCCCGTCGGCACGACCGAGCCGGTCACGCGCCAGGTCGACCGGTTCCTCGCCGCCCAGTCGATCCTGCTGTCGCTGGCGGGTGTACCCGGCATCTACGTCCACGCCCTGCTCGGCAGCCGCAACTGGATCGACGGTGTCCAGGCCACGGGCCGACTGCGGACGATCAACCGGCAGAAGCTGGACCGCGCGACGCTGGAAGCAGAGCTGGACGACCCGGACTCGTTGCGCCACCGGATCTTTCACCGCTTCCTCGAGCGGATCGCCGTCCGGTGCCGCCAGCCGGCATTCCATCCCAGCGGCCCGCAGCGGATCCTGGCGACCGCCCCGACCGTGTTCGCCTTCGAGCGCTGGGCACCTGACGGGTCTTCGAAGATCCTGTGTGTGCACAACCTCAGCGGCCGGGATCAGCTGGTCCACCTGGACCGTTCGACGGGGCTGTCCTTGCGTCAAGGCCGCCTCGAGGACCTGCTCGGCGGTAGGCCGGTCACCGTGGACCCCCATGGCGCAGCCGACGTCAGCGTGGGTGCCTACGGCGTGCGGTGGCTGTGCGGCTCGCAGTGAGCGTCAGCGCCGGCGATGCGGGTAGTCCGCGTCGCGGCCTTGGAACTGCAGGATCAGCGGGTTGACGATCTGTCCCTGCCGCACCTCGATCGCCCGGCTGATCGTCGCGTTGGCGTCCCACGCCGAAGGCCCCTCGGTCACCACACCCAGATACGGGATCAGCGCTTCGCTGATCTCCCAGGTGGCCGCGTTCCACAGGTACGACGGGCTGTGGTCGACGCCGTAGCACCAGGCGCCGCGACCGACCCCGAACATCGGCTCGACGAACGAGGTGGGACGCGCGAAATAGAACCCCATCCCCTCGTCGCACGAGACGTCGACGAACAGGGTGCCGGGATCGAACAGGTCGACCTCGTCGGCGTCCACGAACAGCAGCGGCGAGGTCGGGTCCTGCAGCACGCAGTTGACGATGATGTCGAACCCTGCGAGGAACTGCGCCGTCGGCACCGGACCGGTGCTCTTGAGCGCCACCGTCGACGGCGACCCCGGTGCGACCCGCTCGAACTGGCCGTACAGCACCCCCGGGATCGGGTACGCCACCCGGGTGGTGTCGCGCTGTGTCAGCACCGTGACGTCGGTCACCCCCAGGCCGTACAGCGCGGTGACCGCCCCCCGGGCGGTCGCACCGAAGCTGAGCACCACCGCCCGCATCCGCGGCCCGTAGTGGCCCGTCCGGCCGAGCTCCTGCAGCGCGTGCAGGACGGAGCAGTAGCCGGCGAGCTCGTTGTTCTTGTGGAACACGTGCAGCGAGAACGCGCCTTCGGAGCTCCAGTGGTTCATCGCCTCCCACGCGATCATCGTCAGCCGCCGGTCGATGGCCATCTGGGTGACGTGCTCGTCCTGTACGCAGTGCGGCCAACCCCACAGCACCTGTCCCTCGCGCAGCTGCTCGACGTCGGCATGCGTCGGCTTGGGCAGCAGGATCACGTCGGTCTCGGCGATGAGCTCGTCGCGGGTGCGCATCCCGGCGACCAGCGGGGCGATGCGGTCGTCGGTCACGCCGAAGTGCTCGCCATAGCCATGCTCGACGTACAGATGGCGGCGGATGGCATCGTCGACGCGGTCGAAGTGCAGGGGGTGGATCGGCCGCCGCAGGTCGCCGTCCTTGTTGGACGTCCCGATGATGCCGATGTCCAGCTGCCCCATGCGTTGCCTCCGTGGATCCTTGACTCAAGCCCCCGAACGCGGGAAGTTTGCCCTGCGAAGGAGGTTCACTGTGGCCGTGGCAGTCTCCATGATCTTGGAACGCAAGGGCTCAGGCGTGTTCGGCATCCGCCCCGATGCGATGTTGCTGGCCGCCGTCGACAAGCTCGCCGAGCACGGCGTCGGGGCGCTGGTGGTCACCGACGACGGCACCACGGTGGTCGGCATCATCTCCGAGCGGGACATCGTCCGGGAGATGGCCCGCCGGGGCACGGGTGCGGTCAAGCAGACGGTCGCCGACGTCATGAGCACCGAGGTGACGACCTGCAGCCCAGAGACGACCTGCGACGAGCTGATGGCGATCATGACGCGCCGGCGCATCCGTCACGTGCCGGTCATGGGTGACGACGGGCTGTGCGGGATCGTCTCCATCGGCGATGTGATCAAGGTCCGCCTCGACGAGCTCGAGGTTGCCACGCAGAGCCTGGAGCAGTACGTGACCGGAAGCGTCTAGCCGACTCAGCCGCTCAGCTGCTTCAGCACGTCGCCCAGCTGCTCGACCGCCCAGTCGATCTCCTGCGCTTCGATGACCAGCGGTGGCGCGAGCCGGATCGTCGAGCCGTGTGTGTCCTTGGCGAGCACCCCGCGGTCGAGCAGTCCGTAGCACACGTCCCGGCCGGTACCCAACGCCGGGTCGATGTCGATGCCCGCCCACAGGCCCAGGCTGCGGACTTCGGTCACCCCGACGTCGCGCAGCCCCTCCAATCCCTGGCGCAGCTGCTGGCCGAGGGTGCGGGCGCGCTCCTGGTACTCGCCGGTCTGCAGCAGACCGACGACGGTGCGGCCGACGGCGCACGCCAGCGGGTTGCCTCCGAACGTCGATCCGTGCTCCCCCGGCTTGAGCACGCCGAGGACGTCGGTGCCCGCGAGGACCGCCGACACCGGGACGACCCCGCCGCCCAGCGCCTTGCCGAGCAGGTAGACGTCGGCCTCGACGCCGAAGTGCTGACTGGTGAGCGTGTACCCCGTGCGGGCCAGGCCGGACTGGATCTCATCGGCGATCAGCAGCACGTTGCGCTCGGAGCACAGCGCGCGGACCTGTGGCAGGTAGTCGTCCGGGGGGATGACGACGCCGGCCTCGCCCTGGATCGGCTCGATCAAGACCGCGACGGTGTGGTCGTTGATGGCGTCTGCCACGGCCGACGCGTCGCCGTACTTCACCGTGGTGAAGCCCGGCGTGTACGGGCCGAAGCCGGCCCGAGCGCTGTCGTCGTCGGAGAAGCTGATGATCGTCGTCGTGCGCCCGTGAAAGTTGCCCGAGGCCACGACGATGTTCGCCTTTCCGTCCGGCACCCCCTTGACCTCGTAACCCCACTTGCGGGCGACCTTGATCCCGCTTTCGACCGCCTCTGCGCCCGTGTTCATCGGCAAGACCATGTCCTTGCCGATCAGCGCCGACAGCTCGGCGCAGAACGGACCCATCTGGTCGTGGTGAAACGCTCGGCTGACCAGCGTCATCCGGTCCAGCTGGCGGCGGGCCGCCTCGATGATCTCGGGGTGCCCGTGGCCGAAGTTGACCGCGGAGTACGCCGCGAGGCAGTCCAGATAGCGGTTGCCGTCGACATCGGTGACCCACGATCCGCTGCCCGACGCGGCGACCACCGGCAGCGGTGAGTAGTTGCGCGCGGCATAGGTGTCGACGAGCTCGATGTGCTCGCCGGGATTCAGCGCGGCCGGCGCGGTGTGGGACGGGGTGGCTGCAGTCAACGCGGGCTCCTGGGTCGAGGTGCCCCGACGGTATCGGTCGTCGTGGGCCGCCACAACGACCCAGGCGTCTCAGGTGGAGCCGCTCGCCAGGTGGCGTGTCATGAACCCGGCCGCCAGCGCACTGACCTGCTCGAGGGCGCCGGCCTCGGAGAACAGGTGACCGGCGCCCTCGACCACCTCCACGGTGACGTCGGCAAGGCTTTCCGCCGCGCGCCGGTTCAGTGCCAGGACCTGGCCGTCAGCGCCACCGACGATCAGCAACACGGGACAGCGGACTCCGGCCAGGTCCGTGCCGGCGAGGTCGGGGCGTCCCCCTCGCGACACCACCGCAGCCACCGCCTCACCCATCCGCGCGGCGGCGATGAGCGCTGCGGCGGCGCCGGTGCTGGCCCCGAAGTAGCCGATCGACAGACCGTTGGTCACCTCCGTTTTCTGCGCCCAAGCGGTGACGTCGACCAACCGCTGTGCCAGCAGCGGGATGTCGAACCGCAGGTGCCGCGTGTGCTGGTCGACGCGCTCCTCGTCCGTGGTGAGCAGGTCGAACAGCAGCGTCGCCAGACCGGCCCGTTGCAGGTCGGCAGCGACCTCCTGGTTGCGGGGGCTGTGGCGGCTGGAGCCGCTGCCGTGGGCGAACACCACCAGTCCGCCCGCGCCGGCGGGCACGGACAGGTCGCCGTCGAGCAGGGCCGACCCTGCCGGTATCCGAACTGGTTGCGTGTCGGTCACTGTGGGCGCGGATTTCGCAAGCCGAGCGTGGCCATCGCAGCCGACAGGCCGAGGCCGGTCACGACCAGCGGGGTCTCGACCTGCTCCCATCCCGCGGGACGCAACCGCTGACGCACGAGCCGCTCGGCGAGGTAGCCGCCGATCATGGCGGCGCCGAGCCACCCGAGCGTGCTCGTCGCCCGGCGGCTATCACGGCTGAGCACGACGCCGGTGGCGACGGCCTGCGTGACCAGCATCGGTGCGGGAGCCGACAGTGCGGTCCCGATCGTGCACGCCTCGGCGGCGACGCGCGTGGGGTCACCGCGCACCAGGCCCAGGTCGAACGCATGGCCCCGGCGCACAGCGACGGCAGCGCTGGCGATACCGCACGCCAGCTGCGCCGCGGACACTGCTGCCAGCGTGGCGCGGTCGTTAGTGCTTGGCATCTGCACCCCCGGGCGAACGAAGCGGATGCTCTAGTACAACCCCTCGGTCCCCCGTCGTCACTCCCCTGGAGAAACAATGCCGCGAACCGTCAACCTCGCCGTGCCAGCGGACCGGTGTGAGGATCTGCTGGCCGGGCTGGACCAGCTCGACCTGCTTGGGGTGCGCGTCCATCGCGGGGCGTCGGTCAAGCCACCGGGTGACGTCGTGCAGCTCGACGTCGACAACGAGACGCTTGCCGACGTCATGAGGGTGGCCGATCGCTTCGACCTCGGCCGTCCAGGTGGCGTGGCGATGTCCACCGTGGAGCCGTTGAGCGTCATCGCGGCGGACGCGCAGGCGCACACTCGTGAGCACGGAGCAACCACGTGGGAAGAGCTGGAGCTGTCGATGGAGGCCGACAGCACGATGACCGCCGAGAAGGTGGTGATGATGGCCATCGCCGGCATGATCGCCGGCGCGGGAATCGTCTCCGACGCGATCCACGTCGTCATCGGCGCGATGGTGATCGCGCCCGGGTTCCAGCCGTTCGCCCGGTTCGTCCTGGGTGTGGTCAACCGCACACGATCGTCATGGCTCGGCGGGCTGAACGACGTGGCCCGCGCCTACGCGGCGCTGCTCGGCGGCGCGGCGCTGACGGCGGCGGTCAGCGCGGGCCTGGGCGATTCGGCGCTGGCGGCGGGACTCCCCTCGTACCTCGAGTCGGGGACGCTGGTGCGCTACTGGACCACGCTGACCTGGCCGGGCGTCGTCGTGGGCGCTGTGGCGGGGATCTGCGGCGGGCTGCTGACGTCGATCAACCGGACGGTCCTGACCGCCGGGGTGATGGTCGCGCTCGCACTGGTCCCCAGCGCGGCGTTGGTGTCCATGTCGCTGGTGGCCGGACGGCCGACGCTCGCGCTGGACGCACTGGTCCGGTTCTTGGTGGAGGTCTGTCTTGTGCTCGCCGGCTCGGCAGTGGTGTTCGCGATCAAGCGTCGGCTCGACCGGCGCCGGTCCGTCAGCTGACCGGGCGCTGGGTGGCGGTGCCAGGATGGGGGCCATGGAAAGCACCCGCGTCGACCGCTGGCTGTGGGCCGTCCGGCTGTACAAGACCCGCTCCGCGGCGGCCGAGGCCTGCCGCGGCGGGCACGTCGCGGTCAACGACGCGAAGGTCAAGCCGGCGGCGCCGGTGCGCGTTGGTGACACCGTCAAGGCCCGCGCCGGCGGCCGCGAGCGCATCGTCGAGGTCGTCCGCCTGATCGACCAGCGCGTCGGCGCACCGGTGGCGGCCGAGTGCCTGATCGACCGCAGCCCCCCACCGCCACCCCGTGAGGAGGCCGCGCCGTTCTTCGTCCGTGACCGCGGTGCCGGGCGACCCAGCAAGCGCGACCGGCGGCTGCTCGACCGCGCACGCGGCCGGGGCGGCTCCCGGTAAGCCGGCTCGCGAGCACCAGCCGGCGCAGCGACGCGGGAGTCAGCCGGCGACCACCGCCGCCAGCAGGGGTGAGTCGTCGCCCAGTGCCTCAGCCAGCACGTCGCGGGTGTGCTCGCCGAGACCGGGCGCGGGTCGTAGCGCTCCGCCCCTGCCCAACGGGGTGCGCACCATCGAGTACGTCCCTTCGGCAGCGGCGACGTCGGCCACGATCCCCTGGGCAGCGACGTACGGCGTCGCCAGGGCGTCGAGGATCTGGTTGACCGGTGCACTCGGGATGTTGCCGGCGGACAGCCGGCGCTGCGCCTCGGCGGTGGTGAGCCTGCCCAGTGCTGTTGCGAGGGCGGCGTCGACCTCCTCCCGGCGCTGCGCGCGATGGGCGTTGGTGGCCAGGTCATCGCGTCCGGCGAGGCCATCCAGCTCCAGCGCACCACACAGCAGCCGCCACAGCTTGTCGCCGATGACCGGGACGGCGATCCATCCATCTTTCGTCGGGTACGCCCCGTAGGGCACGACCGAGTGGTGGGCCGACCCGACAGGGGGTGGGTTCACGCCGGTCCCAGCGGCCGCGGTCGCGACGTATGACAGCAGCGACAGCGTCGCGTCCAGCAGCGGCACCTCGACGTGGCGCCCCCGTCCGTGGCGCAAGCGAGCGGCATAGCCGGCGACGGCGGCCAACGCCGCGAGCATCCCGGCGGTCAGGTCGCCGACCGGCACGCCGGCGCGCAGCGGGGGGCCGCCGGGTTCGCCAGTGACCGACATGATGCCCGCCTCGGCCTGCACGGACAGGTCCAGTGCGGGATCTTCGGCCCGCGCGCTGTCCCGCGCGTACGACGAGACCGTCACCACGGTCAGGTGCGGATGCCGGGCCAGCACGTCGGTGGGATCGACGCCGAGCTTGCGAGCGGTGCTGGGCCGGAAGTTCTCCAGCAAGATGTCGGCGCTGTCCAGCAGTGCATCCAGCGCCCGCCGACCGCTGTCGGCCGTCAGGTCCAGCACGATCCCGCGCTTGCCGGTGTTCAGGGACGAGAAGTACAGCGACCGCCCTTCGATGTGCGGTCCGATCCCCCGTGACGGGTCGCCCTCGGGAGGTTCCACCTTGATCACGTCGGCGCCCATCTCGGCGAGCAGCTGGCCGGCGTAGGGTCCGGCCAGGACCCGCGACAGGTCGATGACCCGCAGGCCCTCGAGCAACGGCGATTCCGTCATGGGCGTCATGATCTCAGGCGCGTCGCGCCGCGGCGATCGCGCGGAAGATCCGCGTGTCTGAAACTGGATGCGCGGTGCCCAGCTGCTGCGCGAACAGGCTGATGCGAAGCTCTTCGATCATCCAGCGGATCTGGTGCACCGCACGAAGGTCGACCGCCTCAGCAGGCAGTGCGCGCAGGGCCTGATACTCCTCCACGACGACCTGCACCCGCGCCATCAGCCGCCGGTCGCGCTCTGGATCTGCGCCCAGCTTGTCCAGCCGACGTTGGACCCCCGTGAGATAGCGCGGGAGGTCACGCAGCCGCGACCGTCCCGTGACTGTGACAAACCCCGGGTAGACCAACGCTGCGACCTGCCCGCGCACATCGAGGATGGACGGGTCGTCGGTGGCTCGGTCGAGACGCTGGTGCACCTCACCGGCTGCGGAAAGAACCCGGGCGACACGCCCGACGACGTCCAGGACCGTCCCCTCGAGCTGCGTCGCAACGGCGCGACGCAGGTCGTCGAAGGCCGCTGCGTCCCACACCGGCGCCCCGTAACGCGCCATGAGGTCGTCCACCGCACAGCTGCGGCAGTCGTCGAGCAGCGCCGGGACGGATCCATGGGGGTTGCGCGTCAGCGAGAGCCGTGTGGCGTTGTCCAGCTGATCGTGCACTGCGCGGGCGGGAACCGGCGTGGTGAGCAGCAGCAGGCGCCGGGTTCCCAGCCACATGGCGCGGCGCTGCTCTTCGCCGGTGAGCAGGACACGCACCCCGACGCTGTCCCCCTCATCGACGAGGGCCGGGAATCCCACGACGGGATGTTCCTCGTGCACGGTGTCGATGCGCCGCGGTACGCCGGTGTCAGGCCAGGCCCGCAGACCGGTGCGCTCAAGGGCGGGTGCCGTCTGTGGGCGGGCGCGTGCGGCGGCCTCGACCACCGCTGCCCTGGCCGTTGGGGCCAGCCTCCGCTGCAGCTGGGTCAGATCCCGGTCTGATGCGATGACGCGTCCCTCGTCCACGACACGGAACACCGGTCGCAGATGCGCCGGCACACGGCTCCAATCCCAGTCGTCGGGTCCCACGACGACTCCACGGCGCGCCCGCAGCTGCTGGGCGAGTGCGGCGGTGAGCGGCTGTGCGCCCGGCACCAGGTCGGGCAGGATCTCACGGACGAGGTCGGGGATGGGCACGAGCGCGGTCCGTGCGTGCTTGGGCAGCGATCGCAACAGGGCAGTCACCAGCTCACCGCGCAGCCCCGGCACCTGCCAGTCGAAGCCGTCAGGCACCACCTGGGGTAGGGCGGCGAGGGGGATCACGACGTTGACGCCGTCGGTGTCCGACCCGGGAGCGAAGCGGTACTCCAACCGCAGCTGCACATCACCTTGGCGCCACGTGTCGGGGCACGCGTGTGGATCCGGTGCGGCCGAGGTCTCGGTCAGCACGTCCGCAGGGGTCAGGGTCAACAGGTCCGGGTCGGCGTGCCGCGCCGTCTTCCACCACCGGTCGAAGTGGCGCGCCGAAACGACCTGCTCGGGGAGCCGGCGGTCGTAGAAGTCGTACAGCTCGTCGTCACCGATGACGATGTCGCGCCGGCGGCTGCGCTCCTCGAGGTTGGCGAGCTCGTCGAGCAGGGCCCGGTTGGCCTTCGCGAACCGGTGGTGGGTGCGCCACCTCCCCTCGACCAGCGCGTGGCGGATGAACAGCGCGCGCGACGCCACAGGGTCGATGCGCCCGTACGGCACCGTCCGCGCCCCGACGATGGGAACGCCGTACAGCGTCACGCGCTCGTCGGCGACCGCGCTCCCCCGGCGGGCCGACCACCGCGGCTCGCCGTAGCTGCGCTTGACCAGGTGCGCGGCCAGCTGCTCGGCCCACTCGGGTTGCATGCCGGCCACCGTTCTGGCCCACAGCCGTGAGGTCTCCACCAGCTCGGCGGCCATCACCCACTCAGGTGGCGTACGGGCGAGCCCTGAGCCGGGCCAGATGACGAAGCGGGTCCCGCGTCCGCCGAGGTACTCGCGACTTCCGCCCTGGCGCAGCCCGATCTGGGACAGCAGTCCTGCCAGCAACGACCGGTGGACTGCCTCGGGCTCCGCGGGCGTGTCGGTGACGCGCATGCCGGCGTCCTTGGCGGCGCGCCGCACCTGCGCCGTGAGGTCCTGCCACTCGCGCACCCGCAGGTAGTGCAGGAACTCGGTCCGGCACTGCTTGCGGAACTGGTTCGACGACAGCGCCCGCTGCTGGGCTCGCAGGTACTCCCACAGCGCGAGCCAGGACAGGAGGTCTGAGCGGTCATCCGCGAAGCGCCGGTGCTGCTCGTCGGCGGCGTCCTGCCGGTCGGCGGGGCGCTCCCGCGGATCCTGGATCGACAGCGCCGAGACGATGACGACGACCTCACGCAGACAGCCGTTGCGATGACCCTCGATGACCATCCGCGCCAGCCGCGGATCCACCGGCAGGCGCGTCATCGTGCGGCCGAGCGGCGTCACCCGGGGCGGGCCGGTGGGCCGGTCGATCGCTTGCAGCTCGTGCAGCAGCTGCACCGCGTCGCGGACGCTGCGCTGGTCGGGAGGGTCGATGAACGGAAACGCATCGACTTCGCCGAGGCCCAGCGTCGCCATCTGCAAGATCACCGAGGCGAGGTTGGTCCGCAGGATCTCGGGATCGGTGAACTCGGGGCGCGAGGCGAAGTCCTCCTCGCTGTACAGCCGGATGCACACGCCCTCGGCGACCCTCCCGCACCGTCCCTTGCGCTGGTCGGCGCTGGCCTGCGAGATCGGTTCGATCGGCAGGCGCTGCACCTTCGTCCGGTTGCTGTACCGCGAGATGCGGGCCGTACCGACGTCGACGACGTAGCGGATGCCGGGCACGGTGAGGCTGGTCTCCGCCACATTGGTCGCCAGCACGACCCGCCGGCCGGGATGGGGTTGGAAGACGCGGTGCTGCTCCGCGGCGGACAGCCGGGCGAACAGCGGCACCACCTCAGTGTCGGGCAGGCGCAGCCCGCGAACGGCATCGGCAGCGTCGCGGATCTCCCGCTCCCCAGACAGGAACACCAGGATGTCGCCGGGACCCTCGCGGACGAGCTCTCGCACGGCGTCGGTGATGCCCTGCACCTGGTCTCGCTCTTCCCCGTCGGGGTCGGCCAGCGGGCGGTACCGCACCTCGACCGGGTAGGTCCGACCGGACACCTCGATCACCGGCGCCTCGCCGAAGTGCGCGGCGAACCGCTGCGGGTCGATGGTGGCCGACGTGATGACCAGCTTCAGGTCCGGTCGGCGGGCCAGGAGACGGTGGAGGTAACTGAGCAGGAAGTCGATGTTCAAGCTGCGCTCGTGCGCCTCGTCGACGATGACCGTGTCGTACCGGCGCAGGTCCGGATCTCGCTGGATCTCGGCGAGCAGCACCCCGTCGGTCATGACCTTGACCTGGGTGCGCTCGCTGGTCTTGTCGGTGAACCGGACCTGGTAGCCCACCTCGTCGCCGAGGTCGACCCGGAGCTCCTGGGCGATGCGCTCGGCGACCGCACGCGCGGCGATACGGCGTGGCTGGGTGTGCGCGATGCTGGTCCGGCCGATGTCCAGGCAGATCTTGGGCAGCTGCGTCGTCTTGCCCGACCCCGTCTCGCCTGCGACCACGACGACCTGTGCGGACTGGATGGCGTCGGCGATCTCACCCCGGGCGGCGCTGACGGGCAGCTCGGGGGGATACGAGATGACCGGCACGGCGCCACTGTAAGACCGCGGCGGCGCGCTAGCGTGTCGACCACTTCAGCCCATCGGAGTGCGACATGCGCATCGGCATCCTGACCGGCGGGGGCGACGTCCCCGGCTTGAACCCGTGCATCAAGGCGGTCGTCGAGCGCGTCATCGACGACGGGCACGAGGTGATCGGCCTGCGCCGCGGCTGGGCGGCGCTGCTGGAGACCGATGTCGACGACGAGGAGGCGCTGCAGCGACACACGACGGTGCTGAACCGGTCGGTGGTCCGCACGATCGACCGCAGCGGCGGCACGATGCTGCACACGTCACGCACCAACCCCAGTCGCGTGAAGTCCTCGGAGGTGCCGCCGTTCCTGCAGGACCGCGCCGAAGGAGAAGGTCCCCACGACTTCACCTCCCACGCCCTGAAGGTCCTCGAACGTCTCCAGATCGATGCGCTGATCCCCATCGGCGGCGACGACACGCTGTCGTACGGGCTGCGGATGCACGAAGAAGGCGTCCCGGTCGTCGCGATCCCCAAGACCATGGACAACGACGTCCACGGCACCGACTACTGCATCGGCTTCTCCACGGCAGTGACCCGAAGTGTGCAGTTCATCCACCAGCTGCGGACCTCGACGGGCTCCCACGAGCGCATCGCCGTCGTCGAGCTGTTCGGCCGCTACAGCGGTGAGACGTCGCTGATCTCGGCGTACCTGTCGGGCGCCGACCGGGCGATCATCAGCGAGGTGCCCTGCGACGTCCACCGGCTGGCGGACCTCCTGCTCCGCGACCGGGCGGCGAACCCCAGCAACTACGCGATCGTGACGGTGTCCGAGGGCGCAACGCTGCAGGGGGGCGAGCTGCACCTGCGCGGCGAGGAGGACGCCTACGGCCACCGCAAGCTCGGGGGCATCGGCCAGCAGCTCGCCGAGGAGCTCAAGACGATCACGGGCGTCGGCATGGTCGAGCAGACCCTGGGGTACCTGATGCGGTCCGGGGCGCCGGACTCGTTGGACCTGATGGTCGCCACCAACTACGCCGTCATGGCCGCGGACCTCGCGACGCAGGGGCGCAAGGGTCGGATGGTCGCGCTGCGCAGCGGCACCTACACCGACGTGCCGATCAGCGTGACCCGCGAGGGCGTCAAGCGTGTCGACGTCGACGCCCTGTACGACGTCGAGGGTTACCGCCCCAAGGTCGTGCAGGTCGTCGGCAAGCCGATGTTCCTGTACTGAGCCGCGTCATGCGGGCTGGCCCGCCTCGCCGGGCTCGGTACCCGGTCTCATCGATGCGCTGAGCCGGATAACCGGCTTTGCGCATCGATGAAGCGGCGGCTACGGCGTGAGTGATGCCATCGATGGCGCCTCGACCCTGGGGGCCAGCGACAAGGAGCGCTGCAGCGCCTTGACGTCGAGGCGCCGATCCGGTGCCACAAGGGTGACCACGACGCCGTTGGCGCCGGCCCGGCCCGTCCTGCCCGACCGGTGCACGTAGTCCTTGTCGGTCGCCGGCGGGTCGAAGTGCACGACGACGCCGACGTTGTCGACGTGGATGCCGCGCGCCGCGACGTCGGTGGCCACGAGAGCGGCCACACGGCCCTTGCCGAAGTCCGCGAGCGCCCGCTCGCGCTGACGCTGGGAGCGGTTGCCGTGGATCGCCACTGCAGTCACTCCCCGCCGCTGCAGCTGGCGGGTGACGCGGTCGGCGGCGTGCTTGGTGCGCGTGAACACGATGGCGGGCGACACGGCCTCGATGATCTCGCCGGCGACCCGGACGCGGTCGGTCGCGTCGGCGTGCCAGAACAGATGCCGCACGTCGCCGCCGCGCTCTGCGGCCATCTCGACGCGGGCGGGGTGATCCTGGTACCGCCGGATCAGCACGTCGACGTCCCCGTCGAGGGTGGCGGAGAACAGCAGCGTCTGTCGGTCAGACGCGGTCTGGTCGAGCAGGCGCTTGACCTCGGGTAGGAAGCCCATGTCGGCCATGCGGTCGGCCTCGTCGATGACGACCGTGACCACGCGGTCCAACCGGACGTCGCCGCGCTTGACCAGGTCGGCGAGCCGCCCGGGGCAGGCCACGGCGATGTCGATGCCCTTGCGAAGGCGTCGCTGGTCGTGCCCGATGGCGGTGCCACCGTAGAAGGCGGCGACGCGCCGGCCCATGGCCTGCGCGAGCGGCTGCAGCGTCTGCTGCACCTGGGCCGCGAGCTCGCGCGTGGGAACCAGGATCAGAGCCGTGGGCCGGCCGGGCCCCGCAGCGCGAGCGCTGTTGGCAGCAACCGGGATGGAGAACGCCAGCGTCTTGCCCGACCCGGTCGGCGCGCGGCCGCACACGTCACGGCCGCCCAGCGCGTGGGCGAGCGTGCCCGCCTGGATGGGAAACGGCGCCGCGATGCCGCGACGCGACAGTGCGTCGACGATAGGGCGCGGAACGCCGAGTTCAGAGAATGAAGACAATTTGTGCTCCTGCCGTCGCGACTCGTGCGACGGCTTGGTGGATCAGCGCGTACGACGGTCGCACACACGGGCGAACACGCCACGTGGAGGCAGAAGGCGGGGGCACCGCACTCGACATCCCGCGGAACTCGAAACCGAGTCCGATCACTGCGATCGGAAGGTTCCGATCGGCGCCTCGAGGTCTCCGTGAGGAGGAAGCGGCGCACGTGTTCCGCAGCGGAAGAAACTCCGCTACCGCAACGAGTGTACCCATCGCGGGCGGCAATGTGCGGAGGCTCCGTCACACGAGGCCTATTGGTGGACGTGAGCCCGCTGAGCGTCGCGGTCGAAGGATCTCCGAGCCGCCGGAGTGGGAGCGGATGTGGAGCGACAACCCGAACGGTGCACTCGTCAGCGAGATCGGGGGTCTCGCGCCCGGACGCGCGCTCGACGTCGGCGCCGGCGAAGGCGGGGACGCCATCTGGCTTGCCGAGCAAGGTTGGACCGTGACCGCGAGCGACATCTCCACGCGCGCGCTGGCCCGAATCCGCGCCGAGGCAGACCGCCGCCGGCTGCGCGTCGAGTGCCTCCACGCCGACGCGAACGCGCTTGCTGCGTGGCCGAGCGCGGCGTTCGACCTGGTGTCGGCCCACTACGCATCGATCCCCCGGACACCAGACCACCGCGGCGTCCGAAATGTTCTCGACGCAGTGGCTCCGGGCGGCACGCTGCTCGTCGTGAGCCACGATCTCGCGCCCATGCGCGTTCCGGTCGACACGCTGACCCACAGCCAGGCGTTCGACCCCGACGCCTACGTCGTAGTCGACGACTTCGTCGAGGCGCTCGCCGGTTCACCGGACTGGGAGATCAGGACCCGCGGGAAGCACACCCGCCCCGCGGGCGCCGCTTCGACCCATCACGTCGACGACATCATCCTGCGCGCCAGCCGCCGCGCCGTCTGACCGCACCTCGGTAGGCGCGGAAAGGCATGTCGCACCCCTCCCGTACTGTCGGGTTGTCTGACCGCGACGAGAGGGGGGCCCGTGGCCGTGGCATTGACGCCGTGAAGGCGACTGTTGACCCGGACCGGCAACGCCGCATCGACGAGATGGCCGATGAGCTGCGCCGCCACTCGGCGCACATGGCGGCCGCCGAGTACCGCTGGCTGCGGCTGCTGGGTGAGTTCGACGAGGCCGAGGGCTGGGCGGGGGCCGGCGCCCGGTCCTGCGCGGCCTGGCTGTCCTGGGCGTGCGGCGTCGGTCCGGCCGCAGCGCGGGAGAAGGTCCGGGTCGCCCGTGCGTTGCCGACGCTTCCCAAGCTGTGCGCGTCCTTTCGCGCCGGCCGGCTGTCGTACTCGAAGGTGCGGGCGATCACGCGGGTCGCCACGCCCGACAACGAAGAGCTCTTGGTCTCATACGGCGAGAGCGCCACCGCTGCGCAGCTCGAGACCGTGTTGCGCGGCTACCGTCGCGTCCGCCGACTCGAGGAAGCTCGAGAGGCCGCCGAGCAGCACGAGCGCCGATACCTTCGCCACTGGGTCGACGAGGAAGGCTGTGTACGGATCGAGGCGCGCTACCCCGCCGACGAGGGCGCGTTCGTCGTCGCTGCACTCGACCGGCTCGCCG
>DATLGM010000208.1:0-19232 GCA_035540515.1 Egibacteraceae bacterium | reverse complement strand
GTCGATGGCCTCCATCAGGTCCGACAGCGTGCCGAGCACGTTTTCGAACTCGACGACGCGGTCGGGGTCGTCGATGTGCGTGCCGGCGACGATGTGGGGGCCCTCGTCGACGGAGCCGTCGAAGCGCACCTCGACCTGCTTCTCACCGAGCAGCGTCTTGTTGGTGATCAGGAAGCTCGACCGCTCCGGGATCTGGTATCCCGGCTCGATGCGGATCTCGGCGACCGCGGTGAGGTCGTCGGTGAGCTCGATCACGCCGACGTGACCGACGACGACGCCCCGGACCTTGACGTCGCTGCCGGTGACCAGCCCCTGTCCTGTCTCACCGAACGCGACGGTGAAGGTCTCGTAGGTGTTGAAGTACCCCATGGCGGCCTGGGTGCCCAGATATCCGGTCGCGCTGAGGAAGACCACTGCCAGGAGGCCGGCCGTCACGCGCGCGAGCGTCGACATCCCCGTCATCAGCCCGCGATCTTCACCGTGTTCCCGCCGCCGTAGAAGATGACGGACATCAGCAGGTTGAGCAGGACCACGACGACCAGTGACGTACGGATCGCACGACCCACCGCGACGCCGACACCCGCTGGTCCGCCCGATGCGTAGTAGCCGTAGTAGCAGTGGATGAGCACCACGCACACGGTGAACACGATCGCCTTGGTCAGCGAGTACAGCACGTCGATCGGCGGCAGGAACAAGTCGAAGTAGTGGCCGTAGGCGCCGGTCGACACGTCCAGGTAGGTCGTGGCGATGACCCGCGTCGCCTGGAACGACGCGAACAGCGCCAGCAGGTACAGCGGGATGGCAAGGATCAGCGTCGACCACACGCGGGTGGACACCAGGTACACGACCGACGGCACGCTCATCACCTCGAGCGCGTCGATCTCCTCCGAGATCCGCATGGCCCCAAGCTCGGCGGTGAAGCCCGCCCCGATCTGCGCCGCGAGCGCCACGCCGGCGATCAGCGGGGTGATCTCGCGGGCGTTGGCGAACGCCGCGACAAGACCGATGTAGTTCTGCGCGCCGATCTGCTCCAGCGCGACGTAGCCCTCCAGACCGACCGCGGTGCCGGTGAAGAACGACAGCGAGCCGATCACGAAGAACATGCCCCCGCCGAGCACCAGCGCCCCCGCGCCCACGGCCACGTCGGTGGTCAGCCGCAAGATCACCGGGCCGTACTTCATGGCCCGCACGAGGTTGCCCAGCACCTCGCCGTAGAACTGGAACTGATCCCAGATCGTCTCGAACGGCGCGCCGATGCGGCGCGTCGTCTTGACGAGTCCTGAGGAGATGGCCATGGGTGCGTCGGTCCTAGCGGCGTGCCGCGGCGGGCGGCGTCAGATCTTCTGCGGGATCAGGTTGAAGTAGAAGCTGGTGATGACGAAGTTCTGGAAGAACAGCAGCAGGAACGTGATGACGACGCTGGCCTGCACCGCGTCCCCGACCCCCTTGGGGCCCCCTTTGACGTTGTAGCCCTTGTAACAGGCGACCGCGCCGGCGGTGAACCCGAACATCACCGCCTTGATCAGCATCATGTAGAAGTCCGGCAACATCGCCAGGGCGGACAGGCTGGAGAAGTACGCGCCGGAGGTGCCGCCCTGGACCGGTACGGCGAAGTACCAGCCGCCCATGATCCCGGCCACGGCCACGAACGACACGAACATGATCGCGACGACGCTGGAGGCGAGCAGACGCGGTCCGACGAGGCGGTGCATGGGATCCACGCCCATGACCTGCATCGCGTCGATCTCGTCGCGGATGCGCCGGCTGCCCAGGTCCGCGCACATGGCGCTCCCGCCGGCGCCGGCGATCAGCAGGGCGGTCGCGATCGGGGCCTGCTCGCGGACGACGGCGAGCAACAGGGCCGAGCCGATGTTCGCCTCGGCGCCCAGCTGCCGGAAGAACGACCCGACGTGCAAGGCGATGATCATCCCGAACGGCAGCGACACCAGGACCAGCGGCACCGCGGACACCTTGACCAAGAACCAGCACTGCCGGACGAACTCCCCGCCCTGGAAGGGACGCTTGCGCAAGGCCAAGGTGCCGTCGAGCGCGATCGCAGTGATCCCGCCCAGCTCCTCGAATGCCGTCCGCAGCTTTCTCATCGGGTCCTCGTCAAATCGCCCGTGCCCCACCTGCCAGGTACACGAAGAACCCCCGTGCCCCTGACAACGAACGGCGAAGCGAACAGTGACGGCTACGCTGCGCAGTTCGTCCCGGCAGAATGCCCGTTCCTGATCGGTTCGCAAACATGGCCCCCAACTCCTCCTCTGACAGGGCCGGGCCCCTGTCCGGTGTCCGAGTTGTGGAGATCGCCGGGATCGGACCCGGGCCGTTCGCGGGAATGCTGCTGGCCGACATGGGCGCCGACGTCGTCCGCGTCGACCGGGCCGCGCACGTCGCCGGGCTCGGGGCCGGGCTGGCGCCGGCCCGGGACGTCCTGGGCCGGGGCCGGCGGTCGGTGGGGATCGACCTGAAGCAGCCGGCCGGCGCCGGCGCGGCCCGGCGGTTGGCCGAACGCGCCGACGTGCTGATCGAAGGGTTCCGCCCAGGGGTGGCCGAGCGCCTGGGGCTGGGTCCCGACGACCTGCTGGCCGCCAATCCTGGGCTGGTCTACGGGCGGATGACCGGCTGGGGCCAGGACGGGCCCTGGGCGCCCCGCGCCGGCCACGACCTCGACTACATCGCCCTGGCGGGGGCCCTGCACCCCGTCGGCGCGGCCGACGCCCCGCCCCCCGTGCCGCTGAACTACGTCGCGGACTTCGGGGGCGGGGGGATGCTGCTGGCGTTCGGGGTGGTCTGCGCCCTGGTGGAACGGTCGGTGTCGGGGCGGGGTCAGGTCGTCGACGCCGCCATGGTCGACGGGGCGGCGCTGCAGACGGCGATGTTCCACGGGATGCTCGCCATGGGGCTGTGGAGCGATCAGCGCGAGGCGAACCTGCTCGACGGCGCCGCGCCGTTCTACCGCTGCTACGCCTGCGCCGGGGGTGGCTACGTCGCCGTCGGGGCGCTGGAGCCGCAGTTCTACGCCGAGCTGCTGGCGCGCCTGGACCTGGATCCCGCGCAGTGGCCGCAGCACGACCGGGCCCAATGGCCGGCGCAGGCGGCGCGGCTGGCCGAGATCTTCGCCGGGCGCACCCGCGACGAGTGGGCGGAGGTGTTCGACGGCTCCGACGCGTGCGTGGCCCCCGTGCTGTCCCTGACCGAGGCCCCCGCGCACCCCCACAACGTGACGCGACAGACGTTCGTCGCGGTCGACGGCGTCGTGCAGCCGGCGCCGGCGCCCCGGTTCTCACGGACCGCCGGCGCCATCAGCGGCCCGCCGGTGCGGCCGGGCCAGCACACCGACGCCGTCCTGACCGAGGCCGGCCTGTCGCCCGAGGAGATCACCGCGCTGCGCGACGCCGGCGCGATCGCCTGACCCCACGCCGCGGTCCCACACCCCCTCAACTGCGGTGTGTGGGTCTGAGCGCAAGCGCCGCCACCCGTGTGGGTCTGAGTGCAACCCAGTGCACTCACACCCACACACCCCCTCGGCATTTGACCCAGACCCACACACCGCAGTGGTGGGGGAACCGCGGGGCGGGGTGAGGCCGCCGGCGCCGGGTCGTGGCGCTACAGACCCTGTTCGGTGCGGTTCTCGAGCTCCTCGACGGTCATGAGGACCTGTCGGGCCTTGGGGCCCTCGGACGGGCCGACGACCCCCATGGTCTCCAGCTCGTCCATGAGGCGGCCGGCGCGGGCGAAGCCGACCTTGAGCTTGCGCTGCAGCATCGAGGTCGATCCCAGCCCCGACCGCACGACGAGCTCCATCGCCGCCCGGGTGAGATCCTCGTCGCTGGCGTCGTCGCCGGTCATGTCCGCCATCGCGGCCTCGTCACCGGAGCGCACGATCCCGCTGGCGTAGTCGGCCTGCCGCTGCTTCTTGCAGTGGTCGACGATCTGCTCGATCTCGCGCTCGTCGAGATAGCAGCCCTGGATGCGGTGCGGCTTGGAGGCGTTGGCCGGCATGAACAGCATGTCGCCGAGGCCCACCAGCTTCTCGGCGCCGCCCTGGTCCAGGATCGTGCGGCTGTCGGCCTGCGTCGCCATCGCCAGGGCGATCCGTGACGGGATGTTCGCCTTGATCAGACCCGTGACGACGTCGACCGATGGGCGCTGCGTCGCCACGATGAGGTGGATCCCGACCGCGCGGGCCATCTGGGCGATCCGCACGATGTGGCCCTCGACATCGCGGGGCGCGACCATCATCAGGTCCGCCAGCTCGTCGATCACGAACAGGATGTAGGGAAGCGGCTCCCAGACTGGGGCGCTACCGCCTTCGGCTGCTTGAGCGCCTGGATCCCCTCCCGCCCCGGCGAGATCGGCCGCCTTGCTGTGCTTCAGGGTGGGGACGGTGCGGACCGTGCCGTCGCGGACCGCCTGGTTGTAGGTGTCGATGTTGCGGTACCCGAGCAGGGCCAGCCGCTCGTAGCGCTGCTCCATCTCCTTGACCGTCCACGCCAGCGCCTCGGTCGCGCGCTTGGGGTCGGTGACGACGGGGGTGAGCAGGTGCGGCGCCCCGTCGTAGTGGTTCAGCTCCACCCGCTTGGGGTCGACGAGGATCATCCGGACCTGCGCCGGCGTGGCACGGGCGATGATGCTGGTGACGATGCCGTTCATCGTCACCGACTTGCCCGACCCCGTGGCGCCGGCGATCAGCAGGTGCGGCATCGACGCGAGGTTGACCATCACCGAGTTGCCGGAGATGTCCACGCCGATGCCGGCCGCCATCGGGTGCCGCTGCGCCTCCGCTTCGGGGGAGCGCAGCACGTCGCCGAGAGTGATCAGGTCGCGGTCGCGGTTGGGGACCTCGATGCCGATCGCCGACTTGCCGGGGATCGGCGCCACGATGCGGATCTCGGCGGTGGCCAGCGCGTAGGAGATGTCGTCGCCGAGCTTGGTGACCGCTCCGACTCGGACGCCGTCGCCCAGCTGCAGCTCGAAGCGCGTGACCGTTGGCCCGCGCGACACGCGGGCCACCTTCGCGTCGACCCCGAACTGCTGCAGCGTGTGCTCCAGCGCCCGGGTCATCTGGTCCAGGGTCCGCTTGTTGCCGGGCGCGGCCTTGCCGCCGCGCAGCAGCGTCAGCGGCGGCAGCTCGTAGCCCGCCCAGGGGTCCTCGCCGCCGGCGGGCGGCGCCAGCTTGAGCGCCCCGGTGTCCTCGGGCTGCTCGCGCGGCACGGTGGCGGGCATCAGCTGCGTGTCGGTCGCCTCGGCCGCCTCGTCGGCGCCGTCGGCCGGCTCGTCGTCGACCACGCCCTCGAAGATCGGGCCGGTCGCGTCGGGGTCGTCGTCGTCGTCGAGCACCGTGGTCAGCGCCACGGCGGCGGTCTCGTCGCCGGCGTCCTGGTCGTCCTCGGCAGCCTCGTCGTCGGGCGACTCGTCGTCGGGCAGGACGATCTCGGTGTGCTCCTCGGCTTCCAGTCGCCGGCGTTCGCGCGCCTCGGCGCGGCGGTCGCGCGCGGACCCCAGCCGTTCGGTGACCCAGCGCACGACGGTGCGCGGCGGCGTGGCGGTGGTGATCAAGATGCCCAGTGCGAGCAGCCCCAGCAGCAAGACGACGGCGCCGGCTGTGGCCGCGACCTGCTGCAGTGGCAGCGACATCGCGGCACCCAGCCAGCCGGCCGCGCGGTGCAGCGCGGCGGGGCGGGCACCGAACGCCGGCGCGCCGGCGGCCAGGTGCCACAGGCCGGCGACCGCGGCGATCGTGACGCCGGCGCCGACCGCGACGCGGCCGTTGTCGGGTGACTTCTCCCGGAGCAGCATCACCCCGGCCAGGACCAGCGCCACCGGTGCGAACAACCCCAGGACCCCGAACAGCCCCCGGAACAGCAACATGAGGTACACGCCCAGCGTCCCGGCGGAGTCGAACCACACCCCCAGCGCCGTCAGGGCGGCGAGCACCAGCAGCCCGATCCCCCACACCTCGCGCGCGTGGCTGGCCTGCGGTGGCGGCGGGGTGCGGCGGGACGGCTGGCGGCGGTTGGTCGATGTCGAGCGAGCGGTCGACCGCGACGACGATGACCGCCCCGACGACGTTGAGCGCCCCGCCGAGGACCGGCCGCTGCGCGACGCCGGCCGGCTGGCGGTGGACCGGCGCGTGGTGGACGCCGGCGCTCGCTTGGTGGTCTGGCGCGCCATCTACACCTCCACCACGATCGGCAGGATCACCGGGCGCCGGCCGGTCCGCTCGTTCCAGAACCGCCCGAGCGCCGAGGACACGGTGCGGCGCACCACGGCCGGGTCGCCGTCACCGACACCCGACAGCTCCTCGGACAGCATCTTGGCCGCGTGGTCGAGCAGGTCGCTCTGCTCGCGCTCGTAGATCACACCTTGCTGGAACACGCGGGGCGTGTCGACGACGCGGGTGTGCTGGTCGACCTGGACGACGGCAACGCAGATCCCCTCCTCCGACAGCTTGCCGCGTTCGCGCAGCACGGCGTTGCCGACGTCGCCGACGCCGAGTCCGTCGACGTACACCCGGCCCGGCTGGAACGACTCGCCGCGGCGGACGCGACCGTCCTCGAGCAGCACCGTGTCGCCGTCTTCGCACACCACCACCTGGTCGTCCGGCGTGCCGGTCTGCCGGGCGATGTGCGCGTGTGCCAGAAGGTGGCGGTACTCCCCGTGCACGGGCACGAACGCCGCCGCCCGGACGATGTTGTGGAAGAACTTCAGCTCGTCGGCGGCGGCGTGTCCCGACACGTGCACGTCGGCGATCCCCTTGTGCACGACGCGGGCGCCCTGGCGGAACAGACCGTTGATGGTGCGGTAGATCGCCGACTCGTTGCCGGGGATGACCGACGACGCCATCACGACGGTGTCGCCGGCCTCGAGCTGGATCTGGCGGTGCTGGCCGGCGGCCATCAGCGACAGCGCGGCATAGGGTTCGCCCTGCGAGCCGGTGCAGATGATCACGACGCGGTCGCGCTCGGCACCCGTCACCTCGCCCAGCTCGACCACGTCGCTGTCGTCGTAGTGCAGGTAACCGAGATCGCGCGCGATCGGCATGTTGCGCACCATGGACCGACCGACCAGGCAGATCTTGCGGCCCGCCTCGACCGACGCGTCGATCACCTGCTGCACCCGGTGGATGTGGCTGGCGAAGGTGGTCACGATGATTCGGCCGTCGGCGTCGGCGAAGACGTCGCGCAGCGTCTTGCCGATCCGCCGCTCGGACGGCACGTGGCCGGGGTGGTCGGCGTTGGTCGAGTCCGCCAGCAGCAGCGCGACGCCGTCGTCACCCAGCTGCGCCAGGTGGGGCAGGTCGGTCGGCTTGCCGTCGATCGGGGTCTGGTCGAGCTTGAAGTCCCCCGAGTGCAAGATCGTCCCGTGCGGCGTGTGGAAGGCCACAGCCATCCCGTCCGGGATGGAGTGCGTCACGCCGATGAACTCGATGTCGAACGGACCCGTCTCCAGCCGTTCGCCGGCCTCGACCTCCCGCAGGTCCGCCTCGACGTCCGGGTGCTCCTCGAGCTTGGCGGCGATCAGGCCCAGCGTCAGCTTCGTGCCGTACACCGGCACGCCCGGGAAGTCGCGCAGGAAGAAGGGCAGGGCGCCCATGTGATCCTCGTGCCCGTGGGTGATGACCACGCAGTGCACGTCATCGGCACGGGCACGCAGCCGGCTCCAGTCGGGCAGGATCAAGTCGATCCCGAAGTGCTCGGCGTCGGGGAAGGTCAACCCCACGTCGATCAGGGCGACGCGGCCGTCCACCTCAACCGAGGCCATGTTGGCCCCGATCTCACCCAGGCCCCCGTAGAACGCGACCTCGACCGGCGGGCTCAGAGCGTCACCCCCGCCTGGTCGAAGGCGTCACGCAACGCCTGCTCCACGCGCTCGTCGGCGTCCGCCAGCGGCGGGCGCACGGGGCCGGCAGGCAGGCCGGCCATGTGTAGGGCAGCCTTCAGCGGGCCGGGGCTGGTGTCGACGAACAGACCGGTGAACACCGGCAGCAGCCGCAGGTGGATCTCGCGGGCCTTGACCGGGTCGGTCGGGTACAGCTCGACCATGCGAGCGATGTCGTCGCCGACCAGGTGCGCCGCCACGCTGACGACACCCGTGCCGCCCACCGCCAGCAGGGGCAGGAACGTCGCGTCGTCTCCGGAGTAGATGTCGAAGTCCGTCGGCTTGCGCCCGGCGAGCCAGGCGGTCTTGACGAAATCACCGACGGCATCTTTGACCGCGACGATGTTGTCGACCGACGTCGCCAGCTCCAGGACCGTCTCGGGTGCGATCTCCGCGGCTGACCGCGAGGGGATGTTGTAGAGCATCACGGGCAGGTCGGTGGCGGCGGCGGCCTGGGTGAAGTGGTTGGCCAGCCCCCGCTGCGACGGCCGGTTGTAGTACGGCGTGACGAGCATGATGGCGTCGACGCCCAGGGCGGTCGCCTCCCGGGTCAGCGCCACCGTGGCCGCCGTGTCGTTCTTGCCGGTCCCCGCCACGACGGTGGCCCGGTCGCCCACCGCCTCGACCGTGACCCGGAACATCTTCAGCGTCTCGTCGTGCGACAGCGTCGGCGACTCCCCGGTCGTCCCGCACACCACGAGACCGTCGCTGCCGTGATCAACCAGGTAGGCCGCGAGGGTCTGCACGCCGTCGTAGTCGACACGGCGATCGTCGTGCATGGGTGTGGCCATGGCGGTGAGCACACGACCGAGTGATGGCATGGGGAAGTCCTGATTCGGCAACGGTCAGGCGAGTCTAACGAGCGCTGCCGTGCAATCCGCGTACCTCCGCCGGCGGGTCGTCGTCCGAGCTGGGAGCGGCGGCCGGCGCCAGGCGCATCTTGACCATGAACCGCGAACCGCCGCCGGGGGCCGGCTCGTAGTGGACCTTGGCGTTCATCGCCTCGCACAGCTCGGCGACCAGCGGCAACCCCACCTTGGGCAGCGACTCGCGCGCGTCCCGCCGCCGCTCGTCGGGGCCGGTGAACAGCTGCGCGGCTGTGGCCTCGGGCACGCCGGGGCCGTTGTCGGTCACCACCAGCACGCCCGACCCCGCGGTCGTCACGGCGGTGACGTGGACCCGTGTGCCCGCTGGGGTGTGGTCCGCGACGTTCTCCAGCAGGTTGAACACGACCCTGCGCGTGGCGCGGCGGTCGCCCAGCACCTTCAGTGGCGGGATGTCGACCTCGACGCGGTGGTCCCGCAGCCGATCGGCAAGGGCGATCAGCGAGTCGTCGACGACGCGGCTGAGCAGGATTGGCTCGGGCCGGGAGTCGCCGGCCTCCTCCAGGGCGACGACGTCGGACAGCTGCTGCAGCTCCGCGTCGACCAGGGTGACCGCCATGCGGACGCGCCCGGCGAGGCGCCGCAGCTCCTCGGCGTCGGACGCATCGGACTGGTGCTCGATCTCGTCGGCCACGTGCTCGAGGTCCAGCAGCGGCGTGCGGACGTCGACGGCCGCGCGGGCGGCGAACGACCGGCGTCGCCACCCGCGGCGCTGGACGGCGGCGATCCGCTCCCCACCCTCGGCGATCAGCTCGTGCAGCCGCTGCGCGTAGGTGCCCGCGAGGTAGCCCACGCTGACCAGGCCGGCCAGGCTCACGGCGAGGATCGGCACCCGGTCCTCGAGCGCTGGTCGGTGCAGCAGCACCGGCGGGTAGCCCAGCTGCTCGATGCCCAGCTGCAGCAGGCTGAGCGCCACCGTGAACAGGGTGAACCCCGCGGCGGCTGCGGGACCCAGCATGATGCCGGCGCTGACCACGACGATGGCGTACAGCATCACCAACCCGGAGCCGGTCCCCCCCAGGAACGCGACCGCGCCGCCCAGGACGAGCGCGTCGGCCGCCAGGGAGGCGATCACCGCGGTGCGGGGGTAGCGCGCGGACCGGGTGAAGTACAGCGTCGTGACGACCGCCAGCACGGGCACACCCAGCGCCAGCGGCCAGATCTGTCGCCCGAAGAGGAACGCCAGGACGACCACGCCGATGATGTACGCGCCGCCGCCGACGGCGCGGACGAGGCCGAAGCGGCGGAGCAGGACGTGATCGGGGGCCGGGAGCCTGCTCATCGCGCAGATGCTACGCCGCGCCGGGCGGCCAACCGCGCTGCTACTGCCCTGCGCGAGCGGCGCGCCGGCGTTCGGCGGCGCGCTCGGCCTCGAGCCGCTCGAGCTCGCCGGCGCTGTGGTCGACGTGGCTCATCATCGCCGCGATGGCGCGATGGCCGGCCTTGTGCTCGATCAGCCGGTGCATCTCCTGACAGATCCGCCGGTACGACGGGTGGCCCTGCGGGGTCGTGCGCAGCTCGAGCATCTGCATCGCGGCGCGGGCGTTGAGCTGCATCGACCAGCGCAGCCGGTAGGCGAAGCCCACGGCGTACTGGGCCTGGCGCGGGAAGTCGATGCGCAGGCGCTCGTGCAGCTCGGCCTGTCGGTCCAGCGTGCGGTGCCAGGCGTCGGCGATGCCCGCCTCCTCGACCTCCGGCGGCGTGTCATAGCCGTGCTGGGGTGACAGCTCTTGCCACTCGATGGTGAGCATCCGGTGGCGCTGCAGGTCGCGGAACGCCCCGTAGTCGCCGCAGACGTCGAAGCGGTACCAGACCCGCTCGAGGGCACGCCCCGGCTTGTGGCGGCGGTTGGCGCGCTCCCCGGCGTACGCCTGCAGCACGCGCATGCGGTTCAGCGTGGACATGTCCTCGACGATCGCCCGCAGCTGGTGCTCGGGAAGGCGGCTGTGCGGGTACAGCATCCCGGTCAGCACCTCGTCCTCGGCCTCGGGCGACCAGGCGACCAGGTCGACCTCTGGCACGGGCTCCGGCTGGACGCCGGCGAGCAGCGCCTCGGCCAGCGACCGCGTCGCCGAGCGGGTGCCGGCCAGATACTCTGACCACACCCCGCCGCGGTCGGGGCGGTCGACGCGAACCAGGAACGACGGGATGACCTTGCGCAGCTCGGTCAGCATCCGGTCGCCGACCCAGCGGGCCTCCGCCAGCTCGGAGGACCGCAGGCGCAGCAGCAGCTGCTCGTAGGACTGGCCTGAGGCGAAGATGCCGACGTTGGAGACCGTGGCGGCGGGCAGCAGGCCGCGCAGGACGTCGCACGCCTTGGCCTTGATCGCGTTGCGGTGAGCCGCCTCGGAGGTCCCCTCGTCGCGGGGGAACCGCTGCTGCGCCCACTGCATCACCTGCGGCAACAGGTCGCGGTAGGTGTCGAAGACCGCGTCGAGCGTCTCGACGTACGCGCCGCCGTGCTCCGAGGCCATGACGTCGGGGTCGCGGTAGTAGCGGTAGCGCCCGCCCGGCTGGTCGTCGTAGGCGATGTAGCGGGTGGACTGCTCGAGGTAGGCGGCCAGTCGCCCCCACTCCAGCTGCTTGGTCAACAGGTTCGACGCCTGCTCGACGGCGACGTGGGCCCCGCCGAGCTGCGCGACGGAGTCGTCGCCGTACTCGGAGAACACCCGCTCGTACAGCCTGCCGGCACGAGTCGCGGCCTCCGCGTCCGTGGTGGTGGCGCCGGTCCCGGTCTGCTGCAGGTCGTCGAGGTCACCGGCGAACTCGTCCAGCAGCAGCCGCCGCAGGCTCTTCGGGGACCGCGAGTAGCGGGCGAACAGCGCGCCCTTGACGACCTCGGGCAGGTCCACCAGTGCGAACACCGGGCTGTCGGTGTTGGTGAAGTGGCGGTCGAGCACCGCGCGCTCATCGGGGGTGAACGGCTCGACGACGTACGGGTGCACTCCGGCTCCGGCGGTTGGCGTGGGCGGGGCGCCGGAGTCTACGAGGCCGCCTCGCCGGCGCCGACGATCGGCGGCGTCGGCGTGGACCCGCCCGCGACGCGGGCGGCCGAGCCGTTGTCCAGCGCAGCCAGCCGGCGCCGGCCGATCGCCGCGACGACGCCCAGGTAGCGGGATCCCAGCAGCTGGCCCATCAGGTGCAGCGCATGGGCATCGGCGCCGACCATGATGCGGGTGCGGTTGCGCTCGACGCCGCGCAGGATCGTGCGGGCGGCGCGCTCCGGCGATGTGGTGGCGAGCTGGTCGAACAGCGACGCGACCTCGTGGCGGTCGCGCGGGCCCCGCAGGTGTGCGTTGCGCGCGATGTTGGTGGCGATGCCGCCCGGGTGGACGCAGCTGACGCGGACCGGGTGGCCGGCCATCCGCATCTCGACCGCGATGCCCTCGGTGTAGCCGCGGACCGCGAACTTGCTGGCGTGGTACGCGCTCTGCGTCGGGATGGCGATCATCCCGAAGATGCTCGAGATGTTGATCAGGTGACCGCCGCCCGAGGCGATCAGGTGCGGCAGGAAGACCTGCGTGCCGTTGATCACCCCGCCGAGGTTGACGTCCAGGATCCGCTGGACGTCGTCGAGTCGCTGCTCGAGCACCTCGGCGACCAGCCCGATGCCGGCGTTGTTGAACAGCAGGTGCACCGCCCCGAACCGGTCGAGCACCTGCCCGGCGTGGTGGGTGACCGCATCGCGGTTCGCCGCGTCGACGACGGAGGTCATGACGTCAGCAGCCCCCGCGCGCCGGCAGGCCGCGGCTGTGTGCTCCAGGTCGGCCGGCACGACATCGGTCAGCGCCAGCGAGCAACGCCGGCGCGCTAGCTGCAGCGCCAGCGCACGGCCGATACCCGAGCCGGCGCCGGTCACCACCGCGACCTTGCCTGCGATGTGTGTCACATGACCTCCTGCACTGCGGGGCCGATCACGGTAGCGGGCGAGGCGGTTGGGCGGGGTCATGACGGGGCAGTACCGGCGTGATGACCGACCTGCTGCAACCCCCGGTCCCCGCCGAGCTCATCTCGCTGCCACCGGCGGTGTCCCGCCCCACCGCCGCGGTCTTCGGGACGCTGTCCCGGCTGCGGGGGCGCCGGGCGATGCATCCCGAGGGCGTCGTGGTGACGGCAACGCTGGCCGTGCCGGCGCGTGGCGACCTGCCCCGGCGTTGGCGGGAGATGGACGGCGCCACGGGGATCGTGCGGTTCTCCAAGTCGGTCGGGCTGCCCCGGGGCTGGCCCGACGTCCTCGGGATCGCCCTGCGGTTCGGAACCCAGGACCTGCTGCTGGCCAGCGCCGGCGGGGCGCCGGCCGTGCAGCACCTGCTGCGACCCGCCGGCGCGTTCGACGGGGCGGTCTTCTCGTCGCTGCTGCCCCACCAGGTCGGGGCGCGTGCGGACATCGTGCAGGCGACCGTCGCGGGTCTGCCGACCGCCGACGAGCCGCTGGACGCCGTGCGCGCCGGGGCGGGCGCGACGGTGACGCTGACCGCCGTGAGCCTGCTGGGCCGGCGCCGGGCGCTGGGCGTGGTCCGCCTCGGCGGCGAGGTGACCGATCCGGCCGCGCGCCATGTGCGGTTCGATCCGTGGCGGACAGGCGGCGACCTGACGCCGGCGGGTCCGCTGCAGCGCTGGCGCGCCGCGGCCTACGCCGCCAGCCGCCGCGCCGTCGACCGCTGACACCGTCGCCGGGCGACGCGATCGATCCCCCGGTGCGGGTTACAGCAGGTGTTCGAGGCCGACCGTGAGGCCGGGGCGGGTGGCGACCTTCTTGACCGCCAGGATCACGCCCGGCATGAACGAACCCCGGTCGATCGAGTCGTGGCGGATGGTCAGGGTCTGACCTGGGCCGCCGAACACGACCTCCTGGCTGGCGACGAGGCCCGGCAGGCGGACGCTGTGGACCGGCACGCCGTCGACGCGCAGCCCCCTGGCGGGGTCCTCGTCGCTGCGGCTGGGCGCCTGCCGGCGCGCCTTGGCGATCAGCTGGGCCGTGCGCAGCGCCGTGCCGCTGGGGGCGTCGACCTTGCGGTCGTGGTGCAGCTCGGTGATCTCGACGTCCGGCAGGTGGCGCGCGGCTTCCTCGGCGAAGCGCATCATGAGCACCGCCCCGATCGCGAAGTTGGGTGCCACGAACAGGTTCGCCGGCCCGGTCAGCTCCCGCAGCTCCTCCAGGTCGGCCTCGGCGAGGCCGGTCGCGCCGACGACGGTGTGGACGCCGCGGCGCAGCAGCCAGGCCGCGTTGCGCTTGACGCTGTCGGGAAGCGTGAACTCCACGGCCACGTCAGCGCCGGCGTCCAGGACGGCGTCGAGCGAGTCGTGGGCGTCGACCTCGGCGACCAGCTCCAGCTCGTCGTCGTCGCGCACCGCCTGGCAGACCGCCGAGCCCATCCGCCCTGCCGCCCCGACCACCGCGACGCGCACCACGGCGACTACGCCGCCGTCGTGTACTGGTCGAGGGTGGCCGGGTCGACGTCACCGACCGGCCCCACCATCGCCAGCGTCCAGGGCCCCGACAGGAGCACCGACGCGATCTCTCGGACGTCGTCGAGGGTCACCGCCTCGATGGCGGCGAGGGTCTGGTCGAGGCTGAGCAGCGGCACACCACTGGTCAGCGCCCGCCCCACGCGGTTCATCCGGCTGCCGGTGTCCTCCAGCGCCAGGATCGTGGACCCCGCCATGTGGCCCTTGGCGCGCAGCAGCTCGTCGTCGGTGATGCCCTGCGTCAGCACCGCGTCGAGCTCGGCGCGGGTGACGGCCAGCACCTCGTCGGCCTTGCGGGGGGTCGTGCCGGCGTACACGGCGAACGTGCCGCTGTCGACGTACATGCCGTTGTAGCTGTACACCGAGTACACCAGCCCGCGGCGCTCGCGGATCTCCTGGAACAGCCGGCTGGCCATCCCGCCCCCCAGCGCCTGGTTCAGCACGCCGGCCGCCCACCGGCGGTCGTCGCTGCGACCGACGCCACGACCGCCAAGGACGATGTGGGTCTGCTCCGTCGGGCGGGCGCGCAGCACCGTTCCCGGCGAGCCCGCGTCGGGCGTCGACCGGCGCGCCCCGGGCAGGTCGCCGGACCAGTCCCCCACCGCGGCGGCCACCTGCTCGACGACGTCGGCGTGGCGGACGTTGCCGGCGACGGCCACCGTCACGTTGCCGGGCACGTAGTGGCGCCGGTAGTAGCGGTGCACCTGGTCGCGGGTCATACCGCCGATCGTCTGCTCGTCGCCCAGGACCTCGCGGCCCAACGGGTGCTCGCCGAAGTACGCGGCGGAGAACACGCTGTGGACCAGATCGTCGGGCGTGTCGTGGTGCATGTGGATCTCTTCGAGCACCACCTGCCGCTCGGCCTCCACGTCGGCGCTGCGCACCACCGACGAGGTCATCATGTCGCCGAGGACGTCGACGGCCAGCGACAGGTCACGGTCCAGGCAGCGCACGTAGAAGCACGTGTACTCCTTGGACGTGAACGCGTTCATGTCGCCGCCGACGGCGTCGATGACGGCGGCGATCTCCTGCGCGCTGCGTCGCTTGGTGCCCTTGAACAGCAGGTGCTCGAGGAAGTGGCTGGCCCCGGCGACCGGGTCGCGCTCGTCACGCGACCCGACGCCGATCCAGAACCCCACGGCGACCGAGCGCACATCGGGCATCGTCTCGGTGGCCACGCGCAGCCCCGAGGGCAGCGTGGTCAGCTCGACGCCCTCGGCGACCGTCGTGGTGGTGGTGCGGGTGGGCACTACCGGCGACGCCTGCGTCGCCGGATGCCCTCGCCCTCGGACTCCTCCGAGGACCCGCCGCGGCTGCGCTCGCGGTCGCCGCCGCGCTCGCCCTGGTCACGCGACCGGGTGCGGGTCCGCTCGCGCGAGTCACCGTCGCCGGCGTCGGCGCGCGGCGGGGGCGGGGCGATGTCGACCGGGGTGCTCGCAGGCTGCTCGGCTTGCGCGGCGTTGCCGCCGCCGCCAGAGCCGCCATTGTCGGAGCCGGCGCCGCCGGTGTCAGGGCCGTCGACCAGCTGCAGGCTGAACTTGCGGCCGTCTTTGACCTCGACGACCTCGACCCACATCTTGTCGCCCACGCTGACGGCCTCGTCGGCGTGGTTCAGCCGCTTGCCCTCGGTCTTGGGCAGCTTGGAGATGTGCAGCAGCCCGTCCGAGCCGGGGGTCAGCGACACGAACGCGCCGAAGTCCGCGGTCTTGACCACGGTGCCGTAGTAGCGCTCACCGGCCTGCGGGACCACCGGGTTGGCGATCGCGCGGATGCGGTCCAGCGCCATCTGCGCCTTGTGGCCGTCGCTGGAGTAGATGTGCACGACACCGCGGCCGTCGATGTCGTCGATGTTGATGTCCGCGCCGGTTTCCTCGGTGATCTCGCGGATGATCTTGCCCTTGGGCCCGATGACCTCGCCGATCTTGTCGCCGGGGATGTACTCGACCAGCACGCGGGGGGCGGTCGGGTTCATCTCCGCGCGGGGCTCGGGGATGCAGTCCGTGATGACGCGCAGGATCTCGGTGCGCGTCTCCTTGGCCTGCGTCAGCGCGTCGGCCAGCACGTCGGACGGGATGCCCGACAACTTGGTGTCCAGCTGCAGCGCGGTGATGAACTCGCTGGTGCCGGCGACCTTGAAGTCCATGTCACCGAACGCGTCCTCGGCGCCCAGGATGTCGGTCAGCGTCGTGTACTTGCCGTCCTCGGCGATCAGGCCCATGGCGATGCCGCCGACGGGAGCGTGGATCGGGACGCCGGCGTCCATCAGCGACAGCGTCGACGCGCAGACCGATCCCATCGAGGTCGATCCGTTCGACGACAGCACCTCGCTGACCAGCCGCAGGGTGTACGGGAACGCCTCGACGTCGGGGATGACGGGCAGCAGCGCACGCTCAGCAAGCGCTCCGTGACCGATCTCGCGGCGCTTGGGGCCGCGCATGAAGCCGGTCTCGCCGGTCGAGAACGGCAGGAAGTTGTAGTGGTGGATGTACCGCTTCTCGGTGTTGGGGTCGATGGTGTCGATCCGCTGCGCCTCGCGCGTCATGCCCAACGCCAGCACGTTGAGCACCTGGGTCTCACCGCGCTTGAACAGCCCGGAGCCGTGCGCGCGCGGCAGGACGCCCACCTCGGCGGACAGCTCGCGGATGTCCTTGGGGCCGCGACCGTCGATGCGCACGCCGTCGTTGACCACGCGCCGGCGGATGGTGGTCTTCTCCACCGAGCGGAACGCGTTCTTGGCCTGGGACTCCAGCTGCTCGTCGGTCGCCTCGACGTCGCCGGCGTTCTCGAACACCGCGTCGATCGCCTTCTCCTTGAGGGCGGCGACGCGGTCGTTGCGGGTGGTCTTGTCGATCGAGGCGTCGGCGAACACCGCGGCGAGCTCGTCGCCGACCGCGCGCTGCACCTCCTCCAGGACCCGGGGGTCGTAGGCCGGGAACAGCGGGTAGTTCGACGCCTCGCGGGCGCCGGCTTTGTCCACCAGCTCCAGCTGGATGTCACACAGCGCCTTGAGGTGGCCGCGAACCTCCTGCAGGGCCTCGCCGACGATCTCCTCGGTCGGGGCGGTCGCGCCCATCTCGATGTGGCTGACCGCGTTGGTGGTCGCCTCGGCCTCGACCATGAGGATGTCGATGTCACCGGACTCCTTGTTGAGCCGGCCGGCGACGACGAGGTCGAACACTGCCTCGGTCTCGAGGAACTCGAACGTCGGGAACGGTGTCCAGCGGCCGTCGCGGTCCATCGCCATGCGGACACCGGCGACCGGGCCGTCGAAGGGGATGCCGGCGAGCATCGTCGCCATGGAGGCGCCGTTGATCGCGAGCACGTCCGGGGGGTTGACCTGGTCGGCCGACAGGGTCAGCACGAGGATCTGGATCTCGTTGCGCAGGCCGTTGTCGAACGTCGGCCGCATGGGGCGGTCGATCAGCCGCGAGGTGAGGATGGCGTTCTCGCTGGCGCGACCCTCGCGCTTGAAGAAGCCGCCGGGGATCTTCCCCGCCGCGTACATCTTCTCTTCGAAGTCGACGGTGAGCGGGAAGAAGTCCAGGTGCTCCTTGGGGCTCTTCGACGCCGTCGAGGTCACCAGCAGTGTGGTGTCACCGACGTGCGCGACGGCCGAGCCCCCGGCCTGACCGGCCAGCTTGCCGGTCTCGAAGCGGATTTCGACGTCGCCGATCTTCGTGGCGACTTCATGGTTTCCGAGCTTGCCCATTCCGTGGGTCTCCTCCTGCCGATGCCGTGCATCGGCGTCATGCCCGTCGGGACGGCGGCTCGGGCGCCAGTTCCCAGTGAGGGCGCTCGAACCGGGCGGTTCGAGGGTCTCCACTGACAACTGAGGCTGGTGAGCCGACTTCCCGGCACGGGGCGTTGCAGTGCGTTTGTGCAGTTGTCAAAACGCCGAGCCCGGAAGGGCTCGGCGTCAGATCTCAGCGGCGCAGACCGAGTCGCCCGATGAGCGAGCGGTAGCGCTCGACGTCGTTTTTCTGCAGGTAGGCCAGCAGCCGACGACGACGACCGACGAGCTGCAGCAGCCCGCGGCGCGAGTGGTGGTCTTTCTTGTGCGTCCTGAGGTGCTCGGTCAGGTGGTTGATCCGAGCGGTCAGCAGCGCCACCTGGACCTCGGGTGAACCGGTGTCACCGTCGATGGTGGCGTATTCGCGGATGATCTCGTCCTTGTTCGGGACGACGGCCTTGCTCACATTCTCTCCTTGTGTGGTTGCAGACCCGGCGGACGGACGGTGGGTAACGTCGGGCACCTGGGGCGTGGCCGAGGCCTCGTCGGTGCTCCTCGCAGCGATGGCTGCGGCACCCGTTCCGGGCATGACGGACCGCCGCGACGATCGCGGCAATCCCTGCGAGTCTGCCATGGACCGCCAGTTGGAACAACCGGCAGCCGTGCAGGCGGCGGGTCGGCCCGTGTGCCGCGGGCAGTCAAGCCGCGCCCCGCGGCAGCCGACATCTTGTGGGATGACGTTCGTTCGCCATGCCCGCGTCGCCGCAGCAGCGGCCCTGCTCGCCGTCGGGTCGACGGCGTGCGGCGCTGCCGCGCCGGGGCCTTCCGCCGTGCCCGCAATCGACCTTGCGGCGCTGGCGCACCCGCCGGCGTCCTCGGTGCAGCTGGTGCAACGGCTCGCCGAGCAGTCGCAGACGGTGCTGCCCGACCTGTCCGGGCTGACCGTCGCCGAGGCCGAGCACGCGCTGGGCGACCTGACCGTGCAGGTCGTCCGGTTCAACCGGCGCGGCGGGCCTGTCACGGCCCAGTGGCCCCCCGCCGGCGAGCCGGCGCCGGCCGACGGCGTGGTCGTCGTCTGGCAAGGCCGTCCGCCCCACGCCAAGGCGCCGGCGCCCGCGCCGGTCACCACGGCCTCGGTCACCCCCATGATCGTCGAGCCCGCCCCCGCCGGCGCTACCGAGGCGCCGGCGCTGGTGGTGCCCACCCAGCCGGCGCCCGGCGGGCGCACCCCGGGGCTCGAGGACATGGTCCCGCCGCCCCAC
>DATLGM010000207.1:0-7322 GCA_035540515.1 Egibacteraceae bacterium | reverse complement strand
CTTCTCCGGATCGGTCAGTGGTCTGTCTGGCGACAACCACTGCACCGCGTCCGGAGAAGCACTCCGGTCAACTGCTCCCAGCGAAGGTGGGGAATTTCAGTTGGCCATCAGCGGGGACTTTCACATGGCCAAGCGCACCCGGCTGCCAAGCTGCCAGCAGCGACTCGACGGAAGAACTGCACGCTCCCGACCCGTCGGCTCAAGTCGACAATGGTGGCCCGCGCAGCGAGCAGGCCCAGCAAGCCGATGAGACCAACCACTCCGACCCAACGGAGGCAACGTCAACGCCCACGCGCTGGCAACGGCTCCCAGTTCCGCCCACCTTCAAGCGCGGAGGTCGCGGGTTTGAGCGTCCGGACAGGTTGTTGGCGACGCTCGCGGCCGAGTTCATCGACCTCAGTCCGGGGGAAGGCGGGAACTACGCGCGTCTACGGCTGCACGAGAAGGGCAAGCGGCATGTAGGTGAGGTTCTGGTCGATGAGTTGCCGGATGACTCCGTGGCCGCTTACGAACTTCGCGCAACGATGGTTGAGGATGACAAGGGCTGGCACGTTGCCAAGCTCGTCCGACGACAACTCTGCCGCCGTGGAGCGTCGGGGCACACCTGCAACTAGCGCAGCAACATCGGAGACGTGCCGCGCTCCGTTGGTGGAGCGCGAGCGCTCTGAATCCGGCATTGTCAATCGCTGGTCGTCTGGGGGTCGGATGAGTTCGAGCAGTAAGCCGCCACGCTGGTTCCTCGTGCTGTGGCCAATCACCGCGCTGTGGGCGCTTTACATGCTGCACGACTGGCCGACGTGGCAGGTCGCGCCGCTGCCCCTCCTTCTGGGCGGGCTGTGGCTACTCGCTCGTCGATGGTCCGGCACGCAGCGGCTGCTCACCACGGCGTTCATCGCCGCGGTGGTCGCATCGGTGGTTGTGATGCAGTTCGACACCGTGCAGGTGACAAGCCGCCAAGACCTGGAGTCGGTCACGTTCGGCTGGCCGGTCGGGTGGTTGACTCAGGACCTCACGACGTTGGACCCGCCGTTGCCGTTCGACCAGGGCCCGGCCACGCTGGACCAGGCCAACCGCACGCAGGTGTCCTACGCCGGGTGGGTCGCGACCATCGCGGCGTTCATGGTCCCCGCGACTGCGGTTCTTTGGTTCGTCCGACGCAAACGCGAGCGCGCAAAGACGAGCGCACACCCAGCCCCTCATGCTCGCGCCGGCTTGGGTGGCACCGTCGAATACGTGCCGTTCTCGGCTGGTTGCTGAGGGACGACCGCGCCTTCGCCGACATCAGGTAGCACGTCTACCTGGAGGGACGTCATGGTCGTCACTGTTGAGCTTGAGCCTGGTCCTGTCCGCGAAGCTGTCGTCTCGTTCATCACCGGCTTTGCAGCGCGGTTGACGCGCCTGGCCTACGCCAACGATCTGACGTTGTGGGCCCGACACTGCCGCGAGGAGGGCCTGCAGCCGCTGGTTGACATTCGCCGGACCCACATCGAGCGGTACGCACGGTTGCTCGAGGAACAGGACCGAGCGCCTGCGACCGTCGGGCGCAGACTGTCCACCATCGCCGGGTTCTACCGCTGGTGCGTCGACGAGGGCATCGTGGCGCATTCACCCGCGGCCAACGTCCGCCGGCCACGGCGCTTGGCGGAGTCACCTCGCGCTGGGCTGACGCGCCCGGAGCTGAAGGATTGGCTGGACGCAGCCGACGCCGAGGGCGGTCACACCTACGCGCTGGCATGCCTGTTGGCCATCAACGGGCTGCGCGTTGGTGAGATCTGCGCCGCGGACGTGACCGACCTGTCGGAAAACCGTTGGCATCACACGCTGTCGATCGTCGGCAAGGGCGACAAGCCGGCGGTCATCCCGTTGCCGCCCCGCACGGCGTACGCGGTCGCGGCGGCGATCGACGCCAGGACGTCCGGGCCGCTGCTGTTGACCCGCTACGGCACGCCGATGAACCGGTCCGCCGCAGCGAGAACGGTCGCGCGGCTGGCGCGACAGGTCGGCATCACCAAACACATCACGCCGCACTCGCTACGCCACTCCGCCATCACCGCGGCGCTCAGCGCCGGCGTCTCACTACGCGACGTGCAGCAGTTCGCCCGCCACGCCGACCCACGCACGACGCTGCGCTACGACCGCGCCCGCCAATCGCTGGACCGTCACGCTTCGTACGCAGTCATGCAGTACGTCTCCGGCGCGGGCTAGCAAGCCGCCGTACCCGGCGACAACCACCAGGCACCTACTCGGCGTCGAAGTGAGGCCCGCGTCGATGTCGCAGGGACCTGGGACGATGATTCGGACCTGGTCCTGGACAAGGCGACGCGTCGATGAGTCCGCGATGGCACTCGGTGGCGGGAGCTTCGCTGCACTTCTACTTCAGCGAACCTCACGCACGCCCACACGTAGCCGTCCGTGGCAAGGGCTGGACGTGCACCATCGCGTTGGACACCCTCGACGTGCTGGCCAAGAACGGCTCGCCGCCCGCCAAGACACTCGCGGAGATCATCGAGGTGCTCACGGAGCACCAAGACCTTGCCATCCGCGCGTTTCGCGAGACTGCCGCGCATCGGTTCCCCGGTACCCTTGAACAGATGAAGGAGGCGACCGATGACTGACTTCGAGCCAATCGTGGACGTCACCTCCGTACGCGTCGTCTCCCGCTACATCGTCGAGGTTGGCTTCGCGGACGGGGAGCTCAAGGTCGTCGATCTGGAACCCCATCTGTGGGGCGAGGCGTTCGAGCCGCTGTTGCAGGACTACGAGTTGTTCTGCGCCGTGGCAGTTGACGAGGACGCGGGCACGATCACGTGGCCCAACGGCGCCGACATCTCGCCACGAGCCCTGTACCAAGAGGGGCGTCCCGCAGTCCCCCGGCCCGCGGCCGTCTGACCAGGGGATATCGGCACTTCTCGTCGGTGGCACCTCGGGGGCTGAGGCGGTTGAAATCACGGGCTGGAGCCGCCCCAAATTTCAACCGGCTCGACCTGCGGACGGCATGGATTGCCGGATATCTCTCCGTTGAGGGAGGCGTTTCCGCGGGAACGTTTCTCGACAAACCGTCATCGCCTGGCACGTAGCGCACCCGGCGGGGTGGGTCTCTTCGGCGGGCGTCCCCGGCGCCTCGGAGGGGCCTTGCCGAAGCCTCCTCCGTATCCGTGCTCGGAACCCCCGATGCTCACACCATGCTCACACCGGATCGGGAACCCGCGGTCACGGGCGGACACCAGCGGTAACGGCTTGACAGGAAAACCGCAGGTCAGCGGCACTAGCGGCAACGAGCGGTCACCAGTGACCATGGCCGATCACGGGCTCATAACCCGGAGGTCGCAGGTTCAAATCCTGCCCTCGCAACTCGATGAAGCCCCCGCTACGGCGGGGGTTTTCTTCGTTCTCGCCCGGCCAGCCGCGCACGGCGCCGTTGGCGGCGTGAGCCGACCGGAGTACGGTGGCGGACGCAGGTTCTGGCGGGAAGGCGGGTCGATGATCCGAACGCACGACCGACGGCTGCGGGTCTACGTCAGCTCCGTGCTCGACGAGCTGGCGGAGGAACGCGCCGCGGTACGCGACGCCGTGCAGCAGCACCGCATGACACCGGTCATGGTCGAGATGGCTGCGCGGCCCTATCCGCCGCCGGCGCTGTCGCGGGCGTACATCAGCCAGTCCGAGGTCTTCGTCGGCGTGTACTGGCAGCAGTACGGCGCCGTGCCCGAAGGCCTTGACGTCTCGACCGTCGATGACGAGCTGCGCTTGGCCGCCGGAATGCCGCGTCTGCTGTACCTCAAGCGCCCCGCACCCGACCGTGATCCCCGGCTGCGTGCGCTCGTCGAGCGGCTCCAAAACGCCGGCGATGTGTCGTACCGATCGTTCACGACTGCCGCAGAGCTGCGCGATCTCGTCGCCGAGGACCTGGCGGTGCTGGTCAGCGAGCGGTTCGACGCCACGACTGCCGCCGATGCGCTGACGCCCGTGGATGCCGGGCCCGCTCCGGGGCAACCCCGACCCCTGCCGTACCAGGCGACGTCGTTCGTGGGGCGTGAAGACGAGGTGCGCGAACTCCGGGCGCTACTGGCAGAACGCAGCGTCCGGCTGGTCACGCTGGTTGGCGCAGGGGGCATCGGCAAGTCGCGACTGGCCGTGGAGGTGGCCAGGGGACTGGAGGACGCGTTCCCCGACGGCGTGTACTTCGTGCCGCTGGCCCGCGTGACAAAGCCGGAATTGGTGATGGCTGCGATCGCCGCCGAGGTCGGCGTCCACAGCGGCTCCGCGCCGTCGCTGGAGCGGCTGGTCTCCGCACTGCAGGGCCGCCGTGTCCTTCTCGTGCTGGACAACTTCGAGCAGGTGGCGGAGGCCGCCGGCGAGGTGGGCCGGCTGTTGTCCCTCACCGCCGAGGTGACGGTACTGGTCACCTCGCGGCGCCTGTTGCGCCTTCGCGGTGAGCACGAGCATCGTGTCACGCCCCTCGCGGTCCCACCTTCACGACCCCATGCGATGCAGGAGGTCACCGAAGCCGACGCCGTGAAGCTGTTCTTGGCTCGCGCGGAGGCGACCGGGCTGCCCCGCGCCGCGCTGAACGACGATGAGATGGTCGCGGTGGCGGACATCGTGCGCCGCCTCGACGGGGTCCCGCTGGCGATCGAACTGGCTGCCGCCCGGACACGGTTGCTGCGCCCAACCGCGCTGCGGCCCCGGCTGGAACGGTCGCTGGACATCCTCGCCGACGCCTTGGTGGACCTTCCCGAACGTCAGCGCAGCCTGCGCGCGACGATGGAGTGGAGTTACGCCTTGCTTGCGCCGCACGTGGCGCGTCTGCTGGCGAGGCTGAGCACCTTCGTCGACGGCTGGACGCTGGACGCCGCCGAGGCCGTGTGCCCGGAGGCGACCGAGACCGTCGCGATGCTCGACGCCCTGTCCGAGCTCGTCGACTCCAGCTTGGTGACCGTCGACTTGTCCGATCCCGAGCAGCCGCGATTCACCATGCTCGCCCCCGTGCGCGACTACGCCCGCCAGCGTCTGCAGGAGATGGGCGAGGTACGCGACATCGACGCCCGCCATCTCGCCTACTTCCGCACGGTGTGCGCGGAGGCAGGGGTTGGGCTGCGCGGACATGACCAGCCGCGGTGGCTGTCGCGACTGGAGGCTGAGGCGGGCAACCTGACCGTGCTCGCGCAACGTGCGGTCGACGCCGACGCGCTGGAAGATGTGGCCCTGGTCGCGTGGAGCGTGTGGCGCTGGATCTGGCTCAACGACCACGTCACCGCGGCGCGGTACTGGATGGAGGGCGTCGTCGCCCGCGCCGACGAGCTGACACCGCTGACCCGCGCCAAGGCGTTCTGGGTGATGGGGTGCCTGCTGTACGAGCAGGGCTCCTACGACCGGGCAACGGGCATGTTGACCGAGGCGCGCCGCGTCTTCGGCGCGCACGACGCCGAGTGCGAGGTGGCGGTCACCGACCTCATGATCGCCGGCCTTGCCGCCGGGCACGGCGAGGCCGACCGGGCGTACGGCCTGTGGACCGAGGCGGCCGACGTCCTGCGGCGGTACGGGGACTTCTTCACCGCCTCGGTGGCGGCGGGTTCCCACGGCGTACACCTGCTGCTCAACGGTGGTGACGCCGACGCGGCGCAACAGCTGCTGCAGTCGGCGCTGGCGGACGCCGAGCGCATCGCGAACGCGCCGATGATCGCTTTGACGCGGCTGTACCAGGGGCTGGCGGCACTGCTGGGTGGCGAGGTCGCCACCGCGGCGGCCCTGCTGGACGAGGTCGTGGCGACGTCGGGCGGGCGCGCGAGCGGCGAGGTCTTCGCCTATGGCCTCGATGGCCTCGCGGGGGTCGCGCTCGCGCGGGACGAGCCCGTGCGCGCGGCGACGCTGTTCGGTGCCGCCGCCGGCGTCCGGTTCCGGTCCGGTCTGTCGCCGTGGCCGCATGTGCGGCCCATGCTCGACGGGTTGACGGAGGCAACGCGGCTGGCGCTGGGCAACGCCGAGTACCGCGCGGCGGTCGACCGCGGCCGGCAGATGACGACGATCCAGGCGCGCGACTACGCCCGAGCGGTCGCTGCGCCGGCGCCCGGCTGAGCGGTCACTCCTCCAGCAGTGCCTTCAGCCGCTTGAGGTCGCCTTCGAGCTGCTTGCGCACCTGGCGCTTGAACAGCGGCCCGGCAGCCGCGAACAGCCGACCGGGATCAACGTCGACGGTCATCGTCAGATCCGTCTCGCCGTCTACTGCCTCCAGGTCGGACTCCAGCGTCATCCGCAGTGGTGACTGCGAGCGGTAGGCGTAGCGCGTCGGCTCGTCGTGATCAGTGACCTCGCAGTTCATCGTGACGCCCACGCCCAGGAAGCTGCCTTCCACGGTGAAGGTCTGCCCGACCTTGGGCGGGCCGGACAGGTCCACCGACTTGACGGTGCTCGACCACTGCGGCGCGAGCTCCGGGTCGTTCAAGGCGTCGAAGACCTCTGCGGCAGGACGTTGGATTCGGACGGTCTGCGAGGCGCGGGCCATCTCTTGCTCCTTTCGTTGGCATTCAACCTTTTCGGGTGATCTGTCGAGAACACCGTCAACGCACGCCGCCGCAGCGTCCGGGCCTGGTCAGCCCGGACAGACAAGGACTCGTGAATGTCGTTCACCGTTGCGCGGCGCGTGGCCGTGATGGTCACCGCCGCCGTGATGTTTGCCCTGCCCACCGCCGGAGCACACGCCGGCGAGGCGCCGGCCGCCCCGGCCACTGCCGCGCATCACCGTGATGGCGGCAACGACCGCGGACGGGGTGGCGGAGGCGGCGACGGGGGCCGCGGTTGGTGGAAGCAGATCCGTGCCTACGCCGCGAACAACGGCACCGAGGGCGGGTTCTGGGTCTTGACGTCCCGCGGGGTTCTGGGGCTCGAGGGGGCGCCGTCGCTGGGGTCGCCAACCACCGAGCGTGAGCTGGTGGGACTTGCCGCCCACCCGTCGCAGACCGGCTACTGGGTCCTGGACGCCGGCGGCACGGTCCATGCCTTCGGGCAGGCGCAGCACCACGGCTCCCGCCGGCTGCGCGCTGTCGGCATGCTCGCCAACAGCGCTGGGGACGGCTACTGGGTCGCCGGCGAGCGCGGCATGGTCGCAGCCTTCGGCACAGCCAAGCCCCACGGCCGCCCGCGCGGCGACGTGACGGTCGTCGGCATCGCACGGCGCGAGGACGGCGCTGACGGCTACGTGCTGCGCACCGGCGACGGACGCTGGCTTGCGTACCCGCGCAGCAAGCCGAAGCCGCCGCCCACCACGACGCCCGACCCGAAGCGACCCGACCCCAAGACGCCCGGCCCCAAGACGCCGGATCCGA
>DATLGM010000206.1:0-1501 GCA_035540515.1 Egibacteraceae bacterium | reverse complement strand
GTCGTGATCGGGTCGCGCGTCGACCCCGTAGGACCGGGCTGTCCGCACGCACGCGTCCACGAGCGCATCGACGTACGCGCGCACGGCCATCGCGTCGGTCAGCTTGACGATCGGATAGGCGACCAGCTGGCCGGGGCCGTGGTACGTCAGGTCGCCGCCGCGCTCTACCTCGACGACGCGCACGCCCACGTCGCCGAGCAGGTTCTGCGCGAGGTCGGCGTGGCGGCCGGCCGTGTAGACAGGGTCGTGGGTCAGCGTGAGCAGGACGTCGTCGATCTCGTCGGCCGCGCGGGCGCCGGCGAGCGCTCGCTGCCAGCGCAGCGCGTCTTCGTAGACCACCTCACCGCACCACACCGACAGCACGGGTCAGTTCACCTTGCTCAGTAGCCGATCTCGGCGTTCCAGTCGTGCGTCTCGATGATCTGCTTGACCTCGGTGACGAACCGCGCGGCGTCGGCACCGTCGAGCAGGCGGTGGTCGTAGGTCAGCGACAGGTACATCATGTCCCGGATCGCGATGGCGGGGCCCGTCTCGTCCTCGATGACCACGGGGCGCTTCTTGATCGCTCCGGTGCCCAGGATCGCCACCTCGGGGTAGTTGAGGATGGGCGTGTCGATCAGCACCCCGACGCTGCCGGTGTTGGTCACGGTGAAGGTGGCGCCCTCGATGTCCTGCATCTCCAGCCGGCCCTTGCCACGCGCCCGGTTGGCGATGTCGCTGATCGCGCGGGCCAGCCCCGCCAGGGACAGGTCGTCGGCGCCCTTGACGTTGGGGACCAGCAGGCCCTTGTCGGTGTCGACGGCGATGCCGAGGTTGACGTACTCGTGGAAGGTCACCCGGCCGGCGTTCCAGTCTGCCTGCGCGTTGACCTTCGGGTGGTTTCGGATGGCCAGCACCGCCGCCCGGCACAGGAACACGAAGGGCGACAGCGACACACCCTCGCGCTGCTTGAACTCGTCCTTGATCCGGGCGCGGGCCCGCATGATCGGCGTGACGTCCGCCTCCTGGACCGTCGTCAGCTGCGCGGAGCTCTCCAGCGACTCCATCATCTTCGCGGCGATGCGCTGGCGGATGCGCGACAGGTCCTCGACCCTGGTGCGGCCGCCCCCCGTGTCCGGCCGGCGCTGGGGCTGCGGAGTGGCTGCGGGCTTGGCGCTGTCCTGACGTTGGGGCGTCTCCTGCTTCGCGGCCGGCTGCTCGGGTGCCTTGTCCTGGGCCGCTTCCCGATCCCCGCCGCCGTCGCCGATGGCGGCCTCGACGTCCTCGCGGGTGATGCGGCCGCCGTCACCGGAGCCCTTGATCGTCGCAAGGTCCACGTCGTTCTCGGCCGCGAGGCGGCGGACCAGCGGGGAGGTCAGGACGCCCTCGCCGTCGCCGCTGTCCTGACGGTCGCCGGATTCCGCTCCCGACGGCTCCGACGACTCCGCCTCCTGGGGGCCGGTGTCCGCCGCCGGTTCCGCGTCGCGGGCGACTTCCTCGCGTTCCTCGGTCGTGCCCGCCG
>DATLGM010000205.1:0-4726 GCA_035540515.1 Egibacteraceae bacterium | reverse complement strand
GGCATGAGCTGGTCGGTGTCGACGTCGGCGCGGTCCAGCGGCGCCATGGGGCCTTCGATGACGTTCACGGGCTTCATCGGCCCATCCCCCGCACGTCGACGAAGTGGCCGTTGATGGCGGCGGCGGCGGCCATCGCGGGGCTGACCAGGTGCGTGCGGCCGCCCTTGCCCTGGCGCCCCTCGAAGTTGCGGTTGGACGTCGAGGCGCAGCGCTCGCCGGGAGCGAGGATGTCGGGGTTCATGCCCAGGCACATCGAGCACCCCGGCTCGCGCCACTCGAAGCCCGCGGCACGGAAGACGTCATCAAGCCCCTCGGCCTCGGCCTGCAGCTTCACCGGGTAGGAGCCGGGCACGACCATGGCGTGCACGCCGGCGGCGATGCGGTGGCCGTCGACGATCTCGGCGGCCGCGCGCAGGTCACTGATGCGCCCGTTGGTGCACGAGCCGATGAACACCCGGTCGACGCGCAGGTCGGTGATGGCCTCGCCGCCGTCGAGCCCCATGTACTCCAGCGCCCGCTGGGTCTGCTGCGGGTCGCGGGTCTCGTCGGGACGGGGGACGGCGCCGTCGATGGTGGTGCTCATCGCCGGCGTGGTCCCCCAGGTGACCGTCGGCGCCATCGCCGAGGCGTCGACCTCGACGACCGTGTCGAACACGGCCTCCGGATCGGTGCGCAGCGCGCGCCACTGCTCCAGCGCGGTGTCCCAGTCGTCACCCTCCGGGGCGTGTGCCCGGCCCTTGAGCCACGCGAAGGTGGTCTCGTCGGGCGCGATCAGCCCGGCGCGCGCGCCCGCCTCGATCGACATGTTGCACACGGTCATCCGCTCTTCCATCGACAGGGCCTCGACGGCCTCGCCGCGGTACTCGATGACGTGGCCGACACCCCCCTCGACGCCGATCTGCGCGATGATCCCCAGGATCAGGTCCTTGGCCGTCACGCCGAACGGCAGCGCGCCGGCGACCTCGACGGCCATGGTCTTGGGTCGCGCTTGGGGCAGGCACTGGGTGGCGAGCACGTGCTCGACCTCTGACGTGCCGATCCCGAACGCCAGGGCCCCGAACGCGCCGTGGGTCGCGGTGTGGCTGTCCCCGCACACGATGGTCATGCCCGGCTGCGTCACACCCAGCTCCGGACCGATGATGTGCACGATGCCCTGGTTGGACGAGCGCATCGTGAACAGCCGCACCCCGAACTCCGCGCAGTTGCGCTCCAACGCCTCCATCTGGGCCTTCGACAGCGGGTCGTCGATCCGGTCGCGGTCGATGGTCGGGACGTTGTGGTCCATCGTCGCCAGCGTCAGGTCGGGACGGCGCACGCGCCGGCCCGCCATCCGCAGGCCCTCGAAAGCCTGCGGGCTGGTGACCTCGTGGACCAGGTGGAGGTCGATGTACAGCAGGTCGGGGGCGCCGTCGACGCCGGGCGTGACGACGTGACGGTCCCAGACCTTCTGCGCCAGGGTGCGGGCGGTCACCCGGGTGCTACGCCGTCCAGCGAGCCGACGAGCGCATGCGCTCGGCGACCGAGCCGGACACCTCGACCCGCTCGGACTTGATCAGCTCGAAGGAGATGTCCTGGTCGCCGGTGGCCTCGGCCATCGCGGCGGCGACACGAGCCACCAGCTCGGCCTCCTCCTGCGGGGTCTGCTGCGGATCGACGTTCAGCTTGATCACGGTCATCGGACTGCCTTCCTTGTTCGTTCGCTTGGTTCTCGGGTCATCTAGGGCGTGGCCTGAGCGACGGCCGCTTCGGGCCGGCGCAGGCGGACGGACTTGTTCAGGGCGGACAGGAACGCTCGGGCGCTGGCCTCGACGATGTCGGTCGACACGCCGCGCCCGGTGAACCGCTGGCCGTCGACGGTGACCTGGACGGTCACGTCGCCCAGCGCGTCGATCCCCGGGGTCACCGCGGCGACGTTGAAGCTGACCAGCCGGCCGTCGATGCCAACGGCCTCGCGGACGGCCCGCGCGGCGGCGTCGACCATGCCGTCACCGATCGCGGCGCGGTCGATCACCGTGCCGTCGTCGGTGCGCCGGACGCGGACGGTGGCCGTCGGGGCGGTTGCGGTCCCGCCGGACACCTGCAGCGACACCAGCTCGAAGGCCTCCTGCTCGGGAGCGTAGACCTCGTCGGCGACGATCGCCTCGAGGTCGGCGTCGGTGATCTCGGCCTTGCGGTCGGCCAGATCCTTGAACCGCACGAACGCCCGGCCGATCTCTTCGTGCGACAGGTCGTAGCCCATCGCGGTCAGCTGCTCGGCGAACGCGTGGCGGCCCGAGTGCTTGCCGAGCACGATCTGGCTGCCGACCGCGCCGATGTCCTCGGCGCGCATGATCTCGTAGGTCAGCCGGTCGGCGAGCACACCGTGCTGGTGGATGCCCGACTCGTGGGCGAAGGCGTTGCGACCCACCACCGCCTTGTTGAACTGCACGGGATAGCCGGTGAGCGTGCTGACCAGCCGGGAGGTCCTGGCGATCTCCGGCGTGTGCAGGCGGGTGGCGCGGTGCAGCAGGTCGCTGCGCGTGGCCAGCGCCATCACCACCTCTTCCAACGAGCAGTTGCCGGCGCGCTCCCCCAGCCCGTTGACGGCCACCTCCACCTGCCGCGCGCCGTTGCGGACCGCCTCCAGCGAGTTCGCCACCGCCAGGCCGAGGTCGTTGTGGCAGTGCACGCTGACGGCGACGTCGTTGCCGACGCGGGCGACGACGTCGGCGACCAGCCGGCCGAAGTCGTGGGGTACGGCGTACCCGACGGTGTCGGGGATGTTCACCGTGGTGGCGCCGGCCTCGACAGCCGCGTCGATGATGCGCATCAGAAACGGCGCGTCGGTGCGGGTCGCGTCCTGGGGTGAGAACTCGACGTCGTCGGTGAACTCCAGGGCACGGCGGACACCGTCGACGGCCTGCTCGACGATCTGGTCCTCGCTGGCCCCCCGCAGCATGGCGTTGCGGTGGATCTCCGAGGTCGACAGGAACACGTGGATGCGCGAGCGGTCCGCGGGCTTGAGCGCCTCGGCGGCACGGGTGATGTCGTTAGGGTGGCAGCGCGCCAGCGCGGCGATCACCGGGGCGCCGGCCTGGGTGCCCACACTCGCCGCGATCGCGTGGACGGCCTCGAAGTCACCCTGGGAGGTGACCGGGAAGCCGGCCTCCACGACGTCGACGGACAGTCGCGCCAGCTGCTCGGCGATCTCGACCTTCTCCTTGACGTCCAGCGAGATGCCCGGCGCCTGCTCGCCGTCGCGCAGCGTCGTGTCGAAGATCGTTACGGTGTCGGTCGTCATCCGGTCGTTCGTCGTCATCTCTTGCTCCTCGAATCTCCCTGCCTGGGCACACCCTGTCTTGTGGGCCTCCGCGGGGGGTTCGAGTGCGAGTTGGTCCGCCCCGCGGCGTCAGAGAATGAGGAGTACGAGAATCAGGCCGAGGATGACGGCCGGAAGGACGCGGACACGAGCAGCGGCCGCGTGGGTCGCACGCGTCGTCGCTGTCGTCGTGGTGTCCGTCATGAGGCGCCCGTTGTAGGTCTGGCCGGGTGGGGTTGTCAATTGCATCGGCACGTCCGAGCCGGAAATGAGCAATTCGGGCTAGCGAAAAGTGCGCAACGAGCGTGCTCCCCGGCCCGCGAGGCGCGGTGTCGTACCGTCGGGGTCGTGGAAGTGCATCTGCGGTGCGCGCTACCGGACAACCCGGGCCGCCTGGCGATGGTGGCCGGCGCGCTCGGCCGCGCGGGGGCCGACATCCAGGCCATCGACGTCGTCGAGGCGGGTGACGGGCGGGCACTTGACGACCTGACCGTGGTGGTCGAACGCGGCCGTGTCGCCGACGTCGTCGATGCGCTCAACGCCCTGGACGGCGTCGAGGTGGTCTACGCCGGCCCATCGCGGGGGCTGCCGGGTGACGCGGTGGCGCGGCTGGCGCTCGGGCTGGAGTCGCTGCTGAACGGGGCGATGGCGCTGGACCACGCGGTGGCGACGCTGGTCGGGGGGCTGGTCGGAGCCTCGCGCGCGGAGCTGGTGGCCCCGGGCAACGACCCGCCACCCAGCGACACGGTCCTGGTGCTGGACTTCCACGGCGAGCACCTGGTCGTCGAGCGCGACTACCGCTTCACCGACGCCGAACGCGAGCGGGTCGCCGCCATCCTGCGCAGCTGTGTCGAGGCGGCGCGGGCGCGGTCTGCACCGGATCGCTAGAACCTTCGCCGGTCCGCTTCGGCGTACCGCACACCCCCACGATCACCGACTCCGGAGAGCCTCGAAGATGCCTCGCCCCACCTTCCCGCAGGCGCTGAAAGGCGCCGCCGTCGCCCTGGCGGTGGCCGCCGCGGTCAACGCCGCGCTGTTCCTCCTCGCCGGCGACGCGCTGCGCGTCGACGACATGGGTCTTCGCCCCGTGGTGGTCTCGACGCTGGCGATGATCCCCTTCGCGGCGCTGGTGCTGTGGCGTGTTCCGCGGCTGGTTCCGGCGGTGGCGTTCGCTGTTGCGGCGGTGGCGTCGCCGTTTGCGTTCATGGAGTTCGGCGCCGGCGCCGGGGTGTGGCTGACCGTCATGCACTTCGTGGCGGCCGGCGCCGCGGCGTTCATCGCCCCGCGGGTGGCGTGGACCTCGGCGGCGGGCGACCCTTCCCCCCACTCCTCGTGAAGGAATCTCCAGATTCCGCACCGGGGGGTGGAATCTGGAGATTCCTTCACCGGGGGTGGGGGGCGAGGCGCAGGGTGGTGACGCCGTTGACC
>DATLGM010000204.1:0-2280 GCA_035540515.1 Egibacteraceae bacterium | reverse complement strand
CAGCTGGCCCGCGAGGCGACGACCACGGGCACGCCCCCTGTTCGTCGCGGCGGTGACGATCCGCTCGTCGGAGCGCTTCCACGACTACCAGCGCGCCCGGCGCGACCGCGCCCACTCCACCGCCACGGGCATCGCGCACGCCGTCCCGTGGTGGGCCATGCGGCCGGTGCTGGGCGCGGCGTCTGTGCTCAACGGCGGCCTCGGGGTGCCGGCGTTCGGGCAGCCCGCGTTCCCGCTCGGGTCGATGTTCGTCACGAACATCGGCTCGTTCGGCCTCGACGAGGGCTACGTCGCGCCGGTGCCGTTCGCCCGGGTGCCGCTGTACGTCTGCGTCGGCGCGGTCGGCGACGCGCCCATGGCGGTCGACGGCGAGGTGGTCGTGCGGCCGCAGATGGTGATGACCGCCACGGCCGACCACCGGCTGGTCGACGGCGCGCACGCCGCGAAGCTCGCGCAGCTCGTGCGGCTCGCGCTGGCCGACCCGTGGAGCCTGGACCGCGACCGCCCCTGACGGGCGGGAGGGTGCCCCCGGCAGTGTCTGAGTTCAGGACATCGTTCACACCTGTCGCGGGACATCGTTCACACCCGAACTCCTGGGGTGGACGATGGGCATGGCGCAACTGGTGGTCACCGCGGTCCTGGTCGAGGGCCGGAGCAAGAGCGAGGTCGCCCGGCAGTACGGCGTCTCCCGCCGCTGGGTGATCACGCTCGTCCAGCGCTATCAGGCCGAGGGCGACGCCGGTTTGCAGCCCCGCTCCCGCAGACCGCGCAGCAGCCCGCAACGCACTGAGCCGGCGCTGGAGGACCTCATCGTCGAGCTGCGCAAAGAGCTCGACCGAGACGGTCACGAGGCCGGCGCGGCCACCATCGCTTTCCACCTGCAGCAGCGACACGGCCACACCCCAGCCATCTCCACGATCTGGCGGATCCTGTCGGCGCGCGGATTCGTCACCCCGCAGCCGCACAAGCGGCCCAAGAGCAGCTACGTGCGCTTCGCCGCCGAGCAACCCAACGAGCGCTGGCAGCTCGACATCACCCACTGGGCCTTGGCCGACGGCACCGAGGTGGAGATCCTCAACCTGCTCGACGACCACTCCCGGCTCTGCCTGGCCAGTACCGCCCGAACGGTCTTCAAGGCCCGCGACGTCGACGACACGTTCCGCAAAGCCGCTGCCGCCTATGGCAATCCGGCCTCGATGCTGTCCGACAACGGTGCGGTGTTCACCGGCCGCTCACGCGGCCAGGGACGTGTCGCCCTCGAGCTCACCCTCAACGCCCGCGGTATCGCATTCCGGCACTCCAGGCCCTACCACCCGCAGACCTGCGGCAAGGTCGAGCGCTTCCACCAGACCCTCAAGAAGTGGCTGCGCAAGCAACCTCCTGCGGGCACCCTCAGCCAGCTGCAGCGCCAGCTCGACGGCTACCGGACCTACTACAACACCGCCCGGCCGCACCGGGCGCTGCACCGCACCACCCCCCAGCAGGCCTACGACGCCCGCCCGCCGGCCGTCCCGACCGGGACCCCCCTGAACGACGAGCACTACCGCGTCCGCCACGACCGCATCGATACCAGCGGCGTCGTCACGCTGCGGCACGACAGCCGCCTGCACCACATCGGCGTCGGCCGGCGGCACGCCGGCACCGACGTCCTGATCTTGGTCCGCGACCTGCACGTCCGCGTGCTCACCAGCCAGGGAGAACTCGTCCGCGAACTCACCCTCGACCCGGCCAAGGACTACCAGCCCCAAGCCGGGCCGTGAATGATGTCGCGAGACACCTGTGACCGGTGTCCCGCGACATCACAAGGGTGCCCCCGGCAGGATTCGAACCTGCGCCCCTGCCTCCGGAGGGCAGTGCTCTATCCCCTGAGCTACGGGGGCTCTGGGGCGGCCGGAACGCTACCAGCGCCGGGACCGGCCCCGGCGGCGCGCTGTGTAGCCTCCCGCCTCATGTCGAGCGGTTCCTCGAGCCTGGGTCGCGTCCTCGTCGTCGACGACGACGACGTGATCCGCCAGCTCATCACGGTCAACCTCGAGCTCGAGGGCTTCGAGGTCGCCACCGCCGTCGACGGGCAGGACTGCCTCGACAAGGTCGTCGACGTCGATCCCGTCGTCGTGACGCTCGACATCATGATGCCGAGGCTCGACGGCTGGGAGGCGGCGTCGCGGCTGCGCGCCGACCCCCGCACGGCGGACATCAAGGTCGTGCTGCTGTCGGCCCGCGCGCAGGAGGCCGACCTCCAGCGCGGCGACCGCATCGGCGTCGACGCCTACCTCACCA
>DATLGM010000203.1:0-10728 GCA_035540515.1 Egibacteraceae bacterium | reverse complement strand
CTTCGCCTGTGCCAACCCCCAGGAAGAACCGGCCGTCGAACATGACGGCGGCCGTGGCGGCGGCGTGCGCCACGATGGCCGGGTGGATGCGTACCGACGGGCATGTCACCCCGGTGCCTGCCCTCAGCCCCGTCGCCGCGGCGACCCCACCGAGAACCGACCACACGAACGGGCTGTGGCCCTGCGCGGAGACCCACGGATGGAAGTGGTCGGACACCCACACCGACGAGAAGCCGGCCTGTTCTGCCATCTTCGCCTGCTCCACGAGGTCGTTGGGTCCGTGGTCCTCGCTGGAAAGCGCGATTCCGATCTCGGGCATGGCATCTCCTGGTGTGGTCGCGTCGCAGGCTGCCTTCCCATTGAGGCGTCCGCCGACGCGTCGCTGTTGCGGTTGCGGGCAGACGGGTAGAGGGTGGCCACGACGCGATGGTGACGTCGGTAGTCGATCGGCCCGGAGTACACGTGAACCGACTGAAGAACGCCTCGTCTCCGTATCTGCAGCAGCACGCCGATAATCCAGTGGACTGGTGGGAGTGGGAGCCGGGCGCCTTCGACGAGGCCCGTCAGCGGGACGTGCCCGTGTTCCTGTCCGTGGGCTACTCGTCGTGCCACTGGTGCCACGTCATGGCGCACGAGTCGTTCGAGGACGACGAGGTCGCGGCGCTGCTCAACGACCGCTTCGTGTCCGTCAAGGTCGACCGTGAAGAGCGCCCCGACGTCGACAGCGTCTACATGGGCGCCGTGCAGGCCATGACGGGTCGCGGCGGCTGGCCCATGTCGGTGTTCCTCACTCCGGACGGCACACCGTTCTACGGCGGCACCTACTGGCCCAAGCAGTCCCGCTACAACATGCCCGGCTTCGTGGATGTCCTACGGGCCGTCGACACGGCGTGGCGTGAACAGCGCGAGCAGGTGCTGTCCTCCGGTGAGCAGCTGACACAGCACCTGATCAGGGTCAACGAGCTGGGGCAGGGCGCCGAGCAGGTCGACCCGGCCACGGCCGAACGGGCCGCGGCGCTGACCGTGCAGATGTGGGACCGCGACCTCGGCGGGTTCGGCCAGGCGCCGAAGTTCCCGCAGGCGATGACCATCGACTTCCTGCTGGCGCACCACCTTCGTACCGGGGACGAGGAGGCACTGGAGGCGGCAGTGCACTCGCTGGACGCCATGGCGGCCGGCGGCATCTACGACCACGTCGCCGGCGGGTTCGCCCGCTACTCGACCGACGCCCAGTGGCTGGTGCCGCACTTCGAGAAGATGCTGTACGACAACGCCCTGCTGCTACGGGCGTACACCCACGCCGCCCAGACCTCGGTGGCTGAGCAGCGCCGGCTGCGGTTCGCCCGCGTCGCACGCGAGACCGCCGACTACCTGCTGCGGGAGATGCAGCATCCCGCCGGCGGGTTCTTCTCCGCGACCGACGCCGACTCGGAGGGTGTCGAGGGGAAGTTCTTCACCTGGTCGGCAGCTGAGTTCGACGAGGTGATCGTCGCCGCCGGCGAAGATTCCGCGCGCTTCCGCGCGTTCTACGGCGTCGATGAGGCAGGCAACTTCGCCGACCCGCACCATCCCGACCTGCCACGCACCTCGATCCTGCACGAGCCGGTGCTGCGCGACGAGACCGACGGGTCGTTCGCCGAGCAGCTGCGGCGGGTCCGCGCCGCGCTGTACGAACGGCGCGAGCAGCGCGTTCACCCGGGACTGGACGACAAGGTGCTGACGAGCTGGAACGCGCTGGCCATCGGGGTGCTGGCCGAAGCCGGCGTGGTCCTCGACGAGCCGCGCTACCTCGCAGCGGCCCAGCGCAGCGCCGCCTTCCTCCGCGACACCATGGTCGTCGGTGGCCGGCTGCACCACACCTGGAAGGACGGCCACGACGCGACCATCCCCGCGTTCTTGGAGGATGTTGCGTATCTGGCGCAGGCACTGCTGGTGCTGTACGAGGCCGACCACGACCCAGCGTGGCTGCTGTGGGCGTCCGAACTGGCCGAGGACGCCGATGCACGGTTCGCCGAGGAGGTCGACGGGACGTTCACCGGCGCGTACTTCGCGACGGCCCACGACGCCGAGGCGCTGCTCACCCGTCCCAAGGACCTGTGGGACAACGCACAACCCGCCGGCCCGTCGGTGATGGTCGACGTGCACCTGCGCCTAGGCGCGCTCACCGGCCAGCCGCACCACCGCGATCGCGCCGAGCGGATCCTGGCCCTGTTCACGCCCCGGGCTGAGCAGGCGCCAACCGGCTACGGCGAGCTGCTGCGAGACCTCGAGCGGCTGCTGGCCGGGCCGGTCGAGGTCGCCGTCGTCGGTCCCCCAGACGACGACGCCACGGCGTCATTGGTCGCGGCGTACCGCCGGCGGTGGCGACCGGGTGCCGTGCTCGCGGTAGGCGACGAAGGCGCCACCGTGCCGCCGTTGCTGCACGACCGCCCGCGCGTCGGTGGCCGACCGGCGGCGTATGTCTGCCGGGACTTCGCCTGCGAGCGCCCCGTCACGGACCCGGCCGACCTCGGCGCGCTCCTCGGTCAACACTGAGCCGTGTGGGTCTGAGTGCATGTGGTTGCACTCGGACCCACACAGGTGCCACGCATTGCACCCAGACCCAGACAGCGCAGTTTGGGGGCGTGCGAGTTGTGGGGCGTGTGACTGGGTCAGACGGCCGGGGTGGCGAAGAACTCGGCGAGGCGGTCGACGGTGCGCAGTGGGAACTCGAACTGCGGCACGTGACCACAGTCGTCCCACACCTCGACGACGGCCGAGGCCAGCCGGTGGCGGACGGTCTCGGCGTAGGCGGCGGACACGAGCCGGTCGTGCTCGGCGAAGATCCACAGCGACGGAACGGCCAGGTCGGCCAGCCGGCGCCAGAACCGTGCCGGCACGTCCATCCCGATGCGCCTGGTCGAGGCCATGAACGCCAGCCGGCGCTTGCGGTTGGCCATGATCCGCAGGAAGTCATCCCGGGCGGCGCTGAGGTTCGCGGCCGGGACGCGCGTCGCGTCGGCGAACAGCGACCGCAGACCGGCATCGACGAACCGCCGTGGCAGGTCTCCGGCCAGCGGCCAGGGTGCGGCGCCGACGGTCAGGTCGAACCGCAGCAGGTTTAACAGCGGCCGCACGAACCGGTACTCGTCGAACGCCACGGCGGGGCACAGCAGGCCCAGGGAACGCACCCGGTCGGGCCGGCGCAGCGCCAGCTCGACGGCGACGCGCCCGCCCATCGAGTTGCCGACGATCGCCGCCCGGTCGATGCCCGCGGCGTCGAGCGTCGCGAGCGCGGACTCCGCCATCCACGGCGCGTCGTAGCGGGCCCCGACCGGGGCGCTGGACTTGCCGAAGCCCGGGAAGTCCATCGCGACGACGCGGTAGTCGTTGGCCAGGCCCGCGATGGTCGGCAGCAGCGAGACCTTCGACGCTCCGAGGCCGTGGAGGAACAGCACCGGTGGGGCATCGGGGTCGCCCGCCTCGAACGTCTCGATGGCCCCTCGGCCGAACGGGTACCGGACCAGCTTGGCGTGTCGCAGCGCACCGGGTGACCCGGAGGGCGGGGCGAACAGCGTCTCAAGCCGGAGCGCCTCGTTGAGGTCGCCCTCCACCTGCAGCAGCCCCAGGAAGAAGCACTCCAGCCCGTCGCGGTGCCCGCTGACGATGTCCAGCCAGCTGGCGGGGTCGGTCCGCAGCACCGCGTGGGCGCCGACGGCGGCCACCGGCGACACCTCGCAGCGGTCGCCGTCGCTGATGACGGTCCACGGCGGGCAACCCACGACCCGGATCACGTAGCGGCGGACGCCGTTGGCTGCCCGGTCCGGCAGGTAGCGGGCCGGCAGCTCGCGCATGCTCTGCTCGACGGCGTCAACGGTCGTCCGATCGGCGCGCTTGCCGGGACTGCTGCTGAGATCCGCCGTCACCACGGCGTCACCCTAACGGAACCCAGCGTGAAACCCGTGACACGGATACGCGTCACGACGGCGTGTCACTGACCGCCGTTACGCTGCGGGCGATGTCGACACCCCCTTGGCTCGCGGCACTGAACCCGGAGCAGCGGGCCGCCGCGGAGGTTGTCCGCGGGCCGCTGTGCATCATCGCCGGCGCCGGTACCGGCAAGACCCGCACGATCACCCACCGCATCGCTCACCAGGTGCACACGGGGACGGCTGCGCCGGCGGAGATCCTGGCAGTCACCTTCACCGACAAGGCGGCCAACGAGCTACGCCACCGTCTCGAGGCGCTGGGGCTGCCGGCGCCCGTCCGCGCGGCGACGTTCCATGCCGCGGCCTGGGCGCAGCTGCGCTGGTTCTGGTCGCGGCTGGACGCCGGTCCGCTGCCCGAGGTGCTCGCCTCCAAGGTGGGCCCGCTGATCCCGGTCGCCCGGCGCACCGGCACCGAGGCCCGCGACCTGGCTGCCGAGATCGAGTGGGCCAAGGCCCGGCGGCTGTCGCCTGACGACTATGCCGCCCGCGCGGGGCATCGCGACGCCCCGCTGCCGGCGGAGCAGATGGCTGCGGTCTATGCCGACTACGAGCGGCGCAAGACCGACAACGGGCTGATCGACTACGACGACATGCTGCTGCGAGCCACGGCGATGATCGAGTCCCACGAGGACATCGCCGCGGAAGTCCGCGACCGCTACCGGCACTTCACCGTCGACGAGTTCCAAGACGTCAACCCGGCGCAGTTCGCGCTGCTGCGGGCCTGGCTCGGCGACCGCGACGACGTCTGCGTGGTCGGCGACGACGACCAGACGATCTACTCGTTCACCGGCGCCACCTCGGACTACCTGACCGGTTTCTCCCGCCACTTCCCCCACGCGCAGCGGGTGACGCTGACCCGCAACTACCGGTCGACCCCACAGGTGCTCACGCTGGCCAACCGCGTGCTGTGGACCAAGCCGGAGGCGACCCGCAAGCGGCTGACTGCCGCAGACGCCGGAGGCCCCCCGCCCCGCTTCATCGAGCACGCCGACCACGACGCCGAAGTCGCGGCCGTCCTCAGCGACGTCCGCCGGCTGATCACCGATGGGGTCTCCCTGGGTGAGATCGCGGTGCTGTACCGGGTCAACGCGCAGTCCGAGCCGTTCGAGGCCGCGTTGTCGCAAGCGGCGATCCCCTATGTCGTCGTCGGCGCCGGTGGCTTCTACCATCGCGACGAGATCCGCCAGGCGCTTCGCGTGCTCCGCGCCGCCGCAGAGCAACCGGAGCCCGCGCCGCCGTTGGGCCTCGAGACCACTGTGGCCGCCACCACGCCTGCAGTCGTCGACGTCGTGCGCCGCACACTGCGTCAGCAGATGAAGTACGACGAGCGCACCGAGCCCGCTGGTCGCGCGGCACGTGAGCGATGGCGCAACCTGGGTGTGCTGGTGGAGCTGGCCGAGCGCGAGGGCCACGACGACCCGGACCTGACGTTCGCGGCATTCGTCGAACGGCTGCTGGCGCGGGCCGCCGCCGGCACCGACGCCGCCGGTGACGCCGGCGCCGTGACCTTGTCGACCCTGCACCGCGCGAAGGGCCGCGAGTTCGACGCGGTGTTCCTCGTCGCCGTCGAGGAAGGCCTGCTGCCGATCAGCCACGCAAAGACCGACGAGGAGGTGGAAGAGGAGCGGCGGTTGCTGTACGTCGGCGTCACCCGGACGCGCCGGCACCTGACCATCTCCTGGGCGCAGCAGCGCCCCGGCTATGCGGGCCGCATCACCAACCGGCGGCCGTCGCGGCTGCTGTACAACCTCGGTGACGGGGCGCCGACGACGGCCCGCGAGCGTTCCGGATCGGCGGCGGGCAAGACCACGGGCAAGAGCAGCGGCAAGACCACGCCGGTGGTCGAAGGCCCGGTAGCGGAGCGGTTGCGGGACTGGCGTCGCCGGCGCGCCGCCGCGGACGAGGTCCCCGCCTTCGTGGTGTTCAACGACCGCACGCTTGCCGAGCTCGCCCGCGTGCAGCCGCGCAACCGCCGGGAGCTGCTGGGCGTGAGCGGATTCGGTCCAGTCAAGGTCGACCGCTATGGCGACGACGTGCTCGCGGTGCTCGACGCCCAGTGAGCCCGCTGCCGGCCGCCGAGCACCGCGTCGCCGTCGACGTGGTGACCATCGCGCTGGACGAGACGGGCAGCGGTGCCGGGAGTCCCGTGTTCCTGACGCTGCGACGTCCGCGGGACCCCTTCGCCGGCGACTGGGCGCTGCCCGGCACGCTGGTGCGACCCGATGAGTCACTCGAGTCAGCGGTCCTGCGCATCCTCGGCGACGGTCCGGGTCTGCCCCGCCCCCGCCACCTGGAGCAGCTGGCGACATTCGGCGGTCCTCGCCGCGACCCTCGCGGTCGCGTGTTCTCGGTCAGCTACCTCGCGCTGGCACCGCGCCCTGCGGAGGTGCGACGCACTGCACGGTGGTGGCCGGTCGAGGCACCGCCGCCGCTGGCGTTCGACCACGCCGCCATCGTCGACGCGGCACTGCGCCGGCTGCGTGGGAAGCTGTCGTACTCCAACGTCGCGTACGGGCTGCTCCCAGACACCTTCACGCTGTCGGAGCTGCAGGCGGTCTACGAGGCGGTCCTCGGCCACCCCCTGGACAAGCGCAACTTCCGGAAGAAGGTGCTTGCCCTGGGCGTTGTCACGGAGGCGGCGGGACAGCGCCGTGGGCCTCACCGGCCGGCGCAGCTGTACCGGTTCCGGGACACCGAGCTGGTCGTCCTCGACGACGTCATCCCGGTGTGACCGAAAGGGTTGTCGATGCGGGCGCTGTTCACCGACCTGTACGAGCTGACGATGATGGCGGGGTACTTCGACGCCGGGCGCGCCGAGGACGAGGCCACGTTCGACCTGTACTTCCGCCAGCCGCCGGCCGGCGTCGACCTGGTCGTGGCCTGCGGACTGGACCCTGCACTGGACTACCTGCAGGACCTTCACTTCACCGACGACGACCTGTCCTACCTGCGCTCACTCGAGCTGTTCGCCGCCGACTTCCTGGAGTACCTGTCACAGCTGCGGTTCGCCGGCGACGTCTGGGCGATCCCCGAGGGGGTTCCCGTCTTCGGCGACGAGCCGATGCTGCGGGTCACCGCACCGCTGGCGCAGGCGCAGCTGGTCGAGACCGCGCTGCTGAACCAGCTGTGCTACAGCTCCCTGGTCGCGTCGAACGCGTCGCAGCTGACCGCGGCGGCCCGAGGCAAGTCCGTGCTGGAGTTCGGCGCCCGCCGCGCCCACGGTCCCAACGGGGCCCTGACGGGCGCGCGGGGTGCGATCATCGGCGGGTGCTCGGCGACCTCCAACGTCGAAGCGGGGCGGCTGTTCGGTGTGGAGGTGTCCGGCACCCAGGCGCACGCGTGGATCATGGCGTTCGACTCGGAGCTCGAGGCGTTCCGGTCCTACGCCCGCACGTTCCCTGAGCACTGCGTGCTGCTGGTCGACACCTACGACACCATCGCGTCGGGTGTGCCCAACGCCATCACGGTCGCACAGGAGCTGGCCGCCGACGGCGGCGCGCTCGCAGGGATTCGGCTGGACTCCGGTGACCTCGCGGCGCTCGCCGTGGAGGCCCGGCGCATGCTCGACGACGCCGGCTTTGCCGACGTCACGATCCTGGCCTCCGGCGACCTGGACGCGGCGAAGGTCGCCGACCTGGAACAACGCGACGTGCCGATCGACGGCTACGGCGTCGGCACGTCGCTGCTGACCGCCCGCCAAGACCCCGCCCTGTCGGGCGTGTACAAGCTGGCAGAGATCCACGGCAGCCCCGTCATGAAGCTGTCCTCGACGGCCGCGAAGACCACCAGCCCGGGCCGCAAGCAGGTGTGGCGCGGACCGACGGGGGACGTGATCGGCCTTGCCGACGAGCAGCGCGATGGCCGCGAGCTGCTGGTCGAGGCCATGCGCGCCGGCACGCGCGTGGCCGACCCCCAGCCCATCAGCGCGATTCGTGCACGCTGCCTGGAGGAGACCGCCGCCGTCCGGCCGCTGGTGCTGTCGGGTGAGTGGACCGTGCGGCGCAGCAGCCGGCTGGAGTCGCTGCGCTCGGCGACGATGGCGCGGCTGCGCAGCTAGCAGCGGACAGCAAAACGGGCCGCCCCAGCGGGGCGGCCCGTCAGACGCTGATTCGTCAGCTCGTGGTGGTGGCGGGGGTCTCCTCGCCAGTGGTGCCCGTGTCGCCGCCGGTGCCGGCGTCGCCGCCACCGTTGCAGGCAGCAGCGCCCAGGGTCAGCAGCGCAGCGGCGAGGATGGCGAGAACCTTGTTCTTCATGGTATTCCTCCGAAACATCTCGGCTTCCGGCCCGCCCGAATCGAGCGACCGGCCTCCTCCTACCCATGTAGGAGGACCGTGAATCCTTGCATACCCGAGGCGCGAATCGCCACACATCGGCCGCGGGACCACGGCGACCGTCGGGTCACGGGCGCCGGAACCGGCGCCCGAGTGTCTTCGGTTCCCGTTCCAGGTGCCCGTAAACCGCCAGGCTGCGCAGATCCGACCACGCGGCCTCGCGGCTGATGCCCCAGCGTGCGGCGTGGTCGGCGACCGTGATCGTCTCACCGGACGCCATGGTCGCCACGGCCCGACGTGCCCGATCGCCTGGTTCGTCGGCCGCCGGCGTCAGGCCCGCCGCGGTCGCGACGCGGTGCAGCGCCTCGACGAGCGCCTCGGTGTGGCGCTCGGTCCACGGTCCCAGGTCGCCCCGGCGGCGCAGGGTCGCCGCCACCTCGCCGTAGTACGCGCCGGGTTCGGCCGCCCAGCGGTGCTCGGGCACGGCGAGGCCGGCGGGGTCCATGCCCTTGGCGCGCAGGACCAGCCGCGCGGCCGCCCGGGCCACCCGGCCGTTGGACGACTCGTAGGGCTGCCACTGCAGAAGGTGCTCGTGCACGACGGCGGCAACGACCGGCGCCGGGTGGGCGGTGCTGGCCTCGCTGTCGGTCCCCCGCAGCCACCGCTGCAGGCCGTCGAGCAGCCGCGGCAAGGCGTCGGGCGCCGGCGTGTTGAAGATGACCCGGCCCTGCGCGCCGTCGTGGACCGCCTGCTCGGTCCGCCGGGGGCGCCCGGCGACATCAGGGTCGACCAGCCCGGCGCTGACGGCGGCGTGCACCTCGGACAGTACCTGCAGCGGCTCGTCGAACAGCCGGTCCGCCCATTCGTGCTCCCGCGCATGCGCCCGGACGAGGTTGTCGTACTCGACGGCGGCGACGTCCTGGGTCGCCATTCCGTCGATGCGCAGCGCGGCGGCCCAGCCGCGCGACTGCTGGCCGGCCATCACCTCCGCCGGCCGCTGCCAGCGGCCGGCGTCGACCGCGTCGGCGGTCGCGTCCTCCAGGGGACTGCCGTCCAGCCGCGCCGACAGCCGTGCAGACGACCGCGCCGCCGACGCGGCCAGACGGGCGCGCGTGTCCTCATCCAGATCCAGCAGCCGGCCGGCGGCGGTTGACGCCTCGGCGATCAGCGAGGCGAGGTACGCGCCGTAGGGAATCCTGACGTCCACGTCAGCGACGCAGGCGCAGGCGGCGGTCCGCCTCGACGCGCTCCTGCGTCTTGCGCTCGTGGCGGGCCCCCAGGAACCAGCCGCCGACGGCACCGCCCACCGTGAACGACGCCGCCGCGGACAGCTTCGCGATCTGCTTCGCCTGCCGGTTGAACTCCACGATGGGCCAGCCCCGCCGGTGCGCCACCGCCTCCATCGGGCGGTCCGGGTTGACGGCCACCGGGTGTCCGACGATCTGCATCATCGGCAGGTCACTGGCCGAGTCCGAGTAGGCGTAGCAGTGGGCCAGGTCGTAGCCCTTCTCGGCGGCGAGCTTGCGAATGCGCTCGGCCTTGCCCTCGCCGTAGCAGAACGGGGCGGCCAGCTTGCCGGTGTAGCAGCCGTCAACGATCTCGCTCTCTGTGCCCAGTCCGCCGGCGATCTCCAGGGCTCGGGCCAGCTCCCCGACGATCTCGACAGGGCTCGCGGAGATGATGTAGACGTCGCGGCCGGCCTCCTCGTGCATGTCCAGCAGCGCCTGGGCTTCCGGCCGGATCTTGCCCAGCAGCTCCTCCACGACCGACGGGGCCAGGCGCGTCAGCGTCGTCACCTCTGTGCCGGCGACGCTTTCCAGGATGCGGTCACGCAGCTGCTCGGACTTCTCGTCCGACGCCCCGAACAGCTTGAACATCAGCCCGGAGAAACCGTCAGCGATCAGCCGAGGCAGCGGGAGCAACCCCTCGCGATAGGCGGCCCTGCCGAAGTAGAAGGCGCTGCTGCCCGACATGAGCGTGCGGTCAAGGTCGAAAAACGCGGCAGAGTTGGTCATGGGTCGAGTATGAAGACGCCCCGGCCGCCTCCGCAATCAGCCGGACTGCGGTGCGCCGGGATCGGCGTTGCGACGCACCTCGACGACCTCGACGTCGACGGGATCTGCCGGGGTGTTCCCGGGCGCTCCTGCCCCGCGCCCTGAGGACGGACCGCGTCCCGCAGGCCCCAGACCGAACTGGTGACGGACGCGCGACCGCACCGCACGATTCACCACGGCTCTCGTGGGTGGGACCACGAGCAGCAGCCCGACCGCATCGGTCAGGAACCCGGGGGTGAGCAGCAGCGTGCCCCCGATGAGGACCAAGGCGCCGTCGACGACCTCGACCGCCGGGATGCGCGTCCCCAGCGCGTCACGAAACCGGCGCCACGCCGTGCGCCCCTCCCGCTTCACCAGCCAGGCGCCGGCGACTGAGATGGTCAGCAGCGCGGCGATGGTCCACGGGGCGCCGATCTGCTCGCCGACGCGGATGAT
>DATLGM010000202.1:0-2834 GCA_035540515.1 Egibacteraceae bacterium | reverse complement strand
AAGCCGGTGTACCTCGTGGTCAACGCCGACGAGGGCGAGCCCGGCACCTTCAAGGACCGCGAGCTGATGGAGCGCGATCCCTTCCTGCTGCTGGAAGGGATGATGATCGCCGGCCGGGCGCTGAACTCGCACCGGGCGTTCATCTTCCTGCGCGGCGAGTACCTGTGGCCCGGCATCCGTCTGGAGCAGGCGATCGCCGAGGCGTACTCGCACGGCTGGCTCGGCAAGGACATCCAGGGGTCGGGCTTCGACTTCGACGTGACGCTGCACTACGGCGCGGGCGCGTACATCTGCGGCGAGGAGACGGCGCTGCTCGACGCACTGGAGGGCCGTCGTGGCCAGCCGCGCCTGCGGCCGCCGTTCCCGGCGGTGGCCGGCCTCTACGCGTGCCCGACGGTGATCAACAACGTCGAGACCATCGCGACCGTGCCCTGCATCCTGGAGAACGGCGTCGACTGGTTCCGGTCGATGGGCACCGAGAAGTCACCGGGCCCGAAATTGTTCTGCGTCTCCGGTGAAGTCGTGCGCCCCGGCAACTACGAGTGGCCGATGGGGACACCGGCGCGCCAGATCATCGAGGAGTCCTGTGGCGGCATGCTGCCCGGCCGAACGCTGAAGTTCTGGACGCCGGGGGGCTCGTCGACGCCGCTGCTGACCGACGAGCACTACGACGTGCCCATGGACTTCGAAGGCGTCGCTGCCGCGGGCTCGCTGCTGGGAACGGCCGCGATGATGATGTTCTCGGACCGCACCAGCGTCGTCGAGGCGGTCTTGAACTGGACCCGCTTCTACGAGCACGAGTCCTGCGGCAAGTGCACCCCGTGCCGGGAGGGGACCTTCTGGTTGGGGCAGGTGCTGCAGCGCATCGTCGACGGCAACGGTCGCGAGGAGGATCTGGTCGTCCTGGACGAAGTCTGTGACAGCATCTTCGGGCGGTCGTTCTGCGCCCTGGGCGACGGCGCCACGAGCCCGATCAAGTCCAGCCTGCAGTACTTCCGCGACGAGTACCTGCACCTGATCAACCACGGACGCCAGCCGGAGGGCATCGAGCCGCACGCCGGCGTGGTCACCGACAACTCCGGGCGCCACCGTCCGCCCAGCGTTGCAGGAGTCGGGTATGCCTGAGGCGACGAACATGGTGACCGTCACGATCGACGGGCGGGAGCTGCAGGTGCCAAAGGGCACCCTGGTCATCCGTGCCGCCGAGCAGCTGGGCATCACGATCCCGCGCTTCTGCGACCACCCGCTGCTCGACCCGGTGGGCGCCTGCCGGCAGTGCCTGGTGGAGGTCGAGGGTCAGCGCAAGCCCTTCGCGTCGTGCACCACCACCTGCACCGACGGCATGGTCGTGAACACGCACGTCACGTCCGAGGTCGCGCGCCAGGCACAGGAGGGCAACCTCGAGCTGCTGCTGGTCAACCACCCGCTGGACTGCCCACAGTGCGACAAGGGCGGTGAGTGCCCACTGCAGGACCAAGCGCTGGCGCACGGTCCGGGGAGCAGCCGCTTCATCGACGACAAGCGCCGCTACCAGAAGCCGATCCCGATCTCGGCGTTGGTGGCACTGGACCGCGAGCGCTGCGTGCTGTGCGCCCGCTGCACCCGCTTTTCCTCGGAGATCTCAGGGGACCCGTTCATCGAGCTGTTCGAACGCGGGGCGCTGGAGCAGGTGGCGATCTACGAAGACGAGCCCTACGAGAGCTACTTCTCCGGCAACGTCGTCCAGATCTGCCCGGTGGGGGCGCTGACGTCGTCGACGTACCGGTTCAAGTCCCGCCCGTTCGACCTCACCAGCCACCCGACGGTCTGCAATCACTGCTCGGCCGGGTGCAACCTGCGGGCCGACGTCCGCCGCGGAGAGATCCAGCGCCAGCTCGCCCGGGAGAACATGGCCGTCAACGAGATGTGGACGTGCGACCGGGGCCGGTACGGCTACGACCTGGTCGCACACGCGGACCGGCTGCGTGAGCCGGTGGCCCGCAACGAGCTGGGGAGCAAGGAGCCGGCCTCGTGGCTGGTCGCGCTGCGCCAGGCTGCGCACCGGCTCAACACCGCGATCGAGGCGGGCGGCCCATCGGCCGTCGGCGTCATCACGGGCGGCCGCCTGACCGATGAAGACCACTACGCACTCTCCCGGTTCGCTCGCGACGTCGTCGGCACCGACAACGTCGACTTCCGCATGCGGCCCCGCACCGACGACGAGATCGGCGTGTTCTCGGCACTCGGGGGGACCATGGGGCCCACGTACGACGACGTCGAAGCCGCGCCCGTGGTGATCGTCGCCGGCCTGGACCCCGAAGAAGAGGTCCCGATCCTGTACCTGCGGCTGCGCAAGGCGTGGCGGCGAGCGAGTCAGCGGATCGTCGTGGTCGGGCCGCACATGGGCAGCCTGGAGACGCTGGCGTGGCGATGGATCCGCACCGCCCCCGGCGGCGAGGCCGCGGCGCTGGCCGCTCTGCGCGACGGCACCAGCGACCACGAGGACGTGACCGCGGTCGGCGACGCCCTCGCCGCTGCCGGTGACGCCGCCGTGGTGCTGGCCGGCGAGCGGCTCGCGCAGTCCCCGGGCGCGCTGCCGGCAGCCGCCGCGCTGGCGACGGCGCGGGGCGCCCACTTCGCGTGGGTGCCCCGGCACACCAACGCCCGCGGCGCAATCGACGCCGGCCTGGTGCCTGGCTTGCTGCCGGGTGGCCGGCGGCTGGACGACGCTGGCCCGGTCGCCCAGGCCTGGAAACGGCTGCCTGACGCACCCGGGCTGGACAGCCGCGGGATGCTCGAGGCTGCAGTTGCGGGCGAGATCAAGGCGCTGTACCTGATCGGGGTCGACCCTGTCC
>DATLGM010000201.1:0-12865 GCA_035540515.1 Egibacteraceae bacterium | reverse complement strand
GTCCGGAGTCATTCACGATCAGCGAGAACGGTCGAGCAGTCGCCGCACGCGTCGCGGCACTGCCGTCGGACAACCTGGCGGTCCTGCTGCTCGTCGACACGTCGGGTTCGATGTCGGGCGCACCGATGGAGGCAGCGAAGTCGGCTGCGGCGGACTTCATCGACCAGATGCCGGCCGGCGTGCGGATCTCCGTCGTGGGCTTCGGGACCACCCCGTCGGTCGAGGCCGGGTTCACCACGGACCATGCTCGAGCGGCCAGTGCAGTGCAGTCGCTGGAAGCTCGCGGCGAAACAGCGCTGTACGACGCAGTCCTCACAGCTGGGCGGCAGTTCCCGAAGGGACGCTCGCTGCGCCGCGCCCTGGTGCTCTTGTCCGACGGCGGTGACACCGTCAGCCGCGCCACGCTCAACGAGGCAGCGGCCAGCGTCGGGGCAAGCCGGGCGTCGACTCATGTCGTGGAGCTGAAGAGTCCGGAGAGCGACAGCGACGCGCTGGTCGCCCTGGCCAAGGCAGGCAACGGCACCGTGGTCCGTACCACGGACCCAGCGCAGCTCGCAGCCTTGTACGACAGTGTTGCCGCCGAGCTGGTCAACCGGTACGTGCTGCGCTTCCGCTCCGAGGCATATGGCCCCACGGAGCTGCTGACCGCCATCGACTCCGAGGGTGTGCGCGCCGAAGCGACGAAGCTGGTGCAGTTTCCGCCGCCACCCCCGGCCAAGCCAGCACCACCCTCGGTCCGGCCGGGAGAGGTCCTGCGACTGGGATGGATCGCCGAACCATGGGTTCCGGCCGTCGGCGCCGCAGTGGTGTTCGCGGGGCTGGCAGTTCTGTTGCTCACCGTGCTGGCACCTCGTCGGCGCCGGCGAGCGCTGGTCGAGGATCGTCCGGCGGCCACCGCCGGCGAGAAGATGCCCACGATCGCCACCGTGACGGCGTATCTCGTCCGCTCGGCCGACCAGCTGCTGGAACGGCGGGGCAAGACACGCTCACTGAACAACCGGCTCGAGCAGGCAGGCGTGAACCTGCGCCCGGCCGAGTACGTGGTGCTCTCCGGATGCGCGATGATCTTGACCTTCGCGACCCTGCTGTTGTTCGCGGGACCCTGGGTTGCACTGATCGCTGCGGTGGGGGCGGGTTTTGCCGTCCGCACCTACATCAACATCAGGATCGCCCGGCGCCGAGCGGCGTTCAGTGAGCAGCTCGGCGACACGCTGCAGCTGCTGGCGGGCAGCCTTCGCGCGGGTTACGGCTTGATGCAAGCGGTCGATGCAGTCTCCAGGGAGGCTGACGAGCCGACGGGCGAGGAGTTCCGCAGGTTGGTCGTCGAGACCCGGCTGGGTCGTGACTTCAGTGACTCGCTGCAAGCCATGGCGGACCGTCTCGGCACGGAGGACTTCACGTGGGTCGTGCAGGCAATGGAGATCCACCGCGAAGTGGGCGGTGACCTCGCGGAGGTGCTCGACGCCGTTGCAGGAACGATCCGCGAGCGCGATCAGATCCGCCGCCAGGTCAAGGCCCTGAGCGCGGAGGGCCGGCTGTCCGCGGTCATCCTGCTGGGACTGCCGTTCTTCATGGCGGCGGCGATCAGCGTGTTGCAGCCCGGCTACCTCCAGGAGCTGTTCCGCCACCCGGTCGGCTGGGCGATGGTGATCACCTCCGGGATCTTGATGACGGTCGGCACGATCTGGGTTCGGCGGCTTGTCCGCCTGGTCTTCTAGGAGCGCGCGATGCCACTGCCCGTTCTCCTCGCGTGTGCCGCAGTCGCGGCATCGATACCACTGCTGTGGTGGTCGGTGTCCAGTGCGCGTTCCGCCGACCACTCGGCCCGACGGAACCTGGCTCAGGGGCTGACGACCAGCGGCGACCTTCGCGAGCTCGTGCTGAGCCGTTCGGCCACCGAGCGCTCACTGCGCCCCCTGGCCGAAGGCTTTTGGCGACTGGCCCACCGGCTCACGCCGGCGGGAGTCGTCCGCAGCCTCGAGCAGCGCATCGTGTGGGCAGGGCGACCGTCAGCCTGGCCGCTGGAGCGCGTGATCGCTGCAAAGCTGATGCTCGCCGCGCTGGGTCTGCTCGTCGGCATCGCCCGCGTCATGTCGCAGCCGGGCCGTTCATCGATCTTCTTCGCCGTGGTCTTCATCGTCGGCGGCTACTTCCTTCCCGACATCCTGCTGAGCCTTCGCGGTAAGCGCCGCCAGTTCGACATGCAGCTGAAGCTGCCCGACACGCTGGATCAGCTGCTGATCTGCGTGGAGGCCGGCCTCGGGTTCGAAGCAGCGATGGCTCGGGCGGGACGGACGGGCCGGGGGCCACTGGCCGACGAGCTCGTGCGAACCCTCCAGGAGATGCAGGTCGGAGCCACCAGGAACCAGGCGCTGCGCCACCTCAGCGACCGCACGAACGTTCCGGAGTTGCGTCGCTTCGTGCTGGCACTCCAGCAAGCCGAGGGCTATGGCATGCCGATCGCCGACGTGCTCCGGGTCCAGGCGGCGGAACTGCGGGTCAAGCGCCGTCAGCGTGCCGAGGAGCACGCCATGAAGATCCCCGTGAAGGTGGTCTTCCCGCTGGTGCTGTGCATCCTCCCAACACTGTTCATCGTCATCCTGGGCCCAGCCGGACTGCGGATGGCTCGGTTCCTGACCGGCACCATCAACGGCTGACCAGCGGGCCCAGGGGGGCACGAACCATGTCGACACAGACCACAGTGACCGTCGCGGACATGCTGCAGAAGCTGCATGACGGGACGGGGGGACGGCGGGTGCGGCCGCTCATGCCGTTCCCCACCGGCTTCGAGCCGCTTGACAGCGTGCTCAACGGGGGGCTCAGGGCACATGACCTGACCCTGCTCGGTGGAGCACCGGCCGTCGGCAAGACGATCGCGGCGCTGCAGTGGGCGCGCAGCATGGCGCAGCACGGCGCCACTGTCGTGTACGTGTGCTACGAGCACGACGAGTCCGATCTCCTCGCCCGGTTGCTGCTCCTTGAGATTGGTTCGCTGCCCGAACGTCCGGGTGCCGCCATTCCGTCCGACCGACTCCACCGTGCCGTCCTCGCGGCGGCCAATGGCCACCACAACCTGCGTGACGTCGTTGGGGACCCGGAGGTCATCTCCGCGGCGCAGGAGCGCCTAGCCGGCTACGCCTCGCGTTTGCGCCTCGTTCGCGCCAGCGCATCTCGCACGACCCTCGATGACATCGAAGCCATGGTGCTGTCCCTGGGTGAGGGCAACACGGCGGTGGTCGTGGACTACCTGCAGAAGATCCGTCCCGGCCACGACTTCGTCAGCGAGGGGGACCGGATCACGGCGGCCACCGAAGGCCTGAAGGAGATGGCATTGACGCACGACGCGGCGGTGCTCGCCGTCGTCGCCGCCGACATCACCCTCCACCAGCAGGGCCGCATTCGGTTGCGCCATCTCCGTGGCGCCGGCGCATTGGGCTACGAAAGCGACGTCGTCGTCATGCTCAACGACAAGATGGATGCGGTGTCCAAGGCGCACCTGGCGTACGACGGTCGAGTCGCCGAGGCGGCACGTGACTACGTGGTGTTCTCGATCGAGAAGAACCGTGGCGGCCCGGCCGATCTGCATCTGGAGCACCGCAAGGACTTCCGCCACTTCCGCTTCGAGCCCGACGGGCGCTACGTGGCCGAACGCGTCACGGACGATCGGCTTGTCACCGAGTGATTGCTACGGTGCGGCCTATGACTGCACCAAAGATCGTCCCCTCCGTGCTGCCCGCCGACTTCACCCGTCTGGGTGAGGACTGCAAGGCCCTGGAAGACGCCGGCGCTGACCGGATTCAGTGGGACGTCATGGACGGGCACTTCGTGCCGAACCTCACCTTTGGACCGGACGTCATCGCGGCTTGCCGCAAGGCGTGCGACATCGGCTTCGAAGCACACCTCATGGTGCAGCGGCCCGACGACCTGCTCCCCCGCTACGTCGAGGTCGGTTGCGACCTGGTGATCGTGCACATCGAGACACTGACCCACGCGCACCGCACCTGCGCGCGCATCCGCGAGCTCGGTGCGCGGTCGGGCGTCGCGCTGAACCCCGGCACGCCGGCCAGCGCGGTCGCCCACCTGCTCGACATGGTCGACATGGTGCTGGTGATGACGGTCAATCCAGGCTTTGGGGGGCAGCCCTACCTCGCCACGATGGAGCCCAAGATCGCCGAGATCCGTCAGATGATCGACGCCTCACGCTTTGACATCGAGCTCGAGGTCGACGGCGGCATCGGGCCGGACACCATCGGCGGGGCGGCGCGCGCCGGGGCGGACGTGTTCATCTCCGGCAGTGCGCTGTGGAAGTACCCGTCGTTCGCCGAGGGGGTCGCCGACCTTCGCCGGCGCGCCGCGGACGCGGCCGCAAAGTAAGGAAGTGGGCCCGAGTGGTTTTGAACCACTGACCTCTCGCGTGTGAGGCGAGCGCTCTCCCACTGAGCTACGAGCCCGTCAACCGGCGATATGCCGAAGCGCGAGGATAGCCGCTGGCAGGAACACCCGCCAAGCGCCACTACGGGCGTCGGGCCTCGAACACGCGGTCGCCGTCGGGGTTCTCGCCCGGCATGCCGACCGACCCCTCCATGTCCGCGGGGTCCGTCAGCGTGATGCGCCCCGCATCGGCAGGGAGCTTGAGCAGCCGGTACAGCCGGCCACCCTCTTCGACGGGGACCTCGTAGCGGGCCGCGACGACCCCGGCCGCGTCCTGGACGTACAACCCGTACATCTGTCCGGCGGTCAGCCCGTCGACGGCGATGACGAACTGGTCGTCCTTGGCCACCACGGAGCCGTCGATGCCGGCCGACTCGCGAACCAGGTCCCACTCCTCACCGGTCTGCAGGATCGTCCCGGCTTGGACCAGCAGGCGGTTGGCGTTCTCCTGGACGGTCAGCGCCCCCCGCAACGTGAAGTTCCACAGCGACAGGCCGATGATCAGCACCAGCCCGACGATGACCGCGATGCGCGACGCGCGAGACGACGGCTCCTGCTCGGGCGTCTCCTCGCCGTCCTCGTTGTCCTCGCGCTTCTTCGTGTCGATGGCCTGGGCGGCCCTGACGCGGCGCTCGTCACGCTCGACGTCGGCGAGGTCGTGGGCGATGGCGCGCAGCTCGCCGACGCGCGCGCGGCACGAGCGGCACTCCAGCAGGTGCGACCGGAAGACCTGTCCCTCTGAGTCGTCCAACCCGCCGAGCACGTGCGCTACGGCCAGCCCCTCGAAGTACCGGTGGCCGTCCGCGTCATCCATCGCCCGAAGGATACCCCCCGCCGGCCGGCTCAGACTCGGCCGGTTCGGCAGGTTCCTCCGGTTCGTCGTCGGACTGCGCCGTCGGGGCGTTGGGGAAGTGCGGCGGATCCCACGCGTAGGGCTCGCGCCGGTCGGGGCGCCGGACCAAGAACCACACCAGCACCGTCACGATGGCTCCCAGACCGGTCAGCTGGCTGCCGGTCAGCGGGCCGACCAGGTCGATGTCACCGGCACGCGCGAAGTCGGTGATGAACCGCCCCGCCCCGTACAGCACCGCGAAGGACATGATGAAGAAGCCGTCGAACCGCCGGCGACGCTCGAGGACCAGCAGGATCGCGAAGATGATCCCGCCGGCCAGGAAGTCGTACAGGGCGGTCTGGTGCAAGGCGGCGTCGAAACACCCCTGGTACGTCTCGGGGCTCACGCCGGGGAAGGGGTACGGCGCGTTGGGGTCACGGAAGGCGCCGGTGCACCGCCAGCCGAGGATGAAGTTGGTCTCGTCGCCCAGGTGCTCACCGATGATCAGGTCGCCGGTGCGCCCCACGAAGATGCCCAGGGCCAAGCCGGGCGCGGCCGAGTCCATCAGCAGCGGCACCGACAGCCGGTGCCGGACGATGTGCGGGATGGCGAAGATGATCGCCCCGGCGATGCCGCCCAGCAGGCTCAGGCCGCCCTGCCAGACCATGAACCACTCGAGGGGGTTCGGGAACAGCTCGGGGCGGGTGACGATGTAGAAGAACCGCGAGCCGACGATCGCGCCGATCGCCGCCCAGGTCAGGATCGTCTGGATGTGGGCCTCGATGTTGCCCACCGGCCGGCGGGCGATCCCGCGCTTCTCGGCACGCTTGAGCATCACCTGCGCACCGGCCAGGAAGCCGACCGCGATCATGATCCCGTGGGGGGACACGGCGAAATCCCCGAACAGCGGGATGCGCTCCAGGATGGGCCAGCGCAGCTCAGCAAGCACGAACACGACGGACTCCGGGCCGGGGGGAGACGGGCTTGCCCAGAATTCTACGGCTCAGGCGCGCCGGCGCCGCGCCAAGCGCAGCGCCCGTTGCCGCAACGCGGGGTCCGGCCGCCGGGTGCCGGGCTTGTCGGCCACCTCGGCCATCATCAGCGCGACGGCCTTTTCCAGCTCGTCGGCCTCGTCGACCTGCTCGAGCAGCTGGCTGACGGCCGCCGCCCGCTCGTCGGGCATCAGCATCCAGTCCTCGACCCGACCCAGGAAGAGGACCAGCAGCAGTAATCCGAGGGGAAAACCCACGATGAGCGCGGCGGCGCTCCAACTCACATCGAAGGGCACGGCGTCGTCCTTGCAGGCGTCGCCGCCACCGTACCCCGCCTGCCCTCGGCGAGAAACGAACCTAGACTCGCGGCCCCCATGGGCAACGGCCAGGCACCTTCACCGGCGGTCGCCGGCGTCGACGTCGGCGGCACCTTCACCGACGTGGTGCTCATCGACGGCGACGGCCACCCCGTCGCCGTGAAGGTCCCCACGACCGCCGAGGATCAGTGCGTGGGATTGACCGACGGCCTGCGGGTCGCCGGCGCCGAGCGCCTCGCAGCGGTCGCGCACGGGACCACTACCGCGACCAACGCCGTGCTGGAACGTCGCGTCGCCAACGCCGTGCTGGTCACCACACGAGGCTTTCGCGACGTGCTCGAGATCGGCCGGCAGAACCGCCCCTCGCTGTACGACCTGACGGTCACGAAGCCGCCCCCCGTCATCCCCTCCGAGCGTGTCATCACCGTCGACGAGCGCATCGCGGCCGACGGGACGGTGATCGTGCCCCTCACCGATGCCGAGATGCAGCGAGTCGTCGAGGCCACTGCCGCGCTGGCACCGGAGTCCATCGCGGTGTCGCTGCTGTTCAGCTACGCCAACGACGAGCACGAACGACGCCTGTGCCAGGCGCTGGTCGCGGCCCTGGGGGTGCCGGTGACCCGGTCCAGCGACCTGCTGCCGGAGTTCCGCGAGTACGAGCGTGCTTCGACGTGCGCCCTGGACGCCGCGGTCGCGCCGGTCATGCGCCGGTATTTGCGCACGCTCGACGACCGCCTCGCCGACGTCGACGTGTCGGTGATGACCTCGGGGGGCGGCATCACCGACCTCGCCACCGCCGCCGCGCAGCCGGTGCACACCTTGCTGTCAGGACCCGCCGCCGGTGTCATCGCGGCCGCCGCGGTGGCCGCAGACGCCGGCTTCGACCACGCGCTCGCGTTCGACATGGGCGGCACGTCGACCGACGTGTGCCTGATCCGCGATGGGCGTCCCGATGTCGCCACCCACGGCACCATCGGCGGTCTGCCGTTCGGCACACCCTCGGTGGCGGTGCACACCGTCGGGGCCGGTGGCGGCTCGATCGCCTGGATCGACCCGGGCGGGGCGTTGCGGGTCGGTCCGCGGTCAGCCGGCGCCGACCCGGGCCCCGCCTGCTACGGCCGGGGCGGCACCGACCCGACGGTCAGCGACGCCCATGCCGTCGCCGGCCACCTGCTCGACGCCCAGCCACTGGGCAACAGCGGCCTGCGCCTGGACGCTGACGCGGCCCGCCGCGCGCTCGGCACGCTTCCGGGGTTTGGGTCTGCGGACGAGGCAGCCGAGGGGGTCGTGACGGTCGTGCGGGCAGCGATGCTGCGGGCGCTGCAGCGCGTCAGCACCGAGCAGGGCGTCGACCCCGCGGAGCTGGCGCTGGTCGCGTACGGGGGCGCCGGCCCCCTGCACGCCTCGGCGCTCGGCCGCGAGCTGGGCTGCGCGGCCGCCATCATCCCCCCGGCGCCGGGAGTGCTCAGCGCGCTGGGGCTGCTGCTGGCGCCGCCCACTCATGAGACCTCCAGGACGGTGATGGCCGCCTGGGAGCGCGACGACGAGGCCCCCGGGCTCGAGGACGACTGGGCGGAGCTGTCGCGTGCCGCGACGGCGAGGATCGCCGGGGGCCAGGTGACGCAGTGGGCCGACTGCCGGTATCGCGGCCAGTCCCACGAGCTGCGCATCGCCCGCCCCGATGACGGGGACCTGGCCGGCGCATTCGACGCGGCGCACCGCAGGACCTACGGCTACGACCTGCCCGGCGAGACGGTCGAGGTGGTCACGCTCCGCGCGGCGGCGCGGGCGACACCGGTCCTGCCCGCTCCCCCGCCGGCGTGGGACCTCGGTCGGGCCGCCGGCCCGCGCGAGGTCGAGGTCCTGCTCGACGGGCGGCGCGGTCGGGTGCCGCTGCTCGCCCGGCCCGGCCTGGACGTCGGCGCCACCATCGAGGGGCCGGCGCTGATCACCCAGCCCGACAGCACCACCTTGCTGCTGGCCGGCGATCGGGCGGTCGTCGACGACCGCGGGGCGCTGGTGGTGCGCTGGTGACGCCGGTGGAGCTGGAGGTCGCCCGCCACGCGCTGGCCGCCATCGCCGAGCAGATGGGGGTGGCGCTGCAGCGCTCGGCGTACTCGCCCAACATCAAGGAGCGGGTGGACTGCTCGGCGGCCGTGTTCGACCCGGCAGGCGCGATGGTCGCGCAGGCCGAGCACATCCCGGTGCACCTGGGGTCGATGCCCGCCAGCGTCGCCGCGGCCGTCGAGGCGTTCGGCGGCGCGCTGGATCCCGGCATGCAGGTCCTGCTCAACGACCCGTACGCGGGCGGCACCCACCTGCCCGACCTCACCCTGGTCACCGCCGTCGGCGACGACGCCGGCCGGCTGCTGGGCTACGTCGCCAACCGCGCCCACCACGCCGACGTCGGCGGGGCGGCGCCTGGCTCGATGCCGGCCTCGGCCACCGACATCGCCGCCGAGGGGCTGCGGATCCCGCCGACGCTGGTCGGTGACGCCCAGGGGCTGCGCACCGACGTGCTCGAGATCGTCGCCGCCAACTCGCGAACCCCGCAGGAGCGTCGCGGTGACCTGCGCGCGCAGCTCGCCGCGAACCATGTGGGCGCCGCGCGCTTGCGGGACCTCGCTGCTGCGAGCGGCCCCAGCGTCTGCACCGGGCGATGGCCGAGGTGTGCGACTACTCCGACCGGCGCGTGCGGGCGGCCGTGGCGGGCATGCCTGACGGTCGGTGGACGTTCGCCGACCACCTCGAGCTCGACCACCCGGCGACGATCCGCTGCGAGGTGGCGATCGACGGCGACGAGGTGGCGGTGGACTTCGCCGGCACCGACCCGCAGGTGCCGCTGAACGTCAACGCGGTGCTCGCCGTGACCACGTCCAGCACGTGGTTCGTGTTCCGGATGCTGACCGACCCGGCGGCGCCGCCCAACGCCGGCGCCTACTGGGCGTGCTCGGTGCGCGCGCCGGCGGGGACGCTGGTCCATGCGCAGCCGCCGGCGCCGGTGGCCGCCGGCAACGTCGAGACCAGCCAGCGGATCGTCGACGTGCTGCTCGGCGCGTTCGCGCAGGCCCTGCCCGACCGGGTGCCCGCCGCCAGCCAGGGCACGATGAACAACCTGCTCATCGGCCACAGCGGCGCCGGCGGGGCGCCGTTCAGCTACTACGAGACGATCGCCGGCGGGGAAGGTGCCACGCCCTTCCGCGACGGCATTTCGGGCGTGCACACCGGCATGACGAACACCCGCAACACGCCGGCCGAGGCGATGGAGCTGGCGTACCCGCTGCGCGTGTGGCGGGCCGAGCTCCGGCGTGGTTCGGGCGGGGCGGGGCGCCACGGCGGCGGCGACGGGGTGGTCCGTGAGATCGAGGCATTGGCCCCGGCCACCGTCACCTTGCAGACCGAGCGCCGCGCGACCGCGCCCCGGGGCCTGCACGGTGGTGAGGACGCTCAGCCCGGCCGCAATATCCGGGTCGCCGCTGACGGGACCGAGACCGAGCTGTCCGCGAAAGGGACGTGGCAGCTGTCGGCCGGCGAGCGGGTGCGGATCGAGACCCCAGGCGGCGGCGGATGGGGCCAGGCCTGAGCGGCCCGGGCGTGCGCCTCGGAGGGTGTCGGTCGACTACGTGCGGCGCAGCGCCTCGCGGAAGAGCCCCCCGGTGAGCGCGAACGCGACGGCGGTGACCATCACCGCGCCCATGGGCTTGCCCAGCAGGTTCAGCGCGTAGGCGTAACCGGTCATGAACAGGGCCAAGGAGAAGAACGCGAACACGCGCACGTGCTGCTTGGAGATGTGTCCCACCACAGACCTCCTCGTCCACGGTCCCGTCCAGCTCGGATGCTTCCCTCTACCTCGGCGCGCCAACCCCGGCAATTGAGGATCCTGCGGCGTTGGTACACGTCAGCGACCGGTCGCGTGTGGCACCGTGGAGGGTCAGGTGCGTCTGTTTGGCGAGGAAGGTTGAGGTGACGTGACCGACGACGACGGCTTCGGGCCGGCGGTGCGAGGCGGCGGGCACTCGCCCCGCGGGGCGGTGCTCAACCCACGACCGCGGCCGCGTTCCCGCGCCGACGCCTACCTCGACCACGGCCCGCCGGACCGCGACGACGCGGGGTTCGCCCCCGCGGAGAAGGGCCGGCGCCGGCGGGTGCGCCGGCCTCGCCGGGCGCTGCGGATCGTGCTGCTCGTCCTGCTGATCGGCCTGCTGGCCTTCGTCGCCACCGGTGTGGCGGCAGCGCTGTCGGCGAGCAGCAAGATCGACCGGATCGACGTGGACGGGTTGCAGTCGGTCGACGGCGGCCGCCGCAACATCCTCATCGTCGGTTCCGACGACCGCGAGGGGATGACCAGGCGCCAGCGCCGCGCGCTGGGCACCGGCAACTTCGACGGCAACCGCACCGACACCATCCTGCTGCTGTCCATCCAGGGGTCGCGGGGGGCGATGCTGTCGTTCCCCAGAGACCTGTACGTCGAGCGCTGCGACGGCAGCAGCGGCCGCATCAACGGGGCGCACGGCATCGGTGGCGCCTCCTGCCTGGTGGAGACGGTCAGCCGTGCTTCCGGCATCCCGATCAGTCAGTACCTCGAGGTCGACTTCCTGGGCTTCCACGACATCGTGCAGGCCGTCGGCGGGGTCCGGATGTGCCTGAAAGAGCCGATCCAGGACGACGACGCCCACATCGACCTGCCCAAGGGCTGCCAGCGCCTCAACGGCCGGGACGCGCTCGGTTTCGTGCGGGTGCGCAAGATCGACGACGACCTCGGCCGCATCGAGCGCCAGCAGCGGTTCATGAAGGCGCTCGCCCGTCAGGCGGCGCAGCCGTCCACGGTGCTCAACCCGCTGCGGCTGTTCCCGACCGGCAACGCCGTCGGTGAGGCACTGACCGCCAACCGCGGCCTGGGTGTCATGGACCTCGCCGCCCTCGGCCGAGCCGGTGCCGCGATGGGCCAGGGTGACTTCCCCACATTTGCCGTGCCGGCCAATCCCGCCTGGGTCGGCGGCGCTTCCGTGCTGGCGCTGGACGAGGCCGAGGCCGAGCCGATCTTCCGGTCGTTCCGCGACGGGTCGGTGCTCGACCTGGCCGGCAGCGGGGACGTGGCGCCGGAGGACGTGCGCGTGCGGGTGCTCAACGGCGCCGGCGTGCCCGGCATGGCGCAGGCCGCCGCCGACGTCCTGACCGAGCGTGGCTTCCAGGTCACCCGCATCGGCAACCACGACCCCGTCGAGCGCACGGTCATCGAGTACACCGAGGGGCACCAGGAGGAGGCGGAGCTGGTCGCCAACCAGGCCCCCGGCCAGGCCGAGCTGCGACAGGTCGGCAGCGGTCCGCCGGTGGTGCTGATCCTGGGCGCCGACGCCGCCGACGCCCTCGGCCGCTGACCCCACCAACCCCTCGGATTCCCCGAGGTGGTTGAAATTTGGGGCCGCTCAGGCCCGAAATTTCAACCGGCTGGTCCGAGGCGCCAAATTTCAACCACCTCGTGAGGCACCCCTTTTCCAACCAGCTCCGAGGGAGTTCAGGTGGACGCGCGCCGCCTTGCCCGCCCGGGGTGAGCGCCCCGTCTAGCCGAGGTAGCCCATCGGGTCGCGGGGGCTGCCGCCGACGCGTACCTCGAAGTGCAGGTGCGGTCCGGTGGACTGGCCGGTGGACCCGACCTTGCCGATCTGCTGGCCGGCGGACACCCGGGTACCGACGCCGACGAGGATCTGACTCTGGTGCGCGTAGGCGGTGACGATCCCACCGCCATGGTCGATCAGCACGATGTTGCCGTAGCCGCCCATGGTGCCGGCGTAGCTGACCGTACCGGCCTTGGCCGCGTAGATGGGTGTGCCTGTCGGGGCGCCGATGTCGATGCCCTCGTGCATGCGGCCCCACCGGTACCCGTAGCCGCTGGTCACCGGCCCGCGGGCGGGCCACACCCAGCCGCCACCGCCGGCGGTCGGCGGGGACGAGTCGACGGGGGTGGCCGGCTGGGCGGCAGCTGCCTCCTCAGCGCGGGCGCGGGCCGCGGCGGCGGCGCGCTCGGCGCGACGGGCCAGGGCCGCCAGCTGGCGGCTCTCCGACGCCAGGTGAGTCTCCTGGCCGGCGAGGGCTTCGACGCGGTCGCTGGCGGCGGCGAGCTGCAACGCCCGCTCGTCGCGCAGGGACTCGGCCTCGGCGGCGATCTCGCGCTTCTGCTCGGCGACCCGCTCGAGCGCGTCCTGCTCGACCTTGAGCTGCTTGCGCTGCGCCTCGACGGCCGTCGAGGTGATGTCGACCCGCTCGATGGTACGGACGTCGGCGCGGTTGATGAC
>DATLGM010000200.1:0-11810 GCA_035540515.1 Egibacteraceae bacterium | reverse complement strand
GGGCGCGTGTGGTACCGCTACGCGCCGGCGCACCGTGCGGGGCGGGTCTAGCGGGAACCCACGGTACCGGCGCGCCGTCTCACGGGTCGATGGCTGCGACAGGAGGCGGTATGCGGCGGTGGTGGATGCTGGCGATGGTGTTGATGGTGGTGTCGTGCCGGGCGCCGGCAGGCACGGGTCTCGACGGGGCCGGATGCACCGAGATAGGTTGCTACAGCGGCGTGACGTTCGCCGTGAGCGGCGTGGGGCTAGACGCCAGTGGCGGCAGGGTGGTCGCCGAGATCTGCGTCGACGGTGACTGCGAGCGCGCCCGGTACCGGCAGCGTCCCGACGGCTCGGCGCGTTGGAACAACCCCCGGGTCGACATGAGCGTCAGCGAGGATCGCGTCGAGGTCACCTTCCACCTGGACGGAGAGGACTACGACGAAGCCACAGCGCACGACGTTTCGCTGTGGCTGCGGGTCGACGGCGGCGATCCCATCAGCCTGCAGCGCGAGGTGCACCTCGAGCGGTCGCAGCCCAACGGCCCGAACTGCCCGCCGGTCTGCTGGCAGGCGCGCATCGAACACGCCGCGTGACCGGACCTTCAGGACGGCAGGACCCTAAGGGTGACCAGCTGCCGGCGTAGGACCGCGCCGTCCGTGAACCTTTCGGCCACGAGTCCTGCCGCCCGTGCGGCGTCGACGTTCACCTGCTTGTCGTCGGTGAAGAACGTCCGTGACGGGGCGAGGTGGTAGCGCTCGACCAGCAGCCGGTAGATCGCAGGGTCGGGTTTGGCGACGCGCTCCCGTCCCGACATCACCACGCCGTCGAAGTCGTCCAGGAACGGGTAGCGCCGCACGGCCTGCGGCCACGTCTCGACGGAGAAGTTCGTCAGCGCGTACACGGGCACACCGGCGGCCCGCAGCTCCGTGAGCAACGCCACCGCCTCGGTGACCGGCTCGCCCAGCATGTCGGACCAGCGGTCGCGGTAGGCGGTGATGAGCTCACGACGCTCCGGGTGGGCGGCCACCAGCTCGTCGACCAGGTCGTCGAACCGCTCACCGAGGTCGGCGCGGTGGTTCCACGCCTCGGTGCACACCGACGCGAGGAACTCCTCGCGCTCGGCGCGGTCCGGGATCAGCGACCGGTACAGGTTGCGCGGATCCCAGCGGACCAGGACGTTGCCGACGTCGAAGACGACCGCGTCGATCGCCGCCGGCACCGTCGTCTTCGAATGCGGCGCGGGCTACTGCTGCGCGCCGACCTCGTCGGTCAGCCCGACGATCTCGTCGTCGTCGGCGGGGCCGGCGATGAACTCCTCGACCATCCGGTGACACACGTCGTCGGGGTACTGCGCCGGCGGCGACTTCATGAAGTAGCTCGAGGGGCCGAGCAGCGGGCCACCGATGCCGCGGTCCAGTGCGAGCTTGGCGCAGCGCACCGCGTCGATCACGACGCCGGCGGAGTTCGGTGAGTCCCACACCTCGAGCTTCAGCTCGATGTTCAGGGGGACGTCACCGAAGTTGCGGCCCTCCATGCGGATGTAGGCCCACTTGCGGTCCTCCAGCCACGGGACGTGGTCAGACGGCCCGATGTGGATGTCGTCCTTGCCGATCGGCGCGTCCATCTGGCTGGTGACCGACTGGGTCTTGGACACCTTCTTCGACGACAGGCGGGAGCGCTCCAGCATGTTCATGAAGTCCATGTTCCCGCCGAAGTTCAGCTGGTAGGTGCGGTCGATGGCGACCCCACGGTCTTCGAACAGGCGGGTGAGGATCCGGTGGGTGATCGTGGCGCCCACCTGGCTTTTGATGTCGTCGCCGATGATCGGCACGCCGGCCGCGGTGAACTTGTCGGCCCACTCGGGGTCGCTGGCGATGAACACCGGAAGGCAGTTGATGAACGCCACGCCGGCCTTGATCGCCTCGGCGGCGTAGTACCGGGCGGCCTGCTCGGAGCCGACCGGCAGGTAGCACACCAGCACGTCGGCGCGGGCGCGCCGCAGCTCCTCGGCGACGTCGACCGGCGCGAGGTCGCTTTCCTCGGAGACCTCCCGGTAGTACTCACCGAAGCCATCCAGTGTGGGACCGCGCTGCACCTCGACGCCGATCGGCGGGACGTCGGCGAACTGGATGGTGTTGTTCGGCGGGGCGACGATGGCCTCGGCGAGATCGCGCCCCACCTTCTTGGCGTCCACGTCGAACGCGGCGACGAACTGCAGGTCGCGGACGTGGTAGCCGCCGAGCTCGGTGTGCATCAGCCCGGGGACGCGGTCGTCGGGATCCGCGTCGCGGTAGTACTGGACGCCCTGGACCAGCGAGCTGGCGCAGTTTCCGACGCCGACGATTGCGACGCGGACGCTGCCGCGGCTGCTTCGGGACATCGATGTCTCCTTGTGGGTCACGATCACTTCGTCTGGAGTTCTTCGGTCGGTCGGGGGTCCTCGGGCGCACCGGGTTCTGCGATGGCGCCGGCGGGGGCCGCAGCGCCTGCAGCCTTGCCGTCGCTCAGCGTGGCCCGCTCCGCGGTGATGAGGGTGTCGAGCCAGGCGAGGTCGTGCTCGGTGGTCTCCACCCCGTGGCGCATCAGCGACAGCGTGTAGGTGTCGGACATGCCGCGACGCGCGCGGTTGAGTACGCGCCGCCCCTCGTCAAGCTTGTCCTCAAGATACGCCTTGCGCCGCTCGAGCAGCCGGATCCGGGTCTCGGGACCGACGTGGCGGAAGAACGCCAGACGCAAGGGGAACTTGTCCTCTTCCCAGGCCGAGTGGGCGCCCTCGGTGAGCAGTTCGAGGAACTCCGCCTCGCCGGCGGCGGTGATGCGATACACCTGCTTGCGGCGCGAGGTCTGGTCACCGGGGAAGAACTTCTCGACGACCCCGCGGCGCTCGAGCTTCTTCAGCGTCGGATACAGCGAACCGAACGACACCGTCCAGAAGAAGCCGAGCTTCTGCCCGAGCTGCTTGCGCAGCTCGTAGCCATGCATGGCGCGCTCCTTGAGCAGCCCCAAGATGGCGAGCTCGAGCACGGATGGCGCCTTTCACGGGAGGTCGGGACGAACGGATGTGTCCGGGGACTATCGCCGCGATGTATCGCGTCGATATAGCGGGATGATACGTCGGGGCCTCACCGCGTTCAATTCTCCGCCGCACCTACACTGAATCGCCCATGAGAGGCCGTACCGACTACCGCATGGCCAAGCGCGCGATCGTGCGCCAGGTCACGGTGGGCGCGCTCCCGCCGGCCGCGGTCTGCGACGCGCACCCGGAGCTGCTGCGCGCCGCGCGCAACATCGGCCAGGCGACGTCGCGGTCGTGTCCGATCTGTCGGTTGGCCGACGATCGTGCGGACGTGCCCAGCGACGAGACCAACTGTCTGCGGCTGGTCACCTACGTCTACGGCGACGACCTGCGCCGGCTGTCAGGCCATGTGGTGTGGACTCGTGAGGAGCTCGACGGCCTGGCAGCGCGCCACCGCTCGTTCACCGCGTACGTCGTGGAGTGCTGCCTGGTGTGCGGGTGGAACCACCTGGTGGAGAGCTATCTGCTGGGCAGCGCGCACGCGGGTTGACGGTGGTTAGGCGACCCGCCGGCGGGCAATGCAGAAGGTCCCACGAGCCAACGAAAGTGACCATCGACGATGAAGCTGCGATTCCTCACCGGCCTTGCGCTCGGCTATGTCTTCGGCACCCGGGCGGGGCGCGAGCAGTACGACAAGCTGCTGCAGTCGCTGCGCGACCTGGGTGAATCCGACCTCGCACGGCAGGCCAAGGACGAGATCGGCAAGCTGACCGGCGGCGGTTCCTCGTCGTCAGACCAGGGCTTGGTCACCCCGCCGGTGGTGGTTGGCCCCGGTCCGCAGGGGACGACCCAGGCCGGCGGACCGGTCGACATCGCGGTTCCTGATCTGGAGCCGTCCACGAGCACCGCGGAGCCGACGGGCACCGCCAAGCGGCTGGATCCGCCCGCCGGCAAGGACTGACACCGCCGCGTCGGGCGTAAGCACGGCTTCGTCCGGTTGGTGGTGGTCGGGGGCGGCTAGGCAGTGGCACACTTGAGCCGATGACCTCGACCCCGCCCCCACGGCGGTCGTCGTCGAGGGGCCGCGCACGCCAAGCCTCCCAACCCCGCGCCGCTTCGGCGCGTGCGGGCCGTCCGCGCGCGACCGCCTCACGACGGCCTGCACGGCCGACCGCACAGCCGCGCCGTGCGCAGCCGCCGCGGGCGGGTGGCGCGCGCCGGCCCGCCAGCCGGCCCCCGCGCCGGCGGCCGCCCAGCCGTCGCCGGCCTGCGGCGCGCCGCACCGGTCGCAAGCCGTGGTACCGCCGGCCGGTCGCGGCGTTGCTCATGGTTCCCGGCGTGCTCCTGGGCTTCGCCGGACTGGTGCTGTTCTTCTACTTCTTCACCTCGGTCCCGCTGCCCGACGCGATCGGCGCGACGCCGACGGTGATCCTGGACACTAACGGCGTCGAGGTCGGAACCCTGCAAGCGGAGACCAGCCGCGAGGACATCGACCTCGACGACCTGCCCGAGCACGTCGTGCATGCCGTGCTGGCCGCCGAGGACGCGACCTTCTACGAGCACCGCGGGGTGAGCCTGCCCGGCATCTTCCGTGCGGCCATCCGCAACGTCGCGTCCGGTGAGGTCAGTCAGGGCGGCTCGACCATCAGCCAGCAGTACGTCAAGAACATCACGACGGACAAGGAGAAGACCGTCCTGCGCAAAGTCCGCGAGGCGGCGCTGGCGGTCAAGCTCGAGCAGAACTACTCCAAGGACCAGATTCTCGAGTTCTACCTGAACTCGATCTACTGGGGCCGGGGCGCCTACGGCATCGAAGCGGCGGCGAAGGCCTACTTCGACAAGCCCGCCCGCAAGCTCGGTCCCGGTCAGGCGGCCTTGCTCGCCGGGGTGATCGCCGCCCCTTCCGCGTACGACCCGACCGACAACCCCGACAAGGCCCACGCCCGGTACCGCTACGTGCTCGACCAGATGGTCGAGAAGGGCTGGATGGAGCCGATGCGCGCGGGTTCGCTGGCGGCCAAGCCGCCGGCCACGCGCAGGTCCAAGAGCGTGGTCTTCAAGCAGGCCCCGTTCTTCCTCCAGCTGGTCAAGCAGGAGCTCGAGAGGAACAAGGAGCTGGAGGCCGACGAGATCTACCGCGGCCTGGTCGTCACGACCACGCTTGACGTCGAGATGCAGGCCAAGGCGGAGAAGAGCTACCGCGAGGCGTTCGTCGAGAGCAAGATCAAGCCGTCGGCGGCACTCGTGGCGATCGACAACGCCACCGGAGGCGTGCGCGCGCTGGTCGGCGGCAAGAACTACGCCAAGAGCGAGCTGAATCTGGCCGTCGGTGAGGGACGCCAGCCCGGGTCGACGTTCAAGCCCTTCGCGCTGGCGGCCTGGATCGCGGAGAACAAGTCGCCGGACTCGTACTTCGACGCGCCGGGAGAGCTGGAGTTCAGCGCCTCGGAGATCAACGACAAGCTCGGCCGCGAGCAGGCGCTGGAGCCGTGGAAGGTGCGCAACTACGCCGACGCCGCCTACGGGGAGATGAGTCTGCGCGAGGCGACGTGGAAGTCGGTCAACACCGTCTACGCCCAGCTGGTCCTCGAAGTCGACCCCAAGGACATGCGCGACATCGCCGAGGACGCCGGCATCAAGCGCAAGCTCGACGCCGTGCCGGCGCTGGTGCTGGGGACCGAGGAGGTCACCCCCCTGCAGCTGACGGAGGCCTACTCGACGTTCGCGACCGGTGGCGTCCACCGCAAGGCGCACACCGTCGCCGAGATCCGCCGCGACGGTGAGACGATCTTCAAGGCGCGCACCAAGGGCGACGAGGCCATGGAGCCCAAGGTGGCACTGCACGTCACCGACGTCCTTCGCGGCGTCATCGACCAGGGCACCGGCATGGCCGCGAACATCGGCCGGCCCGCCGCCGGCAAGACCGGCACGACTCAGAGCAACGGCGACGCGTGGTTCGTGGGCTACACCCCGCAGATCACGGCCACCGTGTGGATGGGCAACGTCGAGAACAACGAGCCGATGGAGGGCGAGTACACCGGCGGAAGCCTTCCCGCCGCGACGTGGGGGGACTTCATGTCCGCGGCGATGGAGGACATGGAGGTCGAGGACTTCCCGCCGCCGCCCGGCGGGCTGGATGTCGTCCGCCCAGCGCCGCCGTCGGAGGAGCCGTGTGCCGACGGGGAGGTCGCGTCGGAGTCCAGCGACGGTGATCGCGTCTGCGTCGACGAGGAGCCCACCGAGACCGAGGCGCCCCAGACGGAGGCACCGGAGGAAACCGAGGCGCCCGAGCCGGAGCCCGAGCCGGAACCCTCCCCGAAGCCGTCGCCCAAGCCGTCGCCCTCGCCGGAACCGCAACCGGAGCCGAGCAAGAGCCCCAAGCCCAAGCCGACGAAGTCACCGGCGCCCGACCCGGTTCCCGAGCCGACCGAGGACGCGGCCGCGGCATCGGCCGAGGGTGGCTGACGCCGCTACACGCCGGCGCGCGCCGACGCCGGCGCCGCCGCGTCGTCCGAACGCCACGGCGACGGACGGGCGCGCAGCTCGGGCGGGGTGAGGGTGAGGGTCTCGACCATGATCCAGACCAGGACGACCGCTCGGACGACGATCGCGATCGCAAACAGGTCGTAATCGGGAGCCGGCGTCAACCCCTGCCGTCCGCCAAGGAACGGAAAGCGCAGGACGAACACGAACAGGTCGGCGACCGCGAACGCGGCGAAGGGCACGGCACGCGGCAGGGCGAGCGCGAGCAACGGCAGCAGCCAGATGCTGAACTGCGGCGAGTACACCTTGTTGGTCAGCAGGAACCAGATGACCACCGGCAGCAGCAGCCGCCAGTAGTCCTGCGGGGCGTGGACCCGCCGGCCCATCAGCACGATGATCGCCGTGCCGGCGACGAACAGCCCCGCCGTCACCAGGTTGAGCACCGTGACGTCGAATGGCGTGCCGCGCACCTGCTGCGCCAGGTACCACAGGCTGTCCCAGTCCGCGGGGCGGGTCCGGTTCAGGCGCAGGAACTCCGACCAGCCGTCGAAAGCCGTGACCATGACCGGGACGTTCACGGCCAACCAGGCGCCGGCCGCGGCACCCGCGTGGCGCGCGGCGTCACCCTTGCGTCCCTGCAGCAGCCGCGCGACGACGACCAGCGGTACCAGGAAGCCGGGGAACAGCTTCGCCGCGGCCCCCAGGCCGGCCGCGACGCCCGACCAGCCGTCGCGCCCGCGGCGGTGCAGCTCGATCGCCGCGACGCACAGCAGCACGGCGGTGGCGTCCCAGTTCATGAACGCGTAGACGACGAACGTCGGGGCCGCGATGAACCACAGCAGCCGCGCAGGCGTCACGCCCATCCGGAACATCCGGTACGCGGCAGCCGCGTACGCGGCCGCGCCCAGTGCCACGTTGACCTGGTAGAAGGCGACCCCCCACCAGCTCTGGTCGCGCACGAGGGCGCGGACCACCTGCCCGGCCAGCCACATCTGCAGCCCGATCAGCACCGGGTACTCCACCGGGTGGTCGCGGTACGGAACGGCCCCCTCGTTCAGCCGTTCGACGTACCACAGCGGCAAGATGTCGGTGTAGCACCAGCTGAGGTACTGCTGCCCACCGGTCCACCCACCACCGCCCATGCAGCGGGCCTTGGTCCACCACGCCAGGAGCACGGTTGCCCCGAGCGCGAGGCTCAGCAGCAGCAGGAGGCGTCGGGCGCTCGGCACGGCGGGAGTCTAGTGACGCGTGGAACGCTCCCCGCGCTCGAACGGTCCCACGCCGGCCGGCGCCTCCTCGCCCTCGGCCAGAGGATTGCGCAGGCTCGCCACCACGGCGATCGTCAGGATGACCCCGATCACGCCCAGGCTGAACAGCGGGTCGATGCCCGGCAGCGCGTGCAGCGCCTCGACGTCTTCGTGCAGGTGCTCGTACACCAGCTTGAACCCCACGTAGGTCAAGATCACCGCCAGGCCGGCCTTGAGGTAGCGCAGCTTGTCGGCGACGCCCGCCAGCAGGAAGTACAGCGCCCGCAACCCCAGGATGGCGAAGATGTTCGACGTCAGCACGATGAACGGATCGCGGGTGACCGCGAACACCGCCGGGATGGAGTCCAGAGCGAAGACAAGGTCGGTGAACTCCACCAGCACCAGCACGATGAACATCGGGGTGGCCAGCAGCCGGCCCTGCTCGCGCACGAAGAAGGACTCCCCGCGGTACCCGTCGGTGGTCGGGAACGTCCGCTTGATGCGCGCCAGCACCTTCGAGTTGGTGATGTCCGGGTGCTCGTAGCGCTGCAGCCACGTCTGCACGCCCGTGTAGAGCAGGAACGCGCCGAACACGTACAGGATCCAGTCGAACCGCTCGATCAGTGCGGCGCCGGTGAAGATCAGCACGGTGCGCATGACGATCGCGCCGACGACCCCGTAGAACAACACGCGGTGCTGCAGCTCCTTGGGGACGGCCATCGCCCCGAAGATGAGGATGAACAGGAACACGTTGTCGACCGACAGCGACTTCTCGATCACGTAGCCCGTGAAGTACGCCACGGTCGTGTTCTCGCCGGGCACCCCCTCGTGCAGGCGCGCGATGAACAGGCCGAAGATGACGGCGCAGCCGATCCAGATCGCCGACCAGACCGCTGCCTCCTTGATGGTGACGGCGTGGGACTCGCGGTGGACCACCAGCAGGTCGATGGCCAGCAGGATCGTGACCACGACGGCGAAGCCGCCGTACAGGACCGGGTCGGAGAGCACGGGCGCAGGCCTTTCGTACAGCGGCGGCCCGATGCAGGGGTCCGCGGTTGGTCATGCGGGGCGCAAGGCCAGTACCCGTGAGTGACACCGTCCACACCGTGGTCCTGGTCGACCCGATGGACGGGGTCCGTGACGGGCTGCGGTGGGTCCTGGCTGCCGACACGGACATCGTCGTCGTGGCCGAGGCCCATGATGTCGCGACCGCGGCACGCGCGCCCGGGCAGGTGGTCGTCAGCGCACTGGTGCTCGCCGATGGCGTCGCCGCAGACCTTGTCGGGCTCGGCCGCCCAGTTGTCGTGCACACCTGGCTGCCGGCGGACGAGCGACCGCCCGGCGCCGCGGACGGTGCGGCCGCCGTGGTCCGGCACGGGACGCTGCGGGCGCGGCTCGCGGCCGAGATCCGCCGGGCGGCGGGTCAGTCCTCGGGCTGAGACCCCGAGCGCGCCATCGACTCGGCCGTGGGAGGACCGGGGAACAGGTAGGGCTTCATGGCCTCGTCCTCGGTGGCGGCGACCGTCCTACCGCTGCGCTCCAGCCGGCGCGTGCTGTAGCGGTAGATCAGCAGTGCACCGATCGGCGGCAGCACGACGGTCGCGATCCGGAAGACCCAGATGAAGACCTCGATCGGGATGCCCGTCATCCGCGACAGGATGTCGTTGGTCGCTGCGGCCGAGATGATCAGCACGAAGCCGAACGTCCCGACCGCGAACGCCGCCCGCAGCGGGATCTCCAGCGGGTTGGTGAGCACGTGCCAGTCACCGCGCAGGCCGTAGACGCGCCGCTCGACGAACGGATACGCCGCCAGCGCGGTGAACACCAGGCCGGGGATGAGGATCCCCGCCACGAACGGCCCGGAGATCGTCATGATCCCGAACACGGAGAACTCCAGCGCCGGGAACACCCGCAGGGCCCCCTCCACCCAGAACATGTACCAGTCGGGCTGCGCGTTGTTGCCGACCTCCCCCGGGACGTACGGCCCGATCAGGGAGATGTCGCTCCACGGGATGAGCACGGAGGCCGCCGCGAGCAGTCCGCCGATCCACAGCAGCAGGGTGGCCGACTCGGCGAACTGCGCCGGCCACAGCGGCTTGCCGAGCACGAACCGGTGGCCGTCGATGCCGCGCGCCGGGAACTGCGTGTGCCGCTGCCGCGCGACGAGCAGCAGGTGGACCGTGATCGCACCGATGAGCATGGCGGGCAGCACCATGACGTGGAACACGAAGAAGCGGGGGATCACGTCGCCCGTCGGGAAGTCACCGCCAAACACCCAGAACGCCAGCGCATCACCGACCACGGGGAACGACAGCAGCTCGGAGTACGCGATGCGGATGCCGGTGCCCGCCAGGGAGTCGTAGGGCAGCGAGTAGCCGGTGAAGCCGGCGGCGAACCCGATGGTCACCAGGCCGATGCCGAGCAGGTAGTTGATCTCGCGGGGCCGCCGGAACGCGCCGGTCAGCACGATGCGGACCATGTGCAGCACCGTGGCCGCCATGAACAGGTGGGCGGCGAGCCGATGGATTCGGCGGAACAGCAACCCACCGGGGATGTCATGCGACAGCCGCAGGATGGACTCGAACGCCGCCGGCTGCGTCGTGCCCGCGTACAGCTCGAACGATCCGTTGTAGGTCACCGGCTCGATGGACGGCCGGTAGAACATCGTCAGGAACACGCCCGTCAGGACCAGGACGACGAACGAGAACAGTGCGATCTCGCCGAGCAGGAACGACCAGTTGTGCGGGAAGACCTTGTTCGCCACCTTGCGTCCGGGCGCGCGCAGTCCCAACCGCTCGTCGAGCGTGTCGAACAGCCAGGCGAACAGCGGCGTCACGGTCTGATACCGCCTACCGCTGGCGCTGCTTGAGGCGGCATCACATCCCCCTTGGCAGGGCGGGGCCGACGTGTGCCTCGAAGTCGCCGAGCGCGACCAGGTAGCCGTCGTCGTCGGTGCCCATCGGCAGCTGCGGTAGGCCGCGCGCCGCGGGACCGAACGTGGGCACCGACCCTCGGCTGGGATCGAAGGTGGACTGGTGGCACGGGCAGAACAGGGCGTTGTCGCGCTCCCGGTACAGCGCGACCGGGCAGCCGGCGTGGGTGCAGACCTTCGAGTACGCGACGACGTCGTCGACGACCCACGCCTGATTCGTGGGGGTCTGCGGCTCGACGTTGAGCCGGATCAGGACCACCGATGACCGCTCGTGGCCGATGTCGCCTTCCGGCCAGATCGTCGCGATGCCGCCGGCGGCGACATCGCTGGGCCGCACAGGGGTGCCGTCGCCCGTGACCAGCCGCGTTCCCGGCGCCCACCGCGTCCGCCGCAGCGTGTCTCCGGGAGACGGCCCCAGTGACGCCACCGGTGCCGCCAGGCTCAGCCCCAGCACCCCGGCGGCGCCGGCCAGCAGCCACCCCAGGAAGCTGCGGCGCGGATTGACCGACTCGACGTCGGTGATGGGTTCCTCGCCCGCACCGGCCGCCGGCGGGACTCTGGGCTCGACCGCGGTGATGTCCGGGTACTTCGCGGTGAAGTAGCGGCGGACCGCGACCGCCAGCAGCAGCAGGGCCGCGGCCATCGCGCTGCCGTACAGCAGCACCGGCCCACCGAGCAGCAGGGTGACGGCGAAGACGATCCCGGAGATAGCGGCACCCACGGCGGTCAGCGCCACGATGCTGTCGTTGATCTGACTCGGCGGCGGATCGGTCCGCTCGATGACCTCCAGTCCTTCCGTCGACGGCCCCGTCATGTCGCCTCCTCCTGCTTGTCGGCGTCGTGGCGTGGCTCCGGGTCGGCGAACCAGGTCGGGCGCCCCGCGATCCACATGGCCGAGAACAGGATCGCGACGGCAAACAGGAACGCGAACCCCGAGGCGAACACCGGGTTGAGCTCGACCAGCCCCAGCGGCGTTGCGTGCTCCTCGCTGACCAGGCGCAAGAACGCGGCGACGTCTCCGATCTCCTCGTCGGAGATCTGCTCCTCGGCGAACCGCGGCATCTCGAACGGCCCGACCCGGATCGCCTCGGCGATGACCACAGCGTCGTAGTCGACCAGCGGGGGTGTCCACGCGCCGGCGCCGGCG
>DATLGM010000199.1:0-4810 GCA_035540515.1 Egibacteraceae bacterium | reverse complement strand
TCCTGGCGCCTGACCCCAAGCTCTCGCGCCTGTCGCGCAAGGCCCGCGAGGCGCTGATCACCGAGATCCCGCCGGTCACGGCCGGGGCGTTGCTCGGACCGGAGGCCCTCGCACGCCACTTCATCGCCTCCGCAGCCGCGGGCCGCTACCGCGACCTGTTCGCGCTGTGGGAGCTGTTCCGCGCCCGACCCGAGGAGTGCAAGCCGGTCCTCGCCGAGCGCCAGCGTGCGCTGGAGCGCGCCCGGGTGGCCCTCACCCATGCCGTCAAGCTGGGGTTGGCCGGCCAGGCTGACCGCGTTGCGCAGGACGTCGAACGCGCGCAGGGGTTGATCTGGACGTGGCTGAAGGAGGTCCTGACCGGCCACCTCACCCTGGTGGGTCGCCGGCCGGCCATCGCCACTGCACTGCTCGCCCGCGAGCCGGACCTGCAGGTCCCGCTCCCCGACGACCCGGACGATCGCTGGCTCGCCGAAGCCGCCGCCGTCAAGCAGCAGGAAGGGACGCTGCCGCCGGCGATGGACGCCCTGCTGTCCGCGCACGTCGAGCGCCTCCCCGCCACCGTGGCGACCCTGTCGCAGGTCGCCGAGCAGTACCCGGAACGCCTCGAGACGCTCGTCGATCGGATCGATCTGACGTCGGACAACATCGTGGCGCTGCTGGCGTGGGCGCGCGACCACGGGATGGCCGACCGCGTCCGCAGCCGGATCGTCGCCCAGGTCGACGAGGCTGCGGGCCGCAGCCGTTCCGAGGGGCTGGCGGTTTGGCACGGGTGGCGCGAGCGGGGTGTCGAGCTGCCGCTGCCCGAGAGCCTGCGGGCCCCGACCATCGAGGGTCTGGACCTGTCCCGACCCGAGTCGGCGGACCTGATCGCGCTGCTGATCGAGCAGGGCACCGCCATCGACCCGCAGGCAGAGCTCGAGCAGCTCGCGGACCGCAACCGCCAGCTGGCCGAGAAGGCCTACGAGTCCTTCGTGTGCGCCCGGCTGGACGTCCACCTGCCATTGGCCCTCGAGGGCAACCCGATCGTCCGTGATGGGACGCGCTGCCCCGCCTGCCAGGCGTGGACGTGGGTCCGACCGGGCCACGAACGCCGTTGCCCCAGGCTCCAGGAATCGACGATCGCCGCCTCATGAGCGGCGCCGCGCAGCCCCGCAGCTTCCCCCGACGGTACGCGGCCACCCAGCGGTTCACGCTGGGTGCTCCACGGTCGTTGGCGATCGCCCCCGACGGGTCGCGCGTCGTCTTCGTGCGCAGCCGCGCCGGCGACGACCCCGTGGGCTGCCTGTGGGTGCTGGACACCGCCACCGGCGCGGAGCGCTGCATCGCCGATCCGCGGGACCTGGCCGGCGACGACGATCTCCCCCCAGAGGAGCGCGCCCGGCGGGAGCGCGCGCGCGAAGGCGCCGGCGGGATCGTGTCATACGCCACGGACCGGCAGGTCACGGCTGCGGTGTTCGCGCTGGGCTCGGCGGCGTACGTCGCCGACCTCGTCGACGGTGGCGTGACGGCGCTGGCGGCCCGCCCGCCGGTGATCGCGCCCCGTCTGGACCCGGCGGGCAGCGCCGTCGCGTTCGTGCAGGACCGCGCTCTGTGGGTCCTCGACCTTTCCAGCGAGACGGCGCAGCGCGTCACGCCGGAAGCGGCCGACGCGGTGTCGTGGGGCCTACCCGACTTCGTCGCAGCGGAGGAGATGGGACGGTTCCGCGGCTACTGGTGGTCGCCGGACGGCACGGCGCTCGCCGTCGCGCGGGTCGACGAGACGCCCGTGGCCACCTGGCACATCGCCGATGCGACCAATCCACAGGCGCCACCGGTCGAGCACCGCTACCCCGCCGCCGGCACGGCCAACGCCGACGTGTCGCTGCACGTCGCGAGACTGGACGGATCGCTGACCGAGGTCGACTGGGGACGCGAAGAGCTGCCGTACTTGGCCTCGGTGTCCTGGGGCGAGGGCGAACCGCTGACCGTTGTTGCGCAATCCCGAGACCAGCAGCGTCTGGTCGTGTGCGCCGTCGACGACGCCGGCGGCTGCCGGGTGGTCCACGAACAGGTGCAGCGCCCGTGGGTGGAGCTCATCGCGGGGCTGCCGGCCTGGCTGGTCGACGGCCGGCTGGTGACCGCCCACGATGATCCCGACACCCGCCGCCTGGCGGTCGACGGGGCGCCCGTCACGCCACCGGGCCTGCAGGTGCGCCGCCTGCTGCATGCCGGTGAGCACCGCCTGATCTTCGCGGCCTCGGGTGACGGTCCCACCAGCGTTGCCGTGTGGTCGTGCGCCCCCGACGGCTCCGATCTGAAACCCCTGACTCGCACCGACGGCGTCGCCGATGGGGTCGCCGTCGACCGCGCCACCGTCGTCGTGGAACGGTCGCTGGCCTCCCCCGAGGTCACCACGACGGTCCGCGGCAACGGCGGTCGCCATGTGATCACCAGCCACGCCGAAAGGCCGCCGCTGACGACCAACGCGCGGGAGCTGACACTCGGGGACCGCGACCTGCGTGCGGTGTTGCTGCTCCCCCACGGCCACGACGGCAAGCAGCCGCTGCCGGTCCTGCTGGATCCCTACGGCGGGCCCCACGCGCAGCGGGTGCTGCGCAGCCACAACAGCCATCTGCAGTCGCAGTGGTTCGCCGACGCAGGGTTCGCGGTGCTGGTGGTCGACGGCCGCGGAACGCCCGGCCGCGGGCCCGCGTGGGAGCACGCAATCGCGGGCGACCTGGCCGAGGCCCCGCTGCAGGACCAGGTCGACGCGCTGCAAGCGTGCGCCGCAATGCACCCGGGGCTGCTGGACCTGGACCGGGTCGCGATCAAGGGCTGGTCGTTCGGCGGGTTCCTCGCCGCGCTGGCCGTCCTGCGGCGCCCCGACGTGTTCCACGCCGCGGTGGCGGGCGCACCAGTCACGGACTGGTCGCTGTACGACACCCACTACACCGAGCGGTACCTGGGCACCGATACCGCGGCCGACAGCTACAAGCGCTGCAACCTGCTCGCCGAGGCGCACCGCCTGGAACGACCCTTGCTCCTCATCCACGGCCTCACCGACGACAACGTCGTCGCCGCCCACACCCTGCGCCTGTCGCAGGCGCTGTTGGAGGCCGGTCGGCCCCATGCCGTCCTGCCCTTGTCCGGCGTGACCCACATGACCCCGCAGGAGGTCGTGGCGGAGAACCTGCTCATGCTCGAACTGCGCTTCTTGCAAGACGCACTCGGCAGGCCGATCGACGTCTGACCAGTGACAAAGGTCCTGGCTCCTACCCGCGTCGTTGCCGCATACTCGGCCCATGCACGTGCACCTTCCACACACCGACGCCCACTGGCAGCCGTGGGCCCGCGGGATCGCCATCGTGCTGGCACTGCTGACGGCACCGATCGCGCTCGCGGTCATCTGGCTGGCGTTCCTGCGCGCCATCGCGTAGCCGCAACAGCCCACCCGTCGGGCGCTGGCCTCGCCAGTGCCGGGATCCGCTCGTCCGCGAGGGGGGTGCCCCGTGTACCGCGATGACACCTGTGCGGTGTGCGGCGAGTCTCTGCCCCCTGACCACTTCTACTGCCGGGAGCACGCCGCCGGCGTGGATGACCGGCTCCATCAGATCGGTGCGCTCCTGGCGCGGGTCGGGACGGATCTGACCGACCTGCACCGGCTGCTGGAACAGATCGCCCCCGAGACGTGGGACTACCTGGCCGAACAGCAGCCCGACGACCCGCAGTGGCCCCCGGTGCCTGACGTCAGGCTGCGCGCCGATGCCGAGGAAGTCACCGTCGACGTCGACAGCGAGCCCGGTTACGTCCGCGTGACCCTGTCCGCACCGCTGGTGCAGTTGCTGGAAGCCCTCGCACACGAGCTGGGGCGCGAGGCCTGGCTGCGGCTGGCACAGGCCGCAGCCGCCGCCGAGGGCGCCAACGCGACCCACTGACCCGCGGCTACCATTCCCGCTCGTCCAACACCCCCTCCGGCCACCCGAGGAGCGCATGCAGTACCGCAAGCTGGGACGCTGGGGCGTCCAGGTCTCGACCGTCGGCCTCGGTTCGTGGCTGACCTACGGCGGGTCCGTCGACGAACAGATCGCCCAGGAGTGCATCTGGCGCGCCTACGACCTGGGCGTGAACTTCTTCGACACGGCCAACGTGTACATGCGTGGGCGGGCCGAGGAGGTCATGGGCAAGGCGCTGGCGGACTTCCCGCGCGACTCGTACGTCCTGGCCACCAAGGTGTTCTTCGACATGGGCGAGGGCCCCAACGACGGCGGGTTGTCGCGCAAGCACGTCACCGAGCAGTGCCACCACAGCCTCCGGCGGCTGGGCGTGGACTACATCGACCTGTACCAATGCCACCGCTACGACCCGGACACGCCGCTAGAGGAGACCTGCCGGGTCATGGACGACCTCATCTCCCAGGGCAAGATCCTGTACTGGGGCGTGTCGGAGTGGAACGCCGACCAGATCGCGCACGCGGTGAACCTGTGTCGCGCCAACGGCTGGTCCCCGCCGGTGTCGAACCAGCCGCAGTACTCGGCGCTGTGGCGTCACATCGAGCAGCGGGTGCTGCCCACCTGCGAGGAGCTGGGGGTCGGCAACGTGGTCTGGTCCCCCCTGGCCATGGGCATCCTGACCGGCAAGTACACCTCGGTCGACGACGTGCCGGCAGACAGCCGCGCCGCCGGCGAGGACGCGAAGTTCATGCGCCGCTACTTCAACCAGGACGTCCTCGACGCCGTCGCCGAGGCGCGCGGGGTCGCCGAAGAGGCGGGATGCACGCTCGCCCAGCTGTCGCTGGCCTGGTGCCTGCGTCAAGACTTCGTCTCCTCGGTGA
>DATLGM010000198.1:0-12144 GCA_035540515.1 Egibacteraceae bacterium | reverse complement strand
GTGGCTTTTCGGGGGCCGGCGTTAGCATCGCGCCGTACTGGCGGCCCACCACCTTCGGGGCGTTGCATGCACACCCTCGACATCATCCGCATCGTCGCGAGCCTGCTCGTCATCATCGTCGGCGGCGCCATCGGTGCGCGGCGGATGTGGTTCCTGTTCCGGCTGCTCCGCGTCGCCAAGCCGATGCCGGAGCGGTGGGGCGGGTGGGGCAAGAAGCTGCGCTACCAGCTCCGCCACGTGGTCGCCCAGGAGAAGATCCTGCAGTGGACGGGCGTCGGCATCCTCCACGCCTTCATCTTCTGGGGCTTCATGATCGCCCAGTCCCAGTCGCTGGAGGCGATCGGGGAGGTCTTCGACCCCGACTTCCACATCCCGCTGATCGGCCGCTGGGAGATCCTCGGCTTCACCCAGGACCTGTTCAGCGTCCTGATCATGGTCGCCATCATCGGGTTCGCGATCGTGCGGTTCGCGCAGAGCCCGCGCATCCGCGGGAAGCAGTCCCGCTTCGCGGGCTCGTACCTCAGCCACGGCTGGTACGTGCTCCTGCTGGAGTTCGCGCTGCTGTACACGGTGCTGGTGCTGCGCGGCGTCCGCGTCGCGCACGGCACGCTGCCCTACGAGCGGGGCGCGTTCCTGTCGCGGTGGATCGGCGAGAACGTGTTCGCCGGCATGGGCGAGTTCCAGCTCGACCTGGTCGGCACGGTGTTCCTGGTCGCCCACATCGCGGTGATCTTCGGCTTCCTGATCTTCACCGTGTACTCCAAGCACCTGCACATCTTCACGATCTTCCCCAACGTGCTGTTCGCACGGCTGCCTAAGGCGCTGGGCCCGCTGGAGTCGGAGAAGATCGACGTCGAGAACATGTCCGAGGACGACGTGCTGGGCGTCGGGCAGATCGAGCACTTCGGCTTCAAGCGCTTCCTGGACATGTACACGTGCACCGAGTGCGGTCGGTGCCAGAGCCAGTGCCCGGCGTGGAACACCGGCAAGCCGCTGTCACCCAAGCTGGTCATCATGGACCTGCGCGACCATCTGTACGCCAAGGGTCCGTACATGCTCGACCCGTCGCTGGCCGAGGCCAATGGCAGCAACGGTCACGAGAACATCGACGTGCTGAACATGAAGCTGGTCGGTGACGCGCCGGGCGAGGAGTCGGTCATCGACTTCGACGTGCTGTGGTCGTGCACCACGTGCGGAGCGTGCGTCGAGGAGTGCCCGGTCGACATCGAGCACGTCGACCACATCATGGACATGCGCCGTTACAAGGTGCAGATGGAGTCGTCGTTCCCGACCGAAGCCGGCGGGATGCTGCGCAACATCGAGAACTCCGGCGACCCGTGGGGGCTGGGGCAGTCCAAGCGGATGGAGTGGGCCGAGGGCCTCGACGTCCCCGTGGTCAACGGCACCATCCCCGACGACGTCGAGTACCTGTTCTGGGTGGGGTGCGCCGGCGCGCTGGAGGACCGGTCAAAGAAGGTCACCCGCACCGTCGCGGAGCTGCTGAACAAGGCGGGCGTGAAGTACGTGGTGCTCGGCCAGGGCGAGTCGTGCAACGGCGACCCCGCTCGGCGCCTGGGCATGGAGTATGTGTTCCAGATGATGGCCCAGGCCAACATCGAGCTGCTCAACAGCATCGGGGCGAAGAAGATCGTCACCTGGTGCCCCCACTGCTTCAACACCATCAAGAACGAGTACCCGGCCTTCGGCGGGACCTTCGAAGTCGTCCACCACACCCAGCTGCTGACCAAGCTGGTGCAGGAGGGGCGCCTGACCCCGCAGACGGCGATCGACAAGAAGGTCACCTACCACGACCCGTGCTACCTCGGCCGCCACAACGAGGTCTACGACCCGCCCCGCGCCGTGGTCGACGCCGTCGCCGGCCTGGAGAAGGTCGAGATGCCGCGCTGCCGCAACCACGGCTTCTGCTGCGGCGCCGGCGGGGCGCGGTTCTACATGGAAGAGACGATCGGCAAGCGGGTCAACCACGAACGCATCGACGAGGCGCTGGAGCTGGAGCCGGACCTGGTCTCGACCGCCTGCCCGTTCTGCTTTGTGATGCTCGACGACGCGGTGTCGGACAAGGTGGGCAGCGGGGCGCTCGCCGAGGGGACGACCAAGGTCGTGGACGTGTCGCAGATCCTCGCCGAGTCGCTGCTGCCGTTGGCGTCGATCAACGGCGACGGGGACCACAAGTCGGTCAACGTCGCCGCCGGCGCCGCCACGGGGCCCGGGTCACCGCCGGCTGACGGCCCGGACGAGGGCAGTCACGCCGAGCGCGCCGGCCAGCCGTAGCCGCTACAGCAGCGGGAGCCCCTCCACGCCGAGGGGGATCCGGGTGATGTGCCAGCGGCCGAGGTTCGACGTCAGCAGGTCGGTGCCGGCGAACGCGCAGTTGGTGGGGTGGCACAGCGTGTGTGCCTCGGGATCGTCGACCAGCAGCTTGAGCGCCTGCCCGTCGTAGCGGTACAGCCGCGACGGTTCGTAGCAGGCGATGTACAGCCGGCCGGCGGCGTCGAAGGCCAGGCCGTCGGGCAGCCGCTCGATGCCGTCGACCACCAGCCGTGGCTCGCCGGCCTCCCCGCCGGCGCCGACGGGGATCGCCACGACGCGGCGAGCAAAGGTCTCGGCGACGTACAGCTCCTCGCCTCCGGGCGCCAGCGCCATCCCGTTGGCGAAGGTCAGGTCGCGGTCGAACCACAGCGCGCCCTCGCCGGTGGCGAGGTCGAAGCGCCACACGCCGGGGCCAGGCACATCCGGCGCGTGACTGTCGGACACGTACAGCACGCCGCGGTCGTGGTCGACGACGGGCCAGTTGGGGATCCGGATCTCGACGCCCATCCCGCCCCGCGCGAACTCCACGAGCTCGTCGGCCGACGGGTCGTAGCGGAACACCGCACGGTGGTACAGGTCGCAGACGTACAGCCGCCCGTCCCGGTCGAAGGCCATGCCGAGAACGAACCCGCCGGTCGAGGCGCGAACCTCCAGCGCGGAGCCGTCGGGCTCGATGCGGTAGATCTCGCCGTTCTCGCCGCCGCACCACACGGCACCGTCGGCGGCGACCGCCAACCCCTCGGGATGGCTCAGCCGGGGTGTCGTGAGCGTCCCGTCGAACAGGGTCTCCACGGTGTCGAGCGGGACGAGCGGGTCCATGGGCAGCCTCACGTCGAGCGCAGCGAGCGGGGGGCACCCGGCTGCTCGGGGTTGTCGAACTCGGTCGCCGGCGTACGCGAGAACCAACCCGGTCGGCCGGGGTCGCGGTCGTACGGGTACGGGCCGAGCTCGTCGTACAGCTCGGCGTACCGCCGAAGCTTGTCCCGATCCAGCTCGACGCCCAGGCCGGGCCCGGTCGGGACGGCGATCGCCCCGTCGGCATACGTCAGCTTCCCGCCGGCGATGACGTCGTCGGTCAGGTGGTGGTAGTGCGCGTCGGCGGCGAACGTCAGGTTTGGCAGCACGGCGCCTAGGTGCAGCATCGTCGCGAGCTGGATGCCCAGCTCGCCCGAGGAGTGCACGGCGATGTCGGTCTGCAGCGCCTCGGCGACACCGGCCGCCTTCAGGCACGGCCGGATGCCGCCCCAGAAGGTGGTGTCGAGCAGGACCACGTCGGCGGCAGGGTCGCGGACGTTGGTGGCCAGCTGCTCGAAGTCGACCACGACGGTGTTGGTCGCGATCGGCACGTCGATCGCGTCGCGGACGCGTCGCAGGCCGTTGAGACCCCATGTCGGGTCCTCGAGCCAGTCGTTGCGCAGGCCGGCGATCGCGCGGCCGAACCGGATGCTGTCCGCGACGGTCCACACGGCGTTGGGGTCGTGGCGGAGCCGGTCGTCGGGGAAGGCGTCGGCCAACGCGCGGTAGCACGCCAGCTCGTGGTCAGGCGGGTACACGCCGCCCTTGAGCTTGTGGCTGGTGAAGCCGTGCGCCTGCTTCAGGGCCCGGGCGTGCTCGACGACCTGGTCGGGGGTGCGCACCTCCGCCGCACCGGACTCGGGGTCCGGGTAGCGGAAGAACAGGTAGGAGGCGAACGGCACCCGGTCCCGCACCTTGCCGCCGAACAGCTGGTAGGCGGGGACGCCGAGGTGGTGGCCGATCAGGTCGATGCAGGCGAACTCCACGGCGGCGTGCAGCTGCGCACGGTTGTTGTACAGGCTGGCCGTGGGGTTCATCAGCTTTGCCTGCAACAGCTGGAGGTCGAACGGGTCGTGACCGCGCAGGTAGGGCACCAGCCCGGCAAAGGCCAGCTGCGCCGACTGCCCGCCCCCGCCCATCTCACCGAGCCCTACCAGGCCGTTGTCCGTCTCGACCTCGACGACGGTCCGCACGAACCGACCCCAGTGCGCGCCGTTGCTGTGGCGGATGGTCGCCTCCAGCGGCACCGTCACCGTCGTGGCGCGGACGTCGACGATCTTCACGGACCGCTCACTCCGGCAGGGCGACGCCCAGGGCCGCCAGCAGCCCGCCATCAACCGTGTAGTCGCCGCCGGTGACGAACGACGCTCGCGGACCGGCGAGGAAGGCGATGACCTCGGCGACCTCGGCCGGCTGGGCCACCCGCCCCAGCGGGTGCATCTTCCCCCACGCAGCGACGGTCTCGTCCACCGTGGCGTCGCCACGGAACTGGTCGGCGGACCAGCGCAGCATGGGGGTGTCGACCGAGGCGGGGCACACCGCGTTGACGCGGATGCCGTCCTCGGCGTGGTCGATTGCCATCGCTCGCGTCAGCGCCAGGATGGCCCCCTTGCTGGCGGTGTACGCCGCAACACCCTTCTGGGTCGCGTGACCCTGGACGGACGCGACGTTGACGATCGCGCCGCCACCGCGCCGGCGCAGCTGCGGCACCGTGTGCTTGGCGACTAAGAACACGCCCTTGACGTTGACGTCCAGCACGAGGTCCCACATCCGCTCCTCGGTGTCGACCACGTCGCCGTAGCGCTGGATGCCGGCGCTGTTGACCACGATGTCGATGCCGCCATGGGCGGTCACGAGCCGGTCGACGCCGGCCGAAACGGCCGCGGCATCGGTCACGTCAACGTGGTCGGCGGTCACGGCCAACCCGTCAGCGCGCAGCTTCTCGGCCGCCGGTTCCAGGTCCTCGTCGACGGCCCAGATGGCCACAGTGGCGCCGCGCCGCGCCAGCAGCTCCGCGGTCGCGCGGCCGATGCCGCGCGAGCCACCGGTGACCAGGGCGACCCGCTGTGCCAGCTCCGCCATTGCCTGCCCCTTGAGGACCTGTCCGACAACCTATTAGCCTATCATTACATGCTGCGACCGCGGGAGGGGCAGGAGAACCCTCCGCGGCGGCGAATGGGGAGGTCATGGCGGACGCGAGCGGGGCGGTGAGCAAGCAGGCGACGCCCCGGCTGCCCGGGGTCATCAACACCGTGGCGGTCGGGATCGTCGTCAGCCTGGTCGCGGCGATCTCCCTGACCGCACGCCAGGAGCCGCCGCCGACGGTGGCCGAGTTCGCGCCCCAAGCCGTCGAGCAGATCAAGCAGACGCTGCCAGAGCAGGCCGAAGCACCCGAGGAGGTCGCAGGGCTCGCTGACGGCGGAGCCGCGGGGACGGGCGGCGGAGGCAGCGACCCGGACGATCCCGCGGAGCCGGCCGACCAGCAGACCGAGGGTCCGGGTGACGAGGAGGGCGACACCGACGACGAGCCCGGCGCGCCGACCGAGGAGCCCGAGGACGACGACGAGGACGAGGAGCCCGTCGAGAAGGCTCGCGTGCGCCGTTGCGTGGGCGATCCGCCCCGACAGACCGAAGACCCCGAGTCCCCGCCGTGCGTCCCGTACTTCGAAGGCGACAACGGCGGTGCGACCTACCAGGGCGTGACGGCCAACGAGATCCGGGTGGCCGTCGCGAACCAAGCGTTCGGTGGCACCCCCAAGGAGGTCATCGACGACCTCGTCGCGCACTTCAACCGCCGCTACGAGTTCTACGGCCGCAAGATGGTCATCGAGGTGTACGAACCCACCGGCGGCACCTTCGCGATGCCCAGGCCACCCGACATGATCGCCGACGCGGTGAAGGTCGACGAGGAGATCAAAGCCTTCGCCTCGATCGCCTACCCGGACCGCAAGGGCTCCGAGCACCACCACTACGACGAGCTCGCGCGCCGGGGGATCATCAGCTCGGCGTACCGCGCGCAGGCCACCGCCACCGCGGACCACTACCGTGAGTTCGCGCCGTTCCAGTGGAACGTCATGCCGAGCACCGACGTGCTGTTGACCAACATCGGCGACGCGGTGTGCCGCAACCTCGCCGGCAAGAAGCCACAGGGGGGCGGCGTCAACGGCGACGGCGACCACAGCGGCGGCGCCCTGGGCGGCGAGGCACCGACCGAGCGGACCTTCGGGCTGGTGTACCACCGCAACCCTGACGGGTCGGTCCCGCCGATGGACATCCTCAAGGGACGGCTGGGCCAGTGCGGCGTCCAGGTCGCGGCCGAGGTCGAGGAGGATCTCGAGAACCCGAACGGCAACAACGTCGTCCTCACCATGCGCGATGCCGGCGTGACGACCGTGATCTACGTGGGCGACATGGGTCTGATGCGCGCCAACTACATGGGCGCCGCCACGAACCAGCAGTACTTCCCGGAGTGGCTGCTGTCCAGCTTCATCGACATGGACGTCGACAACGCGTTCCAGCCCGGCAACGCGCCCCCCGAGCAGTCGCGCAACGTCATGGGCCTGTCGTTCCGCTCCAAGCTGCTGCCACGCCAGCAGATGCCGTGGTACCAGGCCATCCGCGAGTCCGACCCCAGCGCTGACTGGTCCGGCGGCAACTACTACCCCTTCATGGCGACCTATCGCCAGCTGCTGCAGCTCGCCTCGGGCATCCAGCTCGCCGGCCCGAACCTGACGCCCGAGACCTTCGCACAGGGCCTGCAGTCCGCCGACTTCCCCAACCCGGGCGCCGGCGGCCCGCCCAACTACCAGCCGGCCGTGAGCTACGAGGGTCGCTACACCGCAACGGACAGCGCGTCGCTGTACTTCTACGACCCCAACACCCCGGGCAACGTCGACCCGGGCTATCCCGGAGCCGTCTGCTACGTCAACGAGGGCCGCCGGTACCGGGTCGGCTCGTACCCCACGTCCCGTCAGGACTTCTTCGGCCGGTGCCGCTGAGCCGTGCGGCCCCGCCGCTTGCGCTGCGAGCACCTCCACGACCCCCTCGGGATCGACCGTTCCCGGCCGTGGCTGTCGTGGGCGATCGACGGTGACACCACCCCCGCACAGGTCCGCGTCCGGGTGGCGTCCGACGCCTCGGTGATACCGGCCGCAGACCTGTGGGACAGCGGGCCGCTGCCCGGGACGCTCGCCGGTGTGACGTACGGCGGGGCGCCGCTGCAGTCGCGCCAGCAGGTGTGGTGGACGGTCACCGCCACCGACGACCGGGGCGTGGACCAGTGCAGCCAGCCGGCGCGCTTCGAGATGGGGCTGCTGGACGACACCGACTGGACCGCGGAGTGGATCGGCCTGCCGTGGACCGGCAGCGAGCGCCCCGCACCGCAACTGCGAACCACCGTCGCCGTGGACGCACCGGTGATCCGCGCACGGCTGTATGCCAGCGCGCTGGGCGTGTACCGGCTGTGGCTGGCCGGCGCGGAGGTGACGCCCGACCGCCTCGCCCCCGGGTGGCGGGACTACCGGCGCCGTGTGCCGTACCGGACCTACGACGTCACGGCGCTGCTGTCCGAGGGCGCCCATGTCCTGGCCGCTCAGCTGGGCGAGGGATGGTGGTCGGGCGCCGCCGGGCTGCGCGCGATCCGCAACCGCTACGGCGAGCGGCCGCACCTTCGCCTGCAGCTGGAGATCGACCACGCCGACGGCCGGAGGGTCACCCATGTGACCGACGGCCGGTGGCGCGGGGCGTTCGGGGCCGTCCGCCAGGCCGACCTGCTGCTCGGCGAGTCGCAGGACCTGCGCCGGCACCCCGCCGGCTGGACTGACGCCGCCGTCTCCGACGGTGATTGGCGTGCGGTCACGGTCGACCGCCCACCGGTCGGGCGCATGGCTGCGGCGGCGCGGCCACCCGTCCGCGTCACGGGGCAGCGACCCGCCGTCACCGTCACCCGGCGACAGGGCCGTCACGTCGTTGACTTCGGGCAGAACGCTGCCGGCTGGGTGCGCCTGGCGCTTCGCGGTCCCGCCGGCGCGACGGTGACCGTCCGCCACGGCGAGTGGCTGGAGCCCGACGGCCGCGTGCACACGGCAAACCAGCGGCAGGCGGCCAACACCGATCGCTACGTGCTCGCCGGCGGCCGGGCCGTCGTCGAGCCGGCGTTCACCACGCACGGCTTCCGGTACGCCGAGATCACCGCCGACGACGGCGCCGTGCTCGACGAGGCCGTCGCGCCCGTCGTGCACACCGACGTCGAGGCAACCGGCTCGTTTGACTGCTCCGACCCGCTGCTGAACCAGATCGTCGACGCCATCGCGTGGACCCAACGCAGCAACGCCGTCGAGCTGCCGACCGACTGCCCGCAGCGAGACGAGCGCCTCGGCTGGCTGGGCGACGCCTACGTCTTCGGGCCCACGGCGGTGTTCGGCTTCGACCTCGCCGCGTGGCTGAGCGACTGGTACGGCGACATCCTCGACGCCCGGCGCGCTGACGGCAGCTTCCCGGACGTCGCCCCGCTGATCGACGCGCCGGACCTGGCCCTGGCCGAGGGGGCCCCCGGCTGGGGCGACGCCGGGGTCACCCTGCCATGGCTGCTGTACACCTGGTACGGCGATCCCGCGATCGTGCGCCGCGCCTACCCGGCTGCCGTGGCGTGGCTGCAGCTGATCTGCCGGCACAACCCTGACGGGGTGTGGCGCCACCGCCGTGGCAACGACTACGGCGACTGGCTGGGCTACGAGGTCACCTCCAAGGAGCTGCTGGCCACCGCGATCCTCGCTCGCACCGCCGACACCGTCGCGGCCATGGCGCGCGTGGTGGACGACGCGGCCGGCGCCGAGCGCCACGCGCGGGTCGCCGCCCACGTGCGCAACGCGTTCGCCACGGCCTTCATCGCGCCCGACGGCCGGATCGCCGGCGACACCCAGACGGGCTACGCCCTTCCGCTGCGCTTCGGTGTGGTCCCGCCACCGCTGCGCGCGGCCACGCAGCGCCATCTTGTGGCCGCCGTCGAACGCTGGCCGCACCCGGCGACCGGCTACCTGGGGGTGGCGCACCTGCTGCCGGCGTTGACCGACGCCGGCCGGGTCGACCTCGCCTACGCGCTCGTGCAGTCGCGCGAGCTGCCGTCGTGGGGGTATCAGCTGGCCGCCGGCGCGACCACCTTCTGGGAGCGCTGGGACGGCTGGTCCGACGACCGCGGACTGCACGATCCTGTCCTGAACTCGCTGAACCACAACACCCTCGGGTCGGTGGGTGAGTGGCTGCGGTCCACGGTGGCAGGCCTCGACCCACTGCCGGGCGGTCCGGGGTTCGCAACGGCCGTCGTGGCGCCGCGGCCCGGCGGTGGCCTGACACACGCCAGCGCCACCCTGACGTCGGTCCGGGGCGACATCGCCGTCGACTGGTCGCGTGACGGTGATCACCTCGACATCACCCTGACTATCCCGGCCACCGTCCAGGCTCGCCTGCGGGTCCCCGCCGCGGCCGGCGCCCGCATCGCGACGGCCGCCGGCGCGGTCACCGCCGAGCGACCCGCCCCGTCCATCGTTCTCGGACCCGGCCGGCACCGGGTCGTCGTGGACGGGGCCCTGGCGTGACGGCCCGACCCTGGCCACAGGCGCAGCGCGCACTGCGCGACGACCCGCGGTGGCTGGGCGGCGACGACGCGTACTCGGTGGTGCTGTCGCCGAGCCGGCGGCTGTGGCTGTTCGGCGACACCTTCGTGGCTGCAAAGCCGGGAGGTGACCGCACCGACGCGATCTTCATCCACAACAGCGTTGCCATCGCCGAGGGAGACGACGCCGAGACGGCGGACTGGACCTTCCACTGGCGCACCGGCCCCGACGGGCGGCCAGCCTCGTTCATCCCCGAGCCGGGTGACGGCGCCTACCACTGGCCCGGCGGAGCGGCCCTGGCCGACGGCGCGCTGGTGCTGTTCACCATGCGCGTGCGCGATCGCGCCGACTACCCGGCAGACGAGATCGAGACCCTGTGCTTCTTCGAGGTCGTGGGGTGGGATGCGTTCGTGGTCGACGACCCGTCCGTCCCGGCGGACCGGTGGGAGCTGCGGCCGGCGGACCGCGACGACGCACCGTGGGCGGCGATGGTCGGCAACGCCGGGGTGCTCGTCGATGGCGGCTGGCTGTACGCCCACGCGTGGGCTGACCGGGTCGCCTATCTCGCCCGGTGGCCGGCCACCGACGCCGGTCGCGGCGACCTGTCGTCCCGCACCCAGTGGTGGGACGGCGGCGGGTGGGGCGACGCGCCCGTGCCCACCCTGACCGACGCGCAGACCGAGTTCACCGTGCACCGCGAGGGCGACCACTTCGTGCTGACCGAGGCCGTGGGGCTGTTCGACGCGGTGGTGCGCCAGCGCCGCGCCCCGGCCGTGCAGGGACCGTGGTCGGCGCCGACCGTGGTGTACGCCGTACCGCCGGCTCCCGAGGCGTTCAGCTACGCCGGCAAGGCACATCCCGGGCTTGCCCGCGACGCCCTCGCGCTGACGTACAACACGATCCCGACCACGCTCGCCGCCATCCGCCGGCGTCACGACCTGTACGTGCCGCGCTTCCTTCGGCTCACGACGGACGTGCGGCAGGAGCACGCGGGCTCCACGCCGAATCCCTGACCAGCAGAAACCCTTCGCCGCGGGGGGTTCCCTCTCCGCGGCAACTTGTTATGATAGGCGGACGGGACAACAGGCTGTCTCGTGGAGTGTGAGGACGGAGGCGACGTGCCAGGAGCGGGGGCGCAGGCGGGGCCACGCGCGCTGACCGAGCGGCGCAATGAGCTGCTCGTCCTCGGCGTCGCCCTCGCCGCCACCGTGGCGCTCGCCGTCTACGGCAGCGCCGTGCGTGATCGCCCGGTGCCGCCAGGCGTGGTGGGGCTGGGGCTGGTCCAGGCCGGCTACCTGCTGCTGCACGCCATCGGGATGGTCCTGGCCTACCGCTCCAACCGGTTCCTGAACTTCGCGCAGGTCCAGATCGGCGCGCTGGGCGGGACGCTGTTCGCCGTCTTGGTCCAAGCAGGACCGCTGCTGCGCCTGGTCCGCGCGGTGTGCCCGCCCTGCATGGACCGCACGCCCGAGCCGATCGTCGCCGTGAACTACCTGGTCGCCGTCGCCGCGGGGCTGGGCCTGGCGGTCGGTGTGGCCCGGCTGATGTACGCCGCGGTCGTGCGGCGGTTCACCGACGCCTCGCCGCTGATCATGACCGTCGCCAGCATCTTCGTCGTCCAGGTGCTGGCCGGCCTGCGCGATCCCGTCGTGTCATGGCTGACGACCGAAGAGCAGCAGGCGCTCGGTGTGCCCGGCGGGCCGGTGCGCCCGCCGGTGAATGTGGACCTTCAGGTGCCGGGCGCCGTGTTCGGACTGGCCGACATCCTGGCGGTGCTGGTCGCCGTCACAGCGCTCGTCGGGTTGACCGTGTACCTGCGGGGCACCGCGACCGGGACCGCCATCCGCGCCGCCGCGGACAACCGGGAGCGGGCACAGTCGCTGGGCATCGACGTCGGCGGCGTCGTCGGGCGGGTCTGGACCCTCATCGGCTTTCTCTCCGGCGCCGCGGCCATCCTGGCGGTCATGTCCGGCGGCGAGGCGGCGGTGTCCGGCGGGCTCAACGTCAGCGTGCTGGTGCGCATCCTCGCGGTGATCATCGTCGCGCGACTGGTGAGTCTGCCGATGGCGGCGGCCGCCTCGGTCGTTCTGGGCGTCCTGGGCGAGGTCGTGTTCCGGGTCATGGGCTCGGGGCTGCTGCTCGACGGCCTGCTGGTGCTGGTCATCGGCGCGCTGCTGCTGGTGCAGCGGTCGGAGCGCTCCCGTGCCGACGCCGCCGGCGCCGGCAGCTGGCGGTCCGCCCGAGAGCTTCGGCGCGTGCCGGCGGTCCTGCGCCAGCTGCCCGAGATCCGCCGGTACCGGCGCATCGGCATCGCGATGCTGGCCGTGGTCGCGTTGGGCCTGCCGTGGATCATGTCCCCTCGTCAGACCAACCTGCTCGCGCTTGCCCTGATCTACGCGATCATCGG
>DATLGM010000197.1:0-2329 GCA_035540515.1 Egibacteraceae bacterium | reverse complement strand
CGGGTGGAAGTGGGGACACCGCGAACGCGACGGCAAGAGCTGGCGCGGCGGGCCGCCGTGGAGCGACGGCAAGGCCTGGCGTGACGGGCCGCCGTGGAAGGACGGCAAGGCCTGGCGTGACGGGCCGCCGTGGAAGGACGGCAAGGCCTGGCGTGACGGGCCGCCGTGGAAGGACGGCAAGGTCTGGCGCGGCGGGCCTCCGCCCTGGGCGAGCCGTGACGAGGGCACCAGGGACAGCACCGACGGCTGACCGCCCCTGACGCCGTCGCAGAGCGGCGCCCTCGTCAGCGGCCCGTGGCCTCCCTCAGCTGGTCGATCGTCTTGGACGCCTCGGCCTTGGTCAGGTCCCCGTCGACGTCGGCGTCGGCCTCCTCGGCGAGGGTCTGCAGATACGAGGCCTGCGCTCCGGTCATCGGCTCGTCGCCGGTGACCCAGCGGTCCGGATCCTTGGCGGCGTTGCCCGGCGGGTTGTCCGCCTGCTTGATGTTCTCATCCATACCCAGGCGATACCCGAACAGGTGTTCTTTCAACCGCTTTTCGGTCAACCCCGGACGAAGGCCGCCGAAAACCTCCCGCATGGGGGACGGGGACGACCAGATCACCGCGCACGTCGACGAGCTGCTCGCGGACCAGGCCGCTCGCGAGCGGACGCGTCAACGCTGGCTGCAGCAGCAGGCGTTGGAGTCCGCACAGCTGTCGGGTGTGCTGCTGGCCATGGCCGAGTCCGCCGCGACGGTGACCCTGCTCACGGTGGCGGGCCATCAGCACCAGGGCACCCTCACCGACGTCACCGCGGACCATTGCCGCATCATCACCGTGCAGGGATCCGTCGTGCTCCTGCGACTGAGCGCGGTCAGCGTGGTGACACCGGACCGCAGTCTCCGTGCGGCGGCGGCGGCCGACGACCGGCCCGCGCCGGCGGGACCGCGCTTCGCCGAGGCGCTCAGCGACCGCGCCGGCGAGCGCCCCGAGGTGGCGGTGAGAACGGTGGGCCGCCCCGACCCGGTGGTTGGCCGATTGCTGGCTGTCGGCAGCGACGTGATGACCCTGCAGGTCGATGAGCGTCGACGGTTGGCCTACGTGTCGCTCGCGTCGGTAACGGACGTGTCCTTCCTGGCGGCGTCGGGATAGAGATGCTCGAGCGTGCCCGGCTCGATGCGCGAGCCCTCCACGAAGGTGTCGACGTCCGACTGCTTCAGGCGGATCACCCGCCCGAAGCGGTACGCCGGCAGCTGCCCCTCATCGATGAGGCGGTACAGGGTCCGCGGGGTGATGCCCAGATACCGCGCTGCCTCGGCCGTCCCGAGCCACTGCATCTCCTGTGATCCCATTGCGTCCGAGTGTAGTGCACAGGCCCCCGATGACCCTCGTACCTTCGACATGTATGCTGCTGCGCCGCACGAACGGGGAGGACGGGGACGCATGACGCACGTCGGTTCGTCGGCCAACGACGTCGGCACGCCGACCAGCGGCGGGCCTGCGCGCACGCTGCGGCCGCGACGGGGGCTGCCCAGCGGCCGCGCGGTGGTCGGCGGGTTCCTCGTGGCGCTCGCCGCTGTCGGCGTGTTCGCCGCATACACCTCCGCTGCTGCCGGGCCCCAGACCAGCTATGCCGTCGCGGCCAGAGACCTGGCGCCCGGCGACCGCATCGATGCGGGGGCCGTCCGCCTGGTTCCGCTGCACCTTCCCGACGAGCAACGCCGGCGCTCCTACGACGCCGTCGAGCCGTTGCTGCAGACCACGGTGGTCGAGCCACTTCTGACGGGTGAGCTGCTGCAGGAGGGCAGCGTCGTGGCCACCGGCGCCTCCTCCGGGACGCGGACGGTGTCGTTCGCCGTCGAGCCCGCGCGGGCGGTCAACGCGACACTGAAGGCCGGTGAGCGCATCGACGTCTTCGCGACGTTCGGCACGGGCGGAGAGGCCTGCACGCACCTGGTGGCGGGAGACGTGGCGGTCGTGGCGGTAGACCAGACCAGCGCCGCCCTGACGGGACAGGGCGGGCTGACCGTCACCGTGGAGGTGCCCACCGCCGACACCGGCGCCGCGGTGGCGCACGCATCGACTGCCGGCACGATGACGTTGGTGCGCAGCACCCATGCCGCGCCGTCCGATGTGCCTGCCGTCTGCACGCCGAACGATCCCGCGCGGGAGCAATGATGGGACGCGAGCGCTTCGTCATCCTCGGTGTCGCCCGCGCGCGGTCGGTGTGGTTCCGCTCGGTCGCGCAGTGGGCGACCTCCGCCGCCATCCCCGCCGAGTTCGTCAAGTGCGTGTCCGGCGAGGAGGTGCGCGCCCACCTCCTGAGCGGGCGGCAGTACTCGGCCGCGCT
>DATLGM010000196.1:0-3730 GCA_035540515.1 Egibacteraceae bacterium | reverse complement strand
CGGTCGACCCGCCCGTCGGCGCCGGCTCGGCGACAGCGACCTGCTCACGAGCACGCTGGGCGGAGCGGCTGGCCGCCGCGGCCCGACGCTCGGCGGCCTCCGCAGCGGCGATCTGGCGCGCCGCCTCCTCGCTGGCCTGCTCGCGGGCGGCCTGCTCGGCGGCGCGGCGCTTCGCCTCGGCCTCCGCCGCGAGCCGGCGGGCTTCCGCTTCGCGGCGGACGATCTCGGCCTGCAGGTCCTGCGCGACGTCCCCGGCGGCGGCGAACCGCTGGTCGAGGTCAGACCTGGCCTGTGCCGCCTCGGCGACCAGCGTGTCCAAGCGCTGATCGACTTCGGCCAGCTCAGCGGTACGTGCGCGGGTGACGCGGCTCAGTGCCGCGGCCGCCTCAAAGCGGCGCCGATCGTCGCGGCCCAGTGCCGTCAGGTAGTGGGTGCGACTGGTGATGTCGGCCAGCGAGGCGCCGGTGCTGATCGCCATGGCGGTGTTGAGCCGGTCGCCCTTGTAAATGGCGCGGACTCGCGAGTCCATCAGTGCCGCGAACCGCTCGCTGCGGCGGTTCAACGTGCGCACCTGGACGCGCAGCCCCGCGGACCGGTCACGGATCTGCGCCAGCCGGGCGGTGAGGTCGTCGACCCGGGCAGTGGCTTCTTCCAGGGAGGCCGACAGCTGCTCACGCTCCGCCTCGACCCGCTCGAGCTCTGCGCGCAGTCCCTCCTCGTCGGTCTGCGCGGCCGCGGGCAGCAGCCCGCCCACCAGCGTCCACACGCACAACGTGACCACGACCACAAGCAGCGGTCGCAGGTGTGCGCGGCGAGGCGGCGTCGACGGGGAAGGCGTCGGCGAAGACATGTGGCTTCGGAGGCTATCGCAGGAGTGGGCAGATGGCTCGTCGATCACCGACTTCGCGGTCGCGCCCCTCGGTTCCTGTTGCCGAGATGCCTGCGGCCGGCACGGCCGGATCAGGGGTCGACGTCGCCGGTCACGCCACGGAACCAATCCGAGGCCTCGGCGTAGGCCTCGTCGGAGTCGGCCGGCCCCGGGTGGTCCGGGTTCGCGTCGGCGCGTGGGTACGAGCCGAGGACGCGGACCTCGGCGGCGTGGCGGTGCACGCTGCGCAGCGCCTCGGCGACCCGCGCATCGGTGAGATGGCCCGCGCAGTCGATGAAGATGCAGTACTCCCCCAGGGCCTGCTTCGTCGGCCGCGACTCGATCTTGGTCAGGTTGACCCCGCGCAGGGCGAACTCGTCGAGGATGCGCAGCAGCAGTCCGGGACGGTCCTCGCCGAAGAACACCACCAGCGACGTCTTGTCCGCGCCGGTCCTCGCCGCCATGGCCGACCCCAGCACCGCGAAGCGGGTGGTGTTCCCATCGAAGTCGTGGACGTCCGCGGCGAGGATCTCCAGCCCGAAGATCTCGGCCGCGACGGCAGGCCCCAGCGCCGCGATGCCGTCGCCGGACGCCGCCGCTTCGCGGGCCGCCTCGGCAGTCGATGTTGCGGCCTGCAGCTGGACACCGGGAAGGTTCGCGTCAAGCCAGCGCCGGCACTGGGCCAGCGCGTGGGGCTGGCTGCGCACGGCGGTGATCGCGGCCAGGTGCCGACCGGGGCGACCGAGGAGGTTCATCGCGATCGGGACGGTGATCTCACCGCGGATGTACGCCCCGGGGGCACCGAAGGCCAGCTCGTCGAGGGTGAGGTTGACCGACCCTTCGATCGAGTTCTCCAGCGGCACGACACCGAGCTCGGTGCGGTGGTCACGGACGGCGGCGATGACCTCGGCGATGGAGGGCAGCGCCACGCGATCCGCCTCGGGTGCCGCCCGCATCGCCGCCTGCGACGTGAACGTCCCCTCGGGGCCCAGGAAGGCCACACGCGCCATGGTGGCGGTCAGGAGGCGTCGCGCACGACCCTGGGCGGGCGCACCGTCAGCTGCTCCTCGCCGTCGCGGGTCTGGTTGAGCAGGGCTTGGCGGATCGCCCGGCCCTCTTCGTCCGACAGGTTGTGCCGCGACTCGCCGGCGCGCACCGCCTTGGCGTACACGCGGGTGTCGGTCCGCCCGTTGATGGCGGTGATGACCATCCCGTCACCGTGCTCGTCGAGCAACGCCGACGAGAACGACAGCCGCCCGCCCATGTCGTCAAACGCGTCGTAGCGGACGGTGTGCACCCGGCTGATCGTGCCGGCGACCATCTCCCGCAGCCCGTAGCTGTGCTTGCGCAGGCCCTCGACCTCGTCGCGCAAGGCCGCGACCTCGTTGATGTGGCGCTCGAGCACGGTCAGGACGTCGTCGCGCGACCCCTGGCTGAACACGCGGTACGACGCACGCACGCGACGCTGCCCGATGAGCGCGAGACCCGCGAGCACCACCGCGACCAGCGCCACGACGATGGCGACGATCAGCAGTGCGCCCACCGTGGTCGGGCTGAGTTCCACGCGTCACCTCATATCGGCCGACGCGGCGGGTCGTCCGCCTCGACCTCGCCTGTCCGGATGCATCCGAGTGTAGACCCGGCGGTACGCTCCGCCACGATGTCGGTTCGATCCCGCGTTGGACCGGGGGAGCCTGCGTGAGGGCTGCCCACATCGACGCGTTCGCGGGCGCCACCGGTGAGATCCTGCTCGGCGCGCTGATCGACGCCGGGGTCGGGCTCGGCGACCTGGAGCAGACCCTCCGCGGCCTGCCCCTGGACAGCTGGTCGCTGGACGCCGAGCAGGTGGTGCGGCTGGGGACGGGGGCCACCCAGGTGCGCCTGCACGCGGACGAGGACGGGGTGGTGCGCACCTGGGGCAACGTCCGCCAGCTGCTGTCGGCCGCGTCGCTGCCCGAGCCGGTGCGTGCCCGGGCGCTGGGCGCCTTCTCCCGCCTGGCCGACGCCGAGGCCCGCATCCACCGGATGGCGGTGGAACGGGTCCATTTCCACGAGTTCGGAACCGTGGAAGCGATCCTGGGCGTGGTCGGCGTCTGTGCGGGGTTCCATCTGCTCGGGGTCGAGCGCGCGACCTGCGGGCCGGTGTCGACCGGCACGGGGATGATGCGGGCGTCGCATGGCTTCGTGCCCATCCCGACGCCGACGGTCGCCGAGCTGCTGCGGGGCGCGCCGACGGCCGCAACGGACATCACCGCCGAGCTGTGCACGCCGACCGGGGCCGCGTTGCTGGCCGAGTGGGTCGCCGACTGGGGGCCCCAGCCGCCGATGGTCGCCGAGCGCATCGGCTACGGGGCGGGCACCCGCGACCTGGACCGGCCGCACGTCTTGCGCGTCACCATCGGCGAGGTCGAGCGGACCGTCGGCACCGCCCAGGCATTGGTACTGGAGACGACGGTCGACGACCTTCCCGGGGACCTGCTGCCCCCCGTGCTCGACGCCCTGCGTGCCGCAGGCGCGGCCGACGCCTGGGCCAGGCCGGTGCTGATGAAGAACGGGCGCCCCGGCCAGGAGATCACGTGCGTCAGCGAGGCGTGGCACGGCGACACGTTGCGCACGGTCCTGTTCCGCGAGACGACCACGTTGGCGGTCCGCGGCTACCTGGTCGAGCGGTGGCAGCTCCAGCGTGAGTGGACCAGCGTGGAGGTGGCGGGCCATCCGGTGCGGCTGAAGATCGGGCGGTTGGGCGGTGACGTCGTCAACGTCGCCCCCGAGTACGACGACTGCGTCGCGGCCGCGGCCGCCAGCGGGTTGCCGCTGAAAGAGGTCTTCGCCCGGGCGCGGGCGGCGTGGGGCGCCGTCGAC
>DATLGM010000195.1:0-9141 GCA_035540515.1 Egibacteraceae bacterium | reverse complement strand
GGGGAGGTCGGTCCCACGAAGCTGGACACGGAGATGCTGGCCTGGCTGCGGGAGCACCACCTGCCGTTTCGCGTGGTCGCCACCAAGCACGACAAGGTGAAGGCGTCCAAGCGTCAGCGCCGCAAGCGCGACCTCGCCGAGGGGTGCGGGCTCGCGCCGGACGATGTGCTGTGGGTCAGCGCCGAGAAGGGAGTCGGCCTGGACGCGCTGCGCGAGCTCATCGCCGAGACGCTGGGCGCGACGGCGTGAGGCGCCGGCCCGGCCGCGCCATGCGGGTGGTCGCACGGCTGTTTGCCGGGCCGGGGATGGTTGCGCTCGGCGTCAACCACTTCGCCAACCCCGACTTCTACGTCGCCATCATCCCGAGGGGGTTGCCGGCGCCGGAGGCGCTGAACTACCTGTCGGGCGCCGCGGAGATCGCCGGCGGGGTCATGACGATGATCCCCCGCACCCGTCGACTGGGCGGCTGGCTGCTGCTGGCGCTCCTCGTCGCCGTCTTCCCGGCCAACATCAACATGGCCCTGCATCCCGAGCAGTTTCCCCAGGTTCCGGGAGGACGCGCCGCCTTGTTGCTGCGCCTGCCGTTGCAGGCGCTGTTCGGCTACTGGGTGTGGCTGGCGGCGCTGGCTGACCATCCGGACGGGTGAAGGGGCAGTCGCCCGAGCTTGACGGCGTCGCAGTGAATTCTCCGCGTGTGTTTTGCTTGCCTCGGGGTACGTCGTCTGGTGGCTCACTGCTGATCGCCCCAGGTCCTCGGGTGCCGATATCGACAAGGAATTGCGATGCGTGCACGGTCGACTGCATCGGGACTGGCGTTGGCCCTCATCGCGGCCGCGTGCGGTGGCGGGGGCGCAGGCGGTGTCGGTGACAACACCCCGCAGGGTGAGGAGATCACTGCGGCGCCGTCGGACGCGCAAGCGTCGCTGTTCGTGTTCGGCGCCACCTACGAGACGGGCGACGAGATCGCCAAGACGCGTGTCGACCGTTTCCAGGAGCTGTATCCCAGCGTCGACGTCGAGTTCAGCGAAAGCGGGTTCGAGGAGCAGCCGTTCTTGTCCGCGCTGGCCAGTGGCGACCCGCCGGACGTCGTGAACATCCCGCGCAACCAGCTCGGCACCTTCATCGCCCGCGGCGTCCTCGACCCCCTCGACTCGTGCCTGGAGGCCGAGGGCATCGACATGGGGGTGTTCTACGAGTCCGCTGTCGAGCAGGTGACCGTCGAGGGCGTCGCCTACGCGGTCCCTGAGTTCTTCAACAGCCGCCTGTGGATGATCAACACCAAGGCGTTCGAAGACGCGGGGCTGAACCCGGATGAGTTCGACTTCTCCGACTGGGACGCCATCGCAGATGCCAACGAGAAGCTCACCAAAGGCGGCAACCGCCCCACTCGGTTGGGCATCGACCCGAAGCTGCCGGAGTTCCTCCCGCTGTGGGCGGTTGCCAACGGCACGCCCGTGATCAGCGACGACGGTATGGAGTCCCAGCTGGACGACCCCGCCGTCGCGGAGGCGCTGGAGTTCGCCAACAGCCTCCACGAGCCCGCCGGCGGCCGCACCAGCTTCTTGGACTTCCGCGACACGTGGGACTTCTTCGGCGCGAAGAACCAGTTCGCGCAGGACCAGCTCGCCGCCATGCCGATGGAGCAGTGGTACCTGACCGTCCTGGCGGAGGCGTCACCCGACGTCGACTTGACCGTGCGGCCATTCGAGACACGCGACGGTGAGCCGATCACGTGGGCGGACGGGAACAGCTGGGCCATCCCCGCAGAGAGTCAGGACAAGGCGGCGGCGTGCGCGTTCATCCGCGCGATGACGGAGAAGGACGCCTGGCTGGCTGCGGCGGAGGCCCGCGCGCAGACGGCCAAGAAGGAGAACCAGCCCAACACCGGGGTGTACACGGGCAATCGCGAGGCCGACGAGGAGATCTTCGCGAACCTCGACCTCGGCGAGTGGCCGTGGCTCGAGGAAGCGGTTCAGGTCGTCCGTGACGTGCAGGAGCACGCGTGGAGCCTGCCGCCGTCGCCCGCCTCGGCACAGTTCGAGAACGCCTACAAGGCCGCCGGGGACGAGGTCATGAACCAGGGCACCGACGCCGAACAGGTGCTCACCCAAGCCGACGAACGCGTCCAGCGAGAGATCGACCGCGCAGCCCGGTGAGCGCGAACACCGGCCTGACCAACCAGCAGCGGGAGTTTCGCTGGGCCATGGTGTTCATGTCGCCGTGGATCGTCGGGTTCCTGGTGTTCATGGCCGGGCCGATGCTGTGGAGCTTGTGGCTGTCGTTCACGGACTACGACCCGCTGCGGGCCAACACGGCGTTCGTCGGGCTCGACAACTACCGCGAGCTGCTCGTGGACCCTGAGGTTCGCACCAGCCTGTGGAACACGGTGTTCTTCACCGTCTTCTACGTGCCGGGCACGATCGCGTCGGGCCTGGCGCTCGCGCTGCTGCTGCAGCGCGTCGGGCGCGCCGTCGGATTCTTCCGGACCGCGTTCTACCTGCCCAACATCACCCCCGCCGTCGCGGTCGGCGCGCTGTTCCTACTGCTGCTCAACGGACGTGATGGGCTGGTCAACCAAGCGCTCCGCGCCATCGGTCTGCCCGGTCCCAGCTGGCTCAACGACCCAGCCTGGATCAAGCCGGGCGTCATCTTGATGATGCTGTGGAGCGTCGGGTCGACGGTCATCATCTACCTGGCTGCCCTGCAGAACGTCCCCCGCGACCTGTACGAGGCCGCAGAGGTCGACGGTGCCGGAGCGTGGCACAAGTTCCGCTACATCACCCTGCCGATGATCAGCGGCGCCATCTTCTTCACGCTGATCATCAACACCATCGCCTCGCTGCAGCTGTTCACCGAGGTGTACGCGATGTTCTTCGGCGGCCAGGAGTCCGGAGCGGCAGGCCAGGCAGCGCTGTTCTACGTCATCTACCTGTTCCGCAACGCCTTCGAGTTCTTCGCGATGGGGTACGCGTCCGCGCTCGCGTGGGTGCTGTTCGTCGTCATCGGGATCATCACGGTGATCCAGGTCAAGACGAGCAAGCGCTGGGTGTACTACGAGGGCGACTGAGATGGCCGTCCAACCCGCTCCCCGATCCCTGGTTCCCAGCGTCAGCCGACCCGAGGCGGTCGTCGACACGACCACGCCTGACGGCTTCGGTCCCGGGCGGGTCATGCGCAAAGCGGTCTTCGTCGTCACGCTCGTCGCCGTGACCGCGTTGTTCGTCTACCCCCTCATCTGGCTGCTGTCGGCATCGCTGAAGCCACCGGCCGAGGTCTTCAGCTCGGACTTCATCGGCAGCGAGGTCCGCTGGGACAACTACACGCGACTGTTCCAGATGGCCCCCATCCTGACGTGGGGCTGGAACAGCCTGGTGGTGACGCTGCTCGGCGCCACCGCGGTGACGTTCAGCTCGGCGATGGTGGCCTTCGCGTTCTCGTACTTCCGCTTCCGCTACCGGGACGGCCTGTTCCTGCTCGTGCTCGCAACGATGATGCTGCCCGGCGCCGTCTTGATGATCCCCCAGTTCCTGATCTGGGACGGCCTTGGGCTGAACAACACGCTGTATCCGCTGTGGGCGGGCAACCTGTTCGGTTCGGCGTTCTACATCTTCATGCTCCGCCAGTTCCTGCTGACCCTGCCCAGGGAGCTGTTCGAAGCCGCCCGCGTCGACGGCGCCGGTTACTTCCGGCTGTGGTGGAACATCGCCTTGCCGCTGACACGGTCGGCGCTGATCGTGGTGTTCCTGTTCGAGCTGAAGGTGCTGTGGACCGACCTGGTGCGGCCGTTGATCTTCCTGCGCGACGTGCAGCTGTTCACGTTGCCCCGCGGGCTCAAGGCGATCATCGACAACCCAGCGATCGGCGGGCAGCAGCAGTGGGAGCTGCTCGCAGCAGGCAGTGTGCTGGTGACCCTGCCGATGGTGGTGCTGTTCTTCATCTTCCAGCGGTACTTCACCGAGGGCATCGCCACCACCGGGTCGACGGGGCGGTAGCCGTCTCCCCCGCACCGCACTCCGGGGACCGGCCGTCGAACGCCCCCTCGACATGGTCGTGCCTTCGCCGAGCGGGACGCTCGCTGTTCGACGACCTCGGTCCCTTCGTCGTGGGCAATCTGGTCGTCGGCACCGCGACGGCGACGGCGCTGCTGTCCGGGCTGTTCCGCCCGTTGGCGATGCTGGGCCTGCTGGCCATCCCGGCAATGGCCGGCATGACGCGGATGGCCTGCCACGCCGTGGACGGCGACCGCGTGCGGATCAGCCAGCTGTGGGCTGGCGCCCGCCACCGGTGGGCGGCGCACCTGGGGCTGGGAGTCGCGCAGCTGCTCCTGCTGGCGGTGTCGGTGGTCAACGTGCGCGTCGCCCTGGCGGCCGGCGGCGTGGTCGGGGGGGCAGCGGCCGTGGTCGCCCTGTACGTGGGACTTGCGATCTGGACTGTGGCGATCGCCGCCTGGCCGCTGCTGCTCGACCCCGCGGGCCGGGACCGGTCCGTCCCCCAAGCGCTGCGCACCGCCGCGGTCATGGTGCTGCGCCGGCCCCTGCACTTCAGCGTGTTGGCCCTGATCCTGGGTGGTCTGGTCGCCGCGACCGTCCAGACCGTGGCCCCGATCGCCGTGGTGCCGGCGTTCACCGCCCTGACGGCTGCCCACGCCACCCGGGATCCGGGGCCTCGCTGATGCGAAACGCCGGATAACCGGCCGAACGCATCGACGAGCGGACAGCACGAAGGCCCCCGCCGCGGCGGGGGCCTTCGTGGGCAGAGGGTGCGGCTACTCCGCGACGATCGGGTTGCCCTCGCAGTCGACCTCGGCGTCGGCCGCAGGCGGGGCGGTGAACACCGGGTCGGTGTCCCAGACCTCCATCAGGACGTCGGACGGGAACGCCGCGCTGGTCAGCCACGCCGCCAGCGACGACTCGACCACGCCACCGCGCAGGCCCGCGCCGGGCAGGATCTTCGCGCAGGGGCCCCACTCGACGCCTTGGAGCTTGCTGATCGCCTCGGTGGGAACGGTCACCGTGATGGTGCCGTCCGCCACGTTGAAGTCGCCGGGGATCGTGGCGTAGTTGCGCATCGCGTTGAAGTTGATGACGCCGATCGGCGTGACCTCCAGGTCACCGCGGAAGAAGAACGGTCGCTGGCCGGGGTCCTTCGGACCGTCCTCGCCACCCACGGCGGTGGGGTCGCAGCCGGCGGTCGGGTCGCACACGCCCCGCGAGTAGTTGCTGAACTTCCCGTCGATCTGCGCTTCCTTGGGTCCCTCACCGGTGTCCACGAGCAGGTCCCACGTGTAGCGGATGAACTCCGGGACGCCGCCGTTGGCCGGCAGGTTCGTCGTCTGGATCTGGAACTCGACGTGGTCGGCGTCGGGCATCCGGATCCGCGCCTCGGTCAGGTCGGCACCCAGCTCGTGGCCGACCTTGGCGACCTCGGGGTCACCGCCGAAGTCACCCTCGGCGCCGTCAGCCACGACGTGCCACTCGGTCGGGAAACGGGGGTCGTCGACCTCGGCCTCCTCGGCTCCCACCCCCGCCGGCACCATCAGCGCCACGGTCAGCATCAGTACCAGCATCAATCCCAGCCGCTTCATCGCGGTCCTCCCTTGTCACCAAACGGGAGCTGTTTTCTCCCCTGTACCGGTACTTCGCGCCGACCCTGCCGACCTCCTGCTTGCGGCAGGCGTGGCGGCAGGAGCACGGCTGCCGGTGTCGAAGTCCTCGCCCATGCGCCGCATCCACCGTCTCGTCGTCCTGCTCGCCGTGCTCGCAGTGGCAGCCGTCCCCGCCGTGGCCACCCCCGGCGTGGCGGTGCCCACGCCCGCCAGCCTGGTCGAGGTCCCCGACCCCAACCGGGTCTTCGCCGAGCCGCTGCTGTCGGCCGACTACGTGCAGCTGCCCCAGTATCTCGAGGGCATCGCCGAGCTGGAGCGGCGCTACCCCGACGTCGTCGACGTCACCCCCATCGGCGACCTTGTGGGTGTCCCTGAGCTCAACGTCAGCGCCGGCGGGCGGGACATCCCCGTGATCGAGATCACCGACGAGTCGGTCCCCGACGACGACAAGACCGACTTCTACTTCTCGATGTCGATCCACGGTCTGGAGCGCGCCGGCCTGGAGGGCGGCGTCCGGTTCATGGAGGACATCGCCAAGGCCTTCTACACCGAGCGCGACGGCGGCGAGACCTACGTGCTCGCCAACGGGAACCCCGACAACGAGTTCTACCGGCAGATGACCGCCACCGAGGTGCTGCAGTCCGCCCGGCTGGTGTTCGTCAACCTCAACCCGGACGGGTGGGCCGCGGGCGACCGGGGCAACGTCAGCACCGGCTACAAGCGCGGCAACGACCGCGTCTCCGACCTCAACCGCCAGTGGCCGACGCTGGGCTGGGCGCGATCCTCGGGCTCGCAGTACGAGACGATGTCCCAGCCCGAGGCGCAGGCGGGCCGCAAGCTGATCGAGGAGTACCTGGGGGTGCCCGAGGGTGCGGCGGACCTGCACGGTGAGTTCGGCGACGACGTGCTGCTCGCGATCATGTTCCCCGCCGGCCAGTTCGATCCGTGGCAGCTGCAGAAGGAGTACGCGCTCGCCGACGCGATCAAGCACAACGTCAACCACTCGGTGCACCCCGGTGCCGCCGGTCTGCTGTCGGCGAGCCCGCTGCCACCGGTGTCCGGCATCAAGCCCCAGCCGGCCGAGTTCCACACCGCCTACGACGCCATCGGCTATGACGACGCCGGCTTCCAGGGCGACTACCTGGTGCAGCAGGGCATCCTCGAGATGGACCACGAGTACGTGTTCTCCAACCTGGTCCCCAACAACATCTGGATCCCCGAGCTGACCCAGGTCCACGTCGACACCACGCGCGAGCTGCTCAAGGCCACGATCGTCGCGACGATCCAGGCCGACGCGGTGCCGTACGCCCCAGACCTGAACGGCACCGTCGGCTACGTCGAGAACCCCGAGGTGCTGCGCCACACCGACCCCGGCATCCCAGACCCGCCGTTCGGCTTCGAGCAGCAGCCCTACGAGTCCACCTCCATGGAGTACTACCGCGACCTGGCGAAGTACGTCGCCGAGGGCTCGGCGCTGGTGCCGGTGACCTCCGACGCCGTGGCCGGCGGCCGGGGTCTCGAGGGCCTGGACACGCTGGTGATCACCGACCGCCACCTGCCCCGGTACGTGACCGAGGACGGGTCGCTGGCCCAGCCCGACCGCGCCGCGTTCTGGTCGGCGGTCAAGGCGTTCGCCGAGGCGGGCGGCACCGTGGTCTTGACCGACCGCGCGGTGCAAGGCGTCGCCGACCTCGGCATCGTCGACGCCGGTGCCGTCACCCACCTCAAGCAGTACGCCGGCCAGGTCACCGAGATCGACCGCAGCCACCCACTGCTGGACGGCGTGGAGGGCATCGTCGGCCAGACGTACTTCGAGGTGCCGCTGGGCTATCCCGTCGCCGGCGGCAACCACGCGCCGGCGACGGGGGTGGACATCGACGCGTGGAAGGCCGCCGGTGGCTCCATCGCGGGGTACCTGGGCAGCCGTGCGCAGGACGGCGCGCTGGCCTCGGTCAAGGTCGAGGTGCCCGGCACCGGTCAGGCCGTCGGCCTGGGCAGCGTCGGGTTGGGCGAGGGCAAGGTCACGATCTTCGGGGCGGTCCTCCCCGACGCGTCGCAGGCCCACCCCCACACGCAGGGTCTGGCCGACTACGCCGTCACCTACGGGGGCAACGCGATCCTGGTCAATGCCCTAAGCGGCCGCTGACCGCTCAGGTTCGGCCGCGGTCCGGCCGACACCTGCAGCGACCATGAGCATCACCGCCGTCGAGGCACGGATCGCCGAGATCCAGGCGCGCCTCGCGCCGCCTCCTGCCAGCCCCGCCAACAGCGCAGCGTTCAGCGCTGCGTTGTCGGCTGCCGTCGCCCAGACGGCCGACGGTCCAGCCACCCCGGCCGTGGCCAGCGCGCCGGCGGTGGGCTGGGAACCGCGGCCGCCGGCGGTCGCGGGGAACCTTAGGGTCGTCAACGGCAAGGTCGAGCCCCCGGCAGAGCTGCGCGCCTACGGCAACGGCAAGATCCCGGCAGCGGCGCTGACTCCGGTCGGCGTCGGCGAACACCGGCTGTGGGCACCGGCGGCGGAGTCGTTCAAGCAGATGCTGGCCGACGCCAAGGCCGCCGGGGTCGACATCGGCGTGACCGACTCGTACCGCTCGTACGAGCAGCAGGTCGACCTCGCGCGGCGCAAGGGGCTGTACTCGCAAGGTGGTCTGGCCGCGACACCGGGTACGAGCAGCCACGGCTGGGGCCTGAGCGTCGACTTGGACCTGAACTCCGAGGCGCTGGCGTGGATGCGGGCCAACGGCGCGAGATACGGGTTCGTCGAGGACGTGCCGCGTGAACCGTGGCACTGGACCTTCCACGGGACAACCCGGAGCTAGACGGTTCCGCCGCGCGTCCTGCGATCCGCGGGGGGCGCGCCCGAAAACGTCAGCGCTTCTCGCAGGCGATGCCGTCCTTGTCGCGGTCCAGCGTCGGGTTGTGGTTGACCGCCCGCCGGTACTGCCGCGTGCTCCGATGGAAGTTGGTCACCGGGGTGCCACTGGTCTTGTCGACCGCGCGGCGGCGCCCCACCCCGTGAGGCCAGCGCTGCCGGAGCTTCGTGCAGTTGTCGTGGATACCGGTGGTGTGCGCCTGCGCCACGACGCTTGCGGTCGTCGCCGGCGCCCCGGACAGGACGATCACCGCCACCATGCAAGCCGCTATCCGTGCTCTCACTGTTCCCCCCGAGGGTGTCGACGTTCTGGCTGAAATGGTGGATACGCCGCAAGTGGGGCGCCATGGTCCTTTCTTGCCATTTCTTGCCGGCTCGCGTGATGGGCGGGGGCTTCCACCGGGGACGAGAGGGTCTAGCGTGCCGGCGATGCTGCCAACACTCGCGGTCCAGCTCGCGCACCCGCTGACCGAACGGGGGGAGCTTCCGGTCTCTCCGCTGTTTCTCGCCGCGCTTGCCCTGTGTCTGTTCATCGGCGCTGCGCAGCTGGGTCAGCGGGTGGCGCGGCCCGCTGACCCAGCACCTGCGGAGAGGGGCGAGACGCAACGCGACGTACCGCGAGGCGGCCGGGCCGTCGCGTTCTGGGCGGTCCGCGCGCTGGGAC
>DATLGM010000194.1:0-2766 GCA_035540515.1 Egibacteraceae bacterium | reverse complement strand
GCCGCCACCACCGCCTGACGACCGTGGTGCCGGCACGTAACCGCTGGAGACACCGATGTACACCGTGGTGCCCGGCGAGGCGCTCGACCCTGCGGACGGGCTCTGCCAGACGACGGTGCCGGCCGGCGCGCTGCTGTACTCCGTGCGCACCTCGCCGATGAACTTCGCCTTGCCCAACGCCGCCAACGCCTCCGCCTCGGTCATCCGCACGACGTCGGGGATCGTCCCTGACTTGCCCGACATGCGGTTGGCCAAGGCGCTGTAGTCGGGCGAGGGGAACCGCTCGACCTCACGGCCTTCCAGCACCTGTCCCATGTAGCTGCGCCAGATGCTGGCGGGCAGGGAGCCGCCGGTCATCCCGGGCATCTGCACCTGTCCCTTGGCGTGGCCGACCCACACCGCGGTGGACAGCGTCGGCGTGTACCCCACGAACCAGGCGTCGACGTTGCTCGAGGTCGTCCCCGTCTTGCCGGCGACCTCCCACGACGGCAGCGCCGCGCCCGTTCCGGTGCCGCCGGTGACCACACCGCGCATGATGTCGATCATCGCGTGGTCGACGACTTCGTCGAGGACCTCCTTGGGCTTGCGCTTGGCTTCGTAGATCACGTTGCCGTGGCGGTCTTCGACCTTCGCGATCAGATGGGGTCGGATGAACTTGCCGTCGTTGGCGAACACGGCGTATGCGCCGGCCATCTCAACCGGGGTCACGCCCTGGTCCAGCCCGCCCAGGCCGATGCTCTCCGTGACGATCCCGTTGGTCGCCGCCTTGATGTTGATTCCCATCTCGCGGGCCATCCGCGCGACGCGCTTGGGACCAAGGGTGATCGTCAGCTGCGCGGCGGCCGTGTTGACGGAGTTCTTCAACGCGTCGGCCATCCCCATCTGGCCGTAGCTGGAGCCCCCGTAGTTGCTGACGCCACACACCTTCTTGTCCTCGGTGGAGCAGTCGCGCTCCCAGCCGGGCACCCCTTCGAAGTACGCGGGACTGGTGCCCGACAGCTGCATGTCGACGGGGTACCCGTCCTGCAGCGCCGCGGCGTAGATGAACGGCTTGAAGGCGCTGCCAGGCTGGCGCCGGCCCTGCGTGGGCAGGTCGTACTTCAGGTCCTCGTACCCCAGGCCGCTGGCGATCGCCTTGATCGCGCCGGTCTCGGGATCGACGGTCGCGATCGCCGCTGTCGGCGCGCCACTGGTGTAGTCGCGGATCGTGTCTCGCGCGATCCGCTGCATCTCCAGGTCCAGCGTCGTCGTGATCCGGATACCGCCGTAGTACAGCAGTCGTTCGCGCTGCTTGCGGTTCTTCCCGAACGCCTTGCGCCGGAGCAGCTCCCGCTCGACGGCGTCGATCACGTGCGGCTGGCGGCGGGTGCGGGGGAAGGAGGACTCCTTCACACCCAGCGGCCGCTCAAGCAGCTTCGGCAGGCGCTCGCGTTCGATGTACCCCTCGTCCGCCATGGCCCGGAGCACGGCGTTGCGCCGCTGCATCGCCAGCTCGGGGTGGTCACGGGGGTCGGCACTGTTCGGTGACCGGATCAGCGACGCGAGCAGGGCGCCCTGGTGCACCTTCAGGTCACGCGGGCGTGTGTGGAAGAACTCCTCGGCGGCGGCGGCGATGCCGTAGGCGCGCGACCCGAAGTACACCTGGTTGAGGTAGCGCTCGAGCAGCTCCTCCTTGGAGAAGCGGTCCTCAAGGGCGAGCGCGTACAGCAGCTCGCTCGCCTTGCGCTCCAGCGTGCGTTCGTTGCCGACCTCGCTCTTGGCCAGCTGCTGGGTGATCGTCGACCCACCCTCGGTGACCCCCCCGGCCTGGATGTTGGCGACCAGCGCGCGGCTGATGCCCTCCACGTCGTACCCCTCGTGGGTGTAGAACTTGCGGTCCTCCGCCGTGATCACCGCCTGCTGCACAACCTCGGGGATGCGGTTGAGCGGCACCGTGCGGCGGCTGACCTCCCGGTCGATGACCGCGAGCAGGTTGCCGTCGCCGTCGTAGATCGTCGACCGCTCCTCGAGCTCGGGCAGCGACGCCTCTTCCGGGATGTCCAGCTCGACGTCGACCAGTGCCTTGGCGTTGGACATCGCCGGCCGGGATAGCAGCGCCCCGATCGACAGGACGGCCAGCGCCCCCACGACGGTCGCGACCGACAGCAGTCCCAAGCGGATCGCGGCCTGGGCGTAGTTGGGGCCGGTGACCGGAACGAGCACCCCGGTCTCGACGGGCGCGGCAGTCGCCTCCTCCGGCGCGGCCACCGGGTCCGGTGCCTCGGTCCGCCGCGACGTCCACCCCGGGCGCGGAACCGCCGCGGTCCCCGGCAGCACCGCCGACGCCTTGGCGACCACCGGCTTGACCCTGGCCCATAGCCCCGGGAACATCGGCGGGGGCGTCGCCACCGGTGGCCTGCGCGTCGCCAGCCCGAGCAGCAGCGCCCACCGGGCCACGTGCAGGCGCAGGACACGCCAGTCGGGGCTGCCGTTGCGGAACACCTGCGGAAGTCGGGGGACGGGCTGAGACGGCATGTGCCTGTCGAGGTCCTCAAAGGTCGGCGGGGACGCTGGCTCCCCATTGTCTCAGAAAGCCCGGCGATTGCAGTGCTTTGTCTACCCCGGTGCTGGGGTGGCATACGCCCGGCTGCCTAGACTCGCCACCTCATGGGGCAGACGTGGCTGGCGGCGGTGGCGTCGGGCCTCGCATTGGCGGGGGTCCTGGCCGTCGCGGGGTGCGTGGCGGGGTCGCTCGGCCGGTTGCCGCACCTGGGCGTTGGTGCAGCC
>DATLGM010000193.1:0-3394 GCA_035540515.1 Egibacteraceae bacterium | reverse complement strand
CGGCGCGCAGGTCGCTCACCGCGACGAACGAGGAGTCCGGCGAGGGCAGCGCCTCGTGCGGGGTGTCGATGCCGAGGTCGACGTTGTCGGAGATGACCTTCGGCGCGGCGGGGTCGGACACGTCGAGGACGACCCACTTGTAGCGGGTGCAGGATCCGGCGTAGGCGATCGAGGGGTCGTTCGGGTCGAGCGCGAAGGCGTGCCCGCAGATGTGGCCCGGCCGCCCGAGGTTCTTCGGCGCAGTCGGGTCGGTGTAGTCGAGGATGAACGTCGGCAGCGTCGTGTACACGTGGTTGTCGCCGACCAGCGCCAGCTTGTGCGGGCCGTCGAGGCCCGGTACGACGCCCAGCTGCGCCGGCGCCGACAGGTCCGAGATGTCGACGAACTCGACGCCCGGCCCGATGCCCTGTGCCACGGTCGCGCCGGGGCTGTCCACGTTCATGACGAGGATGTCGCGGGCCACGTTGACGCGGACGTCGGTGTGGTAGTGCACGCCCGGGCTCACGTAGCGACCGACGACGACGGCGCGGTCGGGGACGGTGACGTCGACGAAGTCGACGCCATGACCCATGACACCCACAGCGGCGTACCGCGTGACGGCGCCGTCGTCGGCCTTGCGCTCGAAGAAGTCGACCGACGCGGCACCCGCGGCCGGGTGCGTCCAGGCCAGCTCCATGTCCTTCGACGTGGGGAGCGGGACGCCCACACCCGCGATGGCGACCTGTGCGGAGCCCAGGAGCGCGGCCGCGAGAGCGATGCCGAGTGCGCGTCGGCGGCGCGAGGCGGCCCTCATGTCAGCTCCCGACCGTGGTCTCGACGACCCGGGTGGCGCAGTTGCCGGCGAAGCAGGCCTGAACCGTCACGTCGTAGGTGCCGGGTCCGACGCCGATCGCAGAGCTGAAGCGGTCGCCGGTCCGCGCGTCCAGCCGGGTGTGGTCGACCGGCGCACCGGTGCCCGCGCTGGTCACCGTCACCTCCACGGACGGGCCGGAGGGGACCGTGAACCGGGCGTGATCGGCGACGCCGTCGTAGGTCTCGATGAGCGTGCGGGCGCCCGCGGCGGTCGCGCCCACCCAGACCGGGCTGCCGGCCCTGGGCCAGGCGCTGATGACCGAGCCGGGCTTCGCACCGATCGCGGACATCGGCACGTTGACGTACACCGTCTTGGAAGCGGTGTCGTACACCGCCTCCACCGGCGTGGTCTGCGTGCAGGTGAACGACGCGTTGGCGGTGCCGCCGGGCTCGCAGGTGTGCACTGCGGCCCAGGGCGAGAGGCTGGCCGTGGAGAGCCGCGTGCCCATCGTCTTGATGGACCAGTTGCTGCCGCCCCTGGCCGCGCCGCCGTCGACCTCGACGTCCCAGTTGTACTGGACGGACTCCGGCGTGCCGCGCGGCGTGCGCAGGTCGGCCAGGCGCAGCTCGAAGGTGAGGTCCTCGGAGTCGGCCTCGCGCTGGGCGAGGGCCAGCCCGGTGAGGTCGACGCCGAGCGGCTGGGTGGCGGCCCCGCCGGTGTTGTCGCCCGCGGCGTCGGTGGCCAGCACCACCGGTGACTGACCGCCGTAGGTCACCAGACCCGAGACCGAGATCCCGGTGTCGGACGACGTCACCTCGAGCTCCTCGAAGATCGTCGTGCCGATGGCCGGGATGTGCGACCAGGCGGGCATCGCGGCGGCGACGAGGCCGACGGCGACGGCGGCGGTCGCGAGGCGGAGGCTGCGCATGGGTGGGTCTCCTGGATCAGCGGTCGACGGGTGCGACGACGAGGACGCCTCGCATCGTGGGGCTGGTGGACGAGTCGTAGGCGTAGGCGCCGACGGCGTCGCCGAAGCGGTGGACGTGCTCGCCCCCGGGCGGGACCAGGCCGGGGGAGTTGATGGCAGTGCCGGGACGCAGGACCGGCGGTCGGTCGGCGACCTCGGTGGTGGCGCGCACGTCACGCGGCACGGTGTCCTCGTTCACCCACCGGACGGACATGCGCTTGGACACGGTGACGACCTGCGGCACGAACTGCCCGTTGACCATGCGCACCGTGACGCTGTCGGGGGTGTCGGCGACGTGCTCGATGCGGTAGACCGAGCCCGTCAGGTCGGCGACGTACATCGCCCCGTCGCGGCTGAACGCGACGTCCATCGGGAACGGCGAGGTGAAGAACTCGCGCTGCGCGACGACCTGGCCGGCGTCGTCGAGGTCGACGTGCAGGACCTTGCGGCCGGTGACCTGCGCGCCGTTGAGGTTCCACATGCTCCCCGACATCGCGGCGAACAGGTCGCCGTCGTACCGCTCGGGGAAGTTGTCGCCGCGCTCGAAGGCCACGCCGGTGGAGCCCTCGTGGCCCTCGGTGGTGAAGGCGAGCGGGCGGGTGACCGATCCCTTGCGGCACGAACCGAACGCGTCGAGCACGGCCTGGTTCGGGTTGTTCTCGGGCTCGAGGCTGCCGGGGTGGTCGTGGCTGCCGACCTCCGGCATGGGGAAGTCGTTGCGGTGCGGGTCGTACAGGCAGGACGGGAAGCCCATGTCGTCGACGACGTGCCGCTCGCTGGTGGCTCCGGTCGCGTCGGTGACCGGTCGTGTGTCGGCGATGTTCGTCCGGTAGAGCGGCTCGCTGCTCGACGGGTCGTCGGACCCGTTCATCCAGGTGTAGAGCCAGGTCGGGTCGGAGGGCAGGAAGTCCAGCCCGTAGATGTTGCGCAGGCCGCGGGCGGCGAGGACGTCGTCCACGTGAAGGCGCCCCGGCTCCGGGTCGCGGGCGAGGCTGACGTCGGTCAGCAGGTCCACGTCCGTCCACCTCGGGTCCACCCGCAACACCGACCCGGACCACGGCACGACCTCCGGGGCGGGGCACTCCAGCGGCACGAACGGCTCGGGCCCGCACTCGAGGCCGTCGTCGGTGGCGTTGCCGTTGGCGACGTACAGCATCCCGTCCGGCCCGAAGCCCAGGCCGTTGGTCTGGTGCTGACCGTTGGGCAGGTTGCCGATGACGGTGCGGCGCGTCTCGAAGGCGCCGTCGTCGTCCTGGTCGGTGAGCGCGACGACCTTCCCGCGGTTGTCGGCGGTGTCGCTGACGTAGAGCGCGCCGTCGGGGCCGAAGGTGATGCCCAGCGGGCGGGTGAAGCCGGTCGCCACGGTCTGCTGCGTCCCGCCGATCCCGCCGAGGTCGTCGACCGCCACGACGGTCCCACGGGTGAACGACGGATCCATGACCGTCAGGTAGACGCGGCCGTCGGGCCCGTGCGTCAGGCTGGTCGGCAGGCCGGGCAGCTCGGCGAACACCGTGACGCCGAACCCGACCGGGACCGTGACGCCACGCAGGACCTGCGTGCTGACGGGGTCGGCCGCATTGCTGCTGGCGACCGTGGCCGTCAGCGCGCCGGCCACCACGAGGGCGAGGACGGGG
>DATLGM010000192.1:0-2499 GCA_035540515.1 Egibacteraceae bacterium | reverse complement strand
GTCCAGGCCGATGGGGTGGCACAGCGGGATCAGCTCGGGTGTGCGCTTGGCAGCCATGATCCCTGCGACGCGGGCCACCGCCGCCGCGTCGCCCTTCGGCAACGCGCCGTCGGCCAGCAGCGCGGCGGTCTCCGCCGACATCCGCACGACCGCGGTGGCCGTCGCGGTACGGGTCGTCGGTTCCTTGCCGGCAACGTCGACCATCCTTGCGTGACCCGACGCGTCCAGATGTGTCAGGCGATCGCCGCCGGGCTCAGCGCTCATCGGCTTACGAGGGCCCCGCCAGGATGTGCACGACGACGCTCTCGCCCCGGGTCAGGTGGGTGCGCTCGGCGGGAACCTCGGCGAGCCCGTCGGCCGCCACCGCCGAGTGCAGCAACCCGCTGCCCTGCTCGCCGGTCAGACGGGCCAGCCAGCGTGCACCGTCCCGGCGCAGCTTGACCCGCAGGAAGCTGATCTTGTGCGGCGGGCTGGTCACCCGCTCCTCGAGGACCGCGGTCACCCGGGGCCGATTCAGATCAGTGCGTCCCTGCAGCCGCCGCAGCGCCGGCCGCACGAACACCTCGAAGCTGACGAACGCGCTGACCGGGTTGCCGGGCAGCGCGAAGCAGGGGATGCGGTTGGGCCCCTGCGGGTTGAGGAACCCGAACGCCTGCGGCATGCCGGGCTGCATCGCCACCTTGCGGAACTGCACGTCGCCCAGCTGGGCGAGGACGTCTTTGACCAGGTCGTGGCGGCCGGCGCTGACGCCCCCGGAGGTCACCAGCATGTCGGCGTTGGTCAGCGCACCGACGAACGCCTCGGCCAGGGCGCGCCGGTCGTCCGGGACGATCGGGCTGCGATGCGCGATGGCGCCGGCCTCCCGTGCCATCGCGGTGAGGGTGAACGAGTTGGCGTCGCGGATCTGTCCCGGACGCGCCTCGGCATCCGGCTCGGCCAGCTCGTCGCCCGTGGAGATCACGGCGACGCGTGGCTTGGGGTGCACGGTCACGCGGGAGCGGCCGACCGCCGCGAGCATCCCGATGTCCGCCGCTCCCAGGCGCCGGCCGGCCGTCAGCACCGTGACCCCTTCACGCAGGTCCGCCCCGGCGCGGCGCACGTAGTCGCCGGACGACGGGGCGGCGGAGAACCGGACGGTGTCCTCCCCCTCTTCCTCCGCCAGCTCGACTGGGATGACCGCGTCGGCTCCCGAGGGGATGGGCGCTCCGGTGAAGATGCGCAGCGCGGACCCCGTCTCCAGCGATGCGGACAGGTCACTGCCGGCGGCAACCTCGCCGGCGACGGGCACCGGCTCCCCGATGGTCACCGAGGCGCTGTCGACGGCGAAGCCATCCATCGCGGAGTTGTCGAACGGCGGCAGCTGGCCCGCGGTCGCCACGTCCTCGGCCAGGACACAGCCGTGCGCTTCGAGCAGGCCCAGCTCGATGGGTTCCAGCGGCAGCACCCGCATCAGCACATCACGGCGGTGCTGTTCGAGCGGGACCAGCTCCGCCGGATCCGTGACCGTGGCGGGTGTCGTCACTCCAGGCCTTTGACGAAGTCCTTCAGGAACTGCACGAAGTCCGGGCCGAGGTCCTCACGGGCAGCGGCCAGCTCGACGGTCGCACGCAGGTAGTCCTGCTTCGCGCCGACGTCGTAGCGCAGACCGGAGAACTTCACGGCGCGGATCGGCTCCTCGGCGGCCTGCGCCTTCATCGCGTCGGTCAGCTGGATCTCCCCGCCGCGCCCCGGCTTCGTCCGGTCGATCTTGGCGAAGATGTCACCGGTCAGCACGTACCGGCCGATGACGCACAGGTTGGACGGGGCGTTGCTGCGACCCGGCTTCTCGACCATGTCGGTGACCCGGTAGACGTCCGGGTGGTCCGGGTCCGGTTCTCCGGCGATGACCCCGTACTTGTCCAGCTCCTCGGGGCCGAACTCCATGACTGCCACCACGCTGCGACTGGTCTGGTCGCACAGATCGATCATGCGCGACAGCAGCCGCTCGTCGGCGCCGATGAGGTCGTCGCCGAGCAGCACCGCGAACGGCTCGTCGTCGACGTGCTGGCGGGCGCAGCCCACGGCGTGGCCCAGGCCCAGCGCCTGACCCTGGCGGATGTAGTGGATGGTCGCCAGTCGCGACACGGCTTGCACCGCGGCGAGCAGGTCCTGCTTGCCCGCGTTTGCCAGCTGGCGCTCGAGCTCCAGCGCGTTGTCGAAGTGGTCCTCCAGCGCTCGCTTGCCCCGGCCGGTGACCATGAGGATGTCGTCGAGCCCGGCGACGGCGGCCTCCTCGACGACGTACTGGATCGCCGGCTTGTCGACCAGAGGCAGCATCTCCTTGGGCTGCGCCTTGGTCGCCGGCAAGAACCGGGTGCCCAGGCCTGCGGCTGGGATGACGGCCTTACGGGCGCGCACGGGATGGTCCCCTTCTGGTCGACGGTCGCGGTCGGCCATCCTAGTGGGCGCCGGCGCGCCGTCGGGGCGGGTGTGACGCGGGACGGGGCGACCGCTCAGCGG
>DATLGM010000191.1:0-10301 GCA_035540515.1 Egibacteraceae bacterium | reverse complement strand
GCCGCCGCCGCCTCAGGAGCAGCCCGCCGAGGAGCGGCCGGCGGCAACCGGCGACGACCCGGCGACCGAGGAGCAGCCGGCGGTCCGGGGGCTCGAGCGTCGTGGCGGCGGCGTCCGCCGGTTCTTCGGCAACGCGCGCATCGCGTGGGCGGTGGCCATCCTGGCGCTGGCGCTGGCGCTGGTCGCCGGCATGCAGTGGGCCGACCTGTACGCCGCCGAGCAGCAGCGCACCGCGGTCCGCGAGGACGCCCGTGCCCTGGCGCTGGAGCTGACCACCTTCGACGGTGCCGACATCGAGCAGTGGCTGCAGCGGGCGCAGGCGCGCGCGACCGGCGACTACGCCGAGCAGCTGACGGCGCTGTTCGACCAGAACCTCCGCGATGCGCTGCGCGAGAGCCAGGCGGTGTCGCGCGGCGAGGTCACGCAGGTGTTCGTCCAGGAGATCGACGGTGACCAGGCGCAGGTGTTCGTGCTCGCACGGCAGACGATCACCAACGCCCAGACCGAAGACCCCGTCCAGGACGAGCTGCGCATGGACATCACCATGGAACGCGGCGACCAGCGCTGGCTGGCCAGCGACGTGGCGATCCTGGGACCGCCCGGGCTCAGCGGCGGCGTGCCCGCCCCGGCCCCGGAGGTCCAACCCGAGGGCGAGGAGGGCGGCGGATGAGCCGGGTCTACGACGCCGTGGTGGTCGGCACCGACGGCTCGCCGACGTCGTGTCGCGCGGTGCAGCGCGCCGCTTTGCTGGGCGAGGCGTTGGGCGCGGAGGTGGCGGTCGTCACCGCCTACGACCGACCGAGCGAGGGGGAGGTGGGGCCGGCGTCCGAGCGCGCCAGCATGCCGCAGGAGAGCATGGTGTCCAGCGGGTACCGGGCCGCCACCGACACCGCGGCGGACGCGGCGCGCTTCGGGCAGGAGGTCGCCCCGTCCGCGAAGGTGGACATCGTCGCGGTCGAGGGCAACCCCGCGGAGGTGCTGATCGAGACCGCGTACCGCCGGGGAGACGCGCTGCTGGTGGTCGGCAACCAGGGCATGACCGGCTCGCAGCGCTTCCTGCTCGGCAGCGTCCCGAACAAGATCTCCCACCACGCCGCGGGTGATGTCCTCATCACCCACACCTCGTCCGACACCCCGGTGCGTCCGCACCAGCGCGTGCTCATCGGCACCGACGGATCGGACACGGCCAAGCTGGCCGTGGACCGCGGCTTGTCGCTGGCGGCGGCCCTGGAGGCCAAGGTGACGCTGCTGAGCGCGGGGTCGCGGGCCGAGGGGGTGCTCGAGGAGGCGGCTGAGGCGGCGAAGAAGGCCGGTGTCGACGTGACGTGCGTGGCGTCGTCTGACGAGCCGGCGGACGCGATCGTGTCCGCCGCGGAGGACCACGACCTGGTCGTGGTGGGGAACAAGGGGATGACCGGCGCCGGCCGGTTCCTGCTCGGCAGCGTGCCGAACAAGGTCAGCCACCACGTGGGAGCCGACCTGCTCATCGTCCGAACAACGTAAGAACCAGAAGGGGACGGCGATGACCGCCACCGAGGTGCAACCGGAGATCCCGCCGGTCGACGAGCTCGACTGGGCGATCTCGATCCGCGGCCTGACCAAGTCGTTCGGCGCCCGCACCGTGCTCGAGGACATCACGTTCGACATCCCTCGCGGCAAGGTCACCGTCGTGCTCGGCCCGTCGGGCACCGGCAAGTCGGTGTTCCTGCGTCACCTCATCGGCCTGCTCAAGCCGGACCGGGGAGAGCTGTGGGTCGGTGACAAGAACGTGCCGACGCTGCGCAATCGCGAGCTGCTCGAGGTCCGCAAGAAGTTCGGGGTGCTGTTCCAGGACGGGGCGCTGTTCGGCTCGATGACGGTGTACGACAACACCGCGTTCCCGTTGCGAGAGCACACGCGCAAGAGCGAGACCGAGATCAAAGAGATCGTCATGGAAAAGCTCACCATGGTCGGTCTCGCTGACGCCAAGGACCTGTTCCCCGGCGAGATCTCCGGCGGCATGCGCAAGCGCGCCGGCCTGGCACGGGCGCTGGTGCTGGACCCGGAGATCGTGCTGTTCGACGAGCCCGACTCCGGCCTGGATCCCGTCCGCACCGCCTACCTCAACGAGCTGATCCTGGAGCTGAAGGAGCAGCTGGACTCCACCTTCGTCGTCGTCACCCACCACATCCCGACGGCCAAGAACATCTCGGACTACCTGGCGTTGCTGTTCCGCCGAAACCTGGTGATGTTCGGACCCAAGCACGAGCTGCTGGAGTCCGAACGCCCTGTGGTGCGCCAGTTCCTGCGGGGTTCCACGCACGGGCCGATCGGCATGTCGGAGGAGAAGGACTCCAACGACCCCAACGCCCAGTTCGACGAGAACGCCGAGACGCTGGAGGACACCCGCGACGACGAGGCGCTGCCCTCGCGCTAGGCGACGGCCGGCGTGAGCGCCGGCGCCAGCTGCAGCGGCAGGTGGATCGTCACCGTCGTCCCCTTGCCCAGCGTCGAGGCGATGGCCACGTCGCCGCCCAGCCCCTGCGCCAGCGACCGGACGATGTACAGGCCCAGGCCGGCGCCGCTGGTCGTCATGTGCAGCGGGTCCTCGACGCGCTCGAACCGCTCGAAGACGCGCTCGAGGTCTTCGGGGGGGATCCCGCGACCCTGGTCGACGACTCGCACGACGGCCCACGTCTCCTCGACGGACACCTCGACGCTCACGGTGGAACCGGCCCCGGAGAACTTGCAGGCGTTGTTGACCAGGTTGTCCACGATCTGACGGACACGCAGCGGGTCGGTCGTCAGCGGCACCGTCTCGGGGGACAGGAGCCGGACGGTGTGGTCCGGGTGGTGGTGATCGAGCTGCTCGACCGCCTCCCGGCACAGCTGGGCGAGGTCGACTGCCACCGGACGGACGCGCGGGGTGGCGCGGCCGGCTGCGGACATCTGCCCAACCAGCAGCAGGTCTTCGACCAGGCGGGCAAGGTGGTCGGCGCGACCCTCGATGGTCCGCAGCATCTCGTCTCGGCGCTGTTCGTCCATGCGGTCCCAGCGCCGGCGCAGCAGCTGTGCGCTGCCCTTGATGGGCGTCAGCGGGGTGCGCAGCTCGTGGCTGACGATGGACAGCATGTCGTCCTTCATCCGCGCGACACGGCGTTCCGCGGTCACGTCGTGCACGACGCCGACGCGCAGGTCGCCGTGGGTCCGGTCGCGGATCGCCGAGACCGACACGCGCCACACGCGGTCGCCCTCACGGGTGACGTCGCGGACGCCCTCGTCCTCCCAGGCGCCCCCGCCGAGGACCTGCTCGACCGGCTGTCCGATGAGCTCGTCGAGTGATGTTTGCGCCAGCTCGGCCATGGCCGGGTTGCAAACGAGCACCGCACCGGCCGCGTCGGTCACGTAGATCCCGTCGGCGGTGCCGTGCACGATCGCCCGCAGCGTCGCGCGCTCCCGGCGCAGCGCGACGGCTCCCTCGGAGCGCGCGGCGTGGACGCGGCCCGAGGCGCCCAGGCGCTCGAGCCACTCGCGCGACAGGCCGTCACGTCCGCCCCACACCACCAGGACGCCGTTGCCGACCCCCATCGCCATGCCCGCCCCAGGGTCGGCGACACCGAGGCCGGCGGCGTCACGCGCCACGATTCCGGTGAGCTCGTCGTCGACGGGGCAAACGCCTGAGCCCTCGGGCACCGGGGTCACCCAGACGCCGTTGGCCCACACGGCGGCCTCGGCATCCAGCACGCTGCGGACGCCGTCGACGAGCAGGTGGTGGACCAGCTCCGGGTCCGCGGCCTCGGCCAGGCGCTGCTCGATGTCGACGTAGGCCACGGCGCGTTCGCGGTCGACCTGGGCCTGGACCTCACGCCGGGAGGCGGCGTGGAGCAGGCCCAGCGGCACCACGAGGGTGGGCAGGGCCCACAGATGGTCGGTGGCCATCAGCACGGCCAGCAGTCCCAGGGCGATGCTGCCGCCGGCGAGCAACCCGCTGGTCGGTGCCAGCTGCCAGGTGGTCGCGCGCCAGGAGCGGTCGCCGAACGCCGCGATCATGCCGCTGACCACGACGAGGTTGACCAGGCTGCACAGCGTCATGCCCACGGCGGCAGCGGCGAACGTCCGCGGCGTGATGGGGCCGCCGGACGTGGCCAGCAGATCGACCGCCAGCCCGCCGGCGGCAGCGGCGACCAGGTACTGCGCCACGTTGACCGCGAACTTCAGACGCGGGGTGCCCTCGACGAGCATCCAGACCGCGATGCCCAGCGCCGCGGCGAAGGCGACGTTGACACCGGGCACGAGCAGCAGCCCCGCGGCGATGACCGGGTAGCTCAGCGTGAAGCGCGCGATGCCCCCCTTGCGGTAGGGCAGGTCGATGGTGAACGCCTCGCCGCCGGCGACCGCCGCGGTCAGGACCAGGACGCTGAGTGCGGACAGGTCACCGCTGCTGCGCCACAGCAGCAGCGAGAACGCGGCGACGCCCAGCGCGCTGATCCACAGCAGCAGCCGCTTGGCCGCTGCCGGGGTGGCGCGCCCGGTCACTCGCTCGGGGCTTCGAGCATCGCCCATCGCAGCCCCGCCCACCGCAGTCCGGCCCAGCGCAGCCCGGCCCAGCGCAGTCCGGCCCAGCGCAGCCCGGCCCACCGCAGTCCGGCCCAGCGAAGGCCGGTCCACTCCGGATCGAGCTCGTCTCCGGCCCAGCCGCGACCGGTCCAGCGCAGTCCGCCCCAGGCGCCGGGGGCCCAGGTCTCGTCGCCCCAGTGGGTTCCGGCCCACCGCAGCCCGGCCCACCGCAGCCCCTTCCAGTCCAACTCGGCCCAGCGCAGTCCAGCCCAGCGCAGTCCCTGGGGGTCGACCTGGCTGGGCGGGTTCTTGCCCTTGCCCTTGGCCTGACCCTGACCCGGGTGGTCGGTGACCTTGTCCGCCCACGGCGGCTTGGGCAGCGGCTTGCCGGGCGCGGCGGCCTGGGCCGCCGCGACGGCGGTCGGCGCGTCGGCGATGCCATCGCCGGCACGCAGCGCTGCCGCGAGCGCCCCGCCGTCGAGGTCGGGGCGGGCCGAAGAGGCCAGCGCCGCCACGCCGGCGGTCAGCGCCGTCGACATCGAGGTTCCGCTGCCGCGGAACAGACCGCCTTCGACGAACGCGGTCGGGTTCTGCACGGCGATCGTGGCGTCGGCGGGCATCGATCCGACCACCGCGACGCCTGAGGCGGTGATGTCGGGCTGCATCACGCCGACCCGGTCCGGACCGGTGCCGCTGAACTCCGCGCTGGTGTCGTCGTCGCGTGCTGCGGTGCCGGCGTCGTTGAACGCGCCGACGGAGAACGTCTCGGCAGCCGTGGCCGGGGAGGTGACGTTGCCCTCGCCCTCGTTGCCCGACGCGGTCACCACGAGCACGCCCGACCCCGCAACCGCGTCGCTGGCCATGTCGAGCATGCGGGCGGCGTCGGTGTCAGGGTCGGCGCCCAGTGCCAGGGTGGCGATGCGGACGCCGCTGAGGCGTCCCACTCGGTGCAGCCACTGCAGCGCCGCCAGCACGGAGCCGAGTGTCGTGCTGCCGTCGGGTCCGGCGACCTTCAGCGACAAGATGCCGGCGTGCGGCGCGACGCCCGGGGCGACCGGGCCCGCGCCGGCGATCAGCGAGGCCAGGAACGTGCCGTGGCCGTAGCCGTCGCCCCCGCCGGTGCCGCTGAAGTCGATCTCGCCGACGACGGCGCCCTCCAGTGCCGGGACGTCGGCGACGCCGCTGTCGATCAGTGCGACGACCGCGCGATCGCCCAGCTCGCCGTCGGCCCAGACCTGGTCGGCGTCGGTGGCGCCCACGCCGCTGTCCACGCGAAGCTCGGTCCCCTCCGATGCCGGCGGCAGCGACTGCAGACCGATGGGCGCGTCAAAGGACACGCCGCCGTGGACCGGGGCGGGGGAGTCGACCACCAGCGCGTCGGCCAGGGGGAAGGCCCCGACCACCGTGGCGCCCGTCGGCAACGCCGTGCCGCGCGGCACGATCCATCGGCTCGGTGTGGCCGCCACCGCCGGCGCCGTCGCTGCGAGCAGCGCGGCGACGATCCCAGCAGCCAGCAGCCGGATCAAGTGGCGCGGCAGGACGGAAGTCGCCATGGTCGCAGTCCTTCGGGTCCCGACAGCACCCGGACGGTCCGGGACTGTTACGGAGAGTCATCGGCCACCGCGCGGGAGGGCTACAGGATGATCTGTCGATTGGCCCGGAAGGACTAGTCAATACGGGCAAACTGGGGTACTCTTTCGCGACTGGCACTACGCAACGTCACGGGGGATCGTGAAGTCGACGCTGCTCACAGCGGTCTATGACCAGCGTGAGGCGTTGCTGCGCCGTGTCGCGTTGCTCGACGACACCGACTGGGACCTGCCGTGCGCCGTTGCGGGGCCGGCGGCGACCCGTCCGGTGCGTGAGATCGTTGCCCACCTGCTGCTGGCCGACGCGCTGATCCTCAGCGGTGCTGTCGGTGCGCGCTGGCAGCGCACCGGCCGCCTGCAGATGCCTGGCTCGTGGGACCCGGCGCCGCTGCGCGCCATGGCGCAGCTGCCGGTGTCGGCGCTGGTGACGCTGCTGGCCCAGCGCGGTGAGAAGGTCGCCCGCCTGATCGCCCGCGCCCCCTTGGCGTCGTGGCGTCTGCCCGTCGCCGGGCCGGCCGGGCGCCGCCCCGCCGCCCAGCTGTGGGCCGACCGAGTGGTCCACGAGTGGCTGCACGAGCACGACATCGCCGGCTGCAGCGCGGACCAGGCCCCGGTCGCGATGCGCCCGGCAACCGTGTCTCTTGCCACCGACGCGGTGCTGCGCACCGTCGCCGACGCGGTCCTGCCGACGGTGTCGCTCGACCACGGCGTGGTGCGGCTGGTGGTGCGCGGAGACGCCTCGTCCAGGACCTGGGGGGTCGACTTCGCCCGGCGTCGGTACGGCCCGCGGGTCACGGCCGCCCCCGACGCGCAGCTGCGGCTGACGCCGCAGGACCTGGTGCTGATCGTCAACGGACGCGGCGACCGGGTGCCCAACTCGATCGACGTCACCGGCGATCCCGACCTTGCGGGGCGCTTGCTGGAGGCACTCGCGGCACCGGCCGCGACCGCGTCGTCGCTGTGCCGAGACGTTCACGCGGTCGGCTGATTCCGCGGAAATCGGCGTCCCTATACTGTCGCCCAAGGGCCGGGATCCGCCCTGTCCGCGACAGGAATCGCTCGTTTCATGGCCACCGGCATCGGTGAGACGCTCGCTGCCGCCCGCCGTCAACAAGGCGTGGCGTTGGCTGATGCTGCCGCCGAAACCCGGGTACGGGAGTCGTACCTGGCAGCGCTGGAGGAGGAGGACTTCGCCGCGCTGGGCGGTGACGTCTACGTCAAGGGCTTCCTCCGCAGCTACGCGCGGTTCCTGCGCCTGGACCCCGAACCGCTGATTGCGACGTACCGCGCCCACTACGAGCGCGGCGACGACACGCCGCTGGTGCAGCAACCGGTCGCCCCCCTGCCGTCCGAACGCAGCCCCGGGCTGATCGTCGGCATCGGCGCGGTCGTCATCGTCGTGGTGCTGCTGGCGATCGTCGGACTGGTCAGCGGACGTGACGATCCGGCCGAGGAGGACCTCGTCGGGGTGCCGCCCCCGGTGACGGAACCGGTGACCGAGCCGCCCGTGGGTCCCACCCCGCAGCCCACCGAGGAGCAGACCGACGAGCCGGGGGACGACCCGACGGAGGTCCTGGCCACCGATGGGGTGGACATCACGTTGGAGCTCGAAGGCGGTCCCTCGTGGATGCGGGTGACCGTTGACGGGCAGGTCGAGTTCGAAGGCGAGCAGGCCGAAGGCGCGGAGATGTCCTTCTCTGCCGACGACAGCATCCACCTGCGGCTGGGTGACGCCGGCGTCGTCCGGGTGTTCGTCAACGGCGAGGACCGCGGGATGCTCGGGGCGCGGGCCGAGGTGGTGGAGCAGACCTTCACCGCAGACGACGCCGCGTGACCGAGGCGGTCTCGCTGGTCACCCTCGGGTGCGGACGCAACGACGTCGACAGCGACCAGGTGGCCGGCGCACTGACCGCCGCCGGACTCGACATCGTCGACGAGCCCGGCGACGCGGACCTGGTCATTGTCAACACGTGCACCTTCATCGCGCCGGCGCGCCAGGACTCCATCGACACCGTGCTCGCCGCCTGCGACCTGGATAAGCCGGTGCTGGTCATCGGTTGCATGGCCCAGCGCTACGGCGACGAGCTGGCCGCGGCGCTGCCCGAGGCCGCCGGCGTGCTCGGCTTCGCGGACTACCCGCGGCTGCCGCAGATCGTGCGGACGGTGCTCGACGGCAAGCCGGTGTCCGCGGCGCCGGCCGCTGCGGTGGCCGCGCCCCGGGGGCGGTCGCTGCCGCTGCTGGTCTCCGGCACGTCCGCGCCGCCGACCGCGCGCACGTCCGCGCCGGCTGCGCCGCCGACCGCCGGCTTTCCGGTCCGAACGGTGCCGCGCGGGCCGTGGGCCTACCTGAAGATCGCCGGCGGCTGTGACCGGGTGTGCACGTTTTGCACCATCCCGTCGTTCCGCGGGCGGTACGCGTCGCGGCCGCCCGACGAGCTGCTCTCCGAGGCCCGGTGGCTGGTGGGCAACGGCGTCCGCGAGCTGGTGTGCGTCAGCGAGAACACCACCAGCTGGGGCAAGGACCTCCCCGGCGGCCGGCGGGCGCAGGCCGACCTGATCCGCGGCTTCGAGGCCGTCGAGGGGCTCGAACGGGTGCGGCTGCTGTACCTGCAGCCCGCCGAGATCATCCCCGAGCTGCTCGACGCGATGGCGGCCTCGCCCGTGGTGGCCGGGTACTACGACCTGTCGCTGCAGCACGCCAGCGCCTCGGTGCTGTCGCGGATGGGGCGGTCCGGCAGCCCGGAGCGGTTCCTGTCACTGATCACGGCCATCCGCGAGCGCGACCCCTCGGCGGTCTTCCGGTCCTCGTTCATCACGGGCTTTCCGGGGGAAACGGAGGAGGATGTCGATCTCCTCGAGCAGTTCCTCCGCGACGCCGTGCTGGACTGGACCGGCTTCTTCACCTTCTCCATCGAAGACGGCACCCCCTCGGCGACGATGCCCGACCAGGTCCCGGCCGAGGTGGCGGCCCAGCGACGCGACCGGCTGGTTGAGGTCGCCGAGGTGATCGCCGAGGAGGCGGCCGCCGCCTTCGTCGGCCGCGAGCTGCAGGTGCTGGTGGAGGCGCATGAGGGCGACGACGCCGTCGGGCGGTCGTACCGCGAGTCGCCGGAGACCGACGGCGAGGTCGTGCTGCCGGGCTGCGACGCACCGGTCGGACGGCTGGTGCCGGTGCGGGTGGTCGGCGCCTCCGGGCTCGACCTGGTGGCGCAGCCGCTGGTGGCTGCGTGGCAGCGGTGACCGAACCGGCCGAGACGACAGCTGGCGAGCCGCACTGGCTGAACTGGGCGAACGCGTTCACGATGCTGCGCGTCGCCCTGGTGCCGGTCATCGCCGTGCTGGTGTTCGCCGGCGGCGGGGACGCGCGGTGGTGGGCGTTCGGCATCTTCGTGTTCGCGGCGCTGACCGACTCCATCGACGGGTGGGTCGCGCGCCAGCTGGTCGGCGTGACGCGCTGGGGCCAGCTGGCCGACCCGCTGGCCGACAAGCTGCTCATCATCGGCAGCCTGGCGGTGCTCGCGGTCAACGACGAGCTGCCGTGGTGGGCGGTGCTCGTGATCATCCTGCGGGAGGTCTGGGTGACCGTGCAGCGAACCGTCATGGTGCGCCAGGGGGTGGTGATGCCGGCGTCGCCGTTCGGCAAGGTCAAGACGGTGTCGCAGGTCGTGGCCGTCACGCTGTACCTGCTGCCGGCGGGGCCTGAGGTGCTCGCGCCGGCGGCCCTCGGGGTGGCGGTGGTGCTGACCGTGGCCAGCGGCGTGGACTATGCGGTCCGGGGTGTGAAGCGGGCCCGTGAGAGCTGAGCTGGTCGCGATCGGCAGCGAGCTGCTGCTCGGTGACGCCGTGGACACCAACTCGGCGTGGATCTCGGCGCGCCTGGCCGAGATCGGTGTCGACGTCCACCGCCACACGACGGTCGGTGACAACGTCGAGCGGATGGTCGACGTCATCGCCGGGGCGTGCGCCCGCGCCGACGCGGTCATCGTGACCGGGGGGCTGGGCCCCACGGCGGACGACCTGACGCGGGTGGCGGTGGCGCGGGTCGCGGGCGTGGCGCTGGAGCGCCGCGATGCGCTGGCGGAGTACCTGTACTCCTACTGGGCGCGGACGGGGCGCGAGATGCCCGAAAGCAACCTGGTCCAGGCGGACCTGCCCGTCGGCGCCACGGTGCTGGAA
>DATLGM010000190.1:0-6158 GCA_035540515.1 Egibacteraceae bacterium | reverse complement strand
GTCGGTAACGGGCGTTATTTCCCCTAACGAGTCGCCGCTCGAAACGTCACGGCTTCTTGCCGCCAACCTGCCCCCGCTACGCTGCGCCGCCATGAGCACCTGTCCGTCCGACCAGGTCTGCAGCTAGATGGATCCGCTGCGCAGCGCTGCCGATCCCGCTGCCGACGCCTTCGCGCGCAACGACGCCGCCCACCGCGAGCTCGTGGCCGATCTGCGCCGCCAGCTGGCCCAGACCGCACAGGGTGGTGGGGAACGCGCCCGCCTGCGCCACACCGAGCGCGGTAAGCTGCTGCCCCGCGAACGCGTCGACGCTCTGGTCGACCCTGGCAGCCCGTTCCTGGAGCTGTCCCCGATGGCGGCGCACGGGCTGTACGACGGTGACGCGCCGGCGGCCGGGATCATCACGGGCGTCGGCCGGGTCAGCGGCCGCGAGGTCGTCATCGTGGCCAATGACGCCACCGTCAAGGGTGGGACCTACTACCCGATGACGGTCAAGAAGCACCTGCGCGCGCAGGAGGTCGCGCTGCACAACCGGCTGCCGTGCGTGTACCTGGTCGACTCCGGCGGGGCGTTTCTGCCAAAGCAGGACGAGGTCTTCCCCGACCGCGAGCACTTCGGGCGCATCTTCTTCAACCAGGCGACCATGTCGGCTCGTGGCATCCCGCAGATCGCGGCGGTGCTGGGGTCGTGCACCGCCGGCGGGGCCTACGTGCCCGCGATGAGCGACGAGACCGTGATCGTGCGCAACCAGGGCACGATCTTCCTGGGCGGCCCGCCGCTGGTGAAGGCCGCCACCGGCGAGGTCGTGTCGGCCGAGGACCTGGGCGGCGGCGACCTGCACAGCCGCACCTCGGGTGTCACCGACCACCTGGCGGACGACGACGCCCACGCACTGCAGATCGTGCGGTCGATCGTCGCGACGCTGCACCCGCGGACGGCGACCCCCTGGGAGCGCGCCCCGGTCGAGGAGCCGGTCGTTGACCCCGAGCAGCTGTACGGCGTGGTCCCCGCCGACACCCGCACCCCCTACGACGTCCGCGAGGTCATCGCCCGCGTCGTCGACGGTTCGCGCTTCCACGAGTTCAAGGCGCTGTACGGCACGACGCTGGTGACCGGCTTCGCGCGGATCCACGGCCACCCCGTGGGCATCGTGGCGAACAACGGGATCTTGTTCAGCGAGTCAGCGCTGAAAGGCGCGCACTTCATCGAGCTGTGCGACCAGCGCAAGGTCCCGCTGGTGTTCCTGCAGAACATCTCGGGCTTCATGGTCGGACGCGAGTACGAGGCCGGCGGGATCGCCAAGGACGGCGCGAAGATGGTGACCGCCGTGTCATGTGCCCGCGTCCCCAAGCTCACCGTGATCATCGGCGGATCGTTCGGCGCCGGGAACTACGGCATGTGCGGCCGCGCGTACTCGCCCAGGTTCCTGTGGATGTGGCCCAACGCCCGGATCTCGGTGATGGGCGGCGAGCAGGCCGCAACCGTGCTGTCGACCATCCGGCGCGACCAGATCGAGGCCAAGGGCGAGCAGTGGTCAGCCGAGGACGAAGAGGCGTTCAAGCAGCCGCTGCGCGACCAGTACGAGCACCAGGGCCACCCGTACTACTCGACCGCGCGGCTGTGGGACGACGGCGTCATCGACCCCAAGGACACGCGCACGGTGCTCGGCCTGGCGCTGACCGCCGCAGCGAACGCCCCCTTGGAGGACGTCCGCTACGGCGTGTTCCGGATGTGACCGGTCAGACGCCGGGAGTCAGCCGGCACAGGTAGCCGAACTGCTTGCTGGGCAGCGACGACACGAGCGTCGTGGCACTGGCGTTCAGCCACTGCGGCAGGATTGGCGCCCGCTGGTTCTCGGTGTCGGCAGGCGCCTGCAGGCCGGCGAAGTCGAACTGCAGGATGTCCAGGCCGCGGACGACGTCGTTGGTGTAGACGATGTCGGTCTTGTTGCCGGTCTGGTTGCCAGCGTCGTCGTACTCGGGGACCCAGTACGCGCCCCACGTCTCCATCGCGCCGGTGAAGAAGTACCCGACCTGCTTGATGTTCGAGGGGTCACGCACGTCCAGGAAGCGGGTGCCCTGCTGGTACCAGCCCTGCGCCACGATCCCGTCCTGGTGGTAGTCGAAGTAGTGCGCGGAGCAGAACGCGCCGGCGGGGGTCTTGACGCCGGAGTCGAGCAGCTCGGTGTTCCACAGGTCCAGCGGCTTCATCTTCCCGAACCCGTAGCGGTGCTCGGGGTTGTCCGCGGCGTACTGCTCGGCGTCGAGGTACGGGATGTGCCAGGTCGAGAACGCGCCCTCGGCCTTGCACGTGGCGTCGATGTAGTCCTCCTCGGTGGCGAGCAGGACGTTGCCGGAGAACAGGTCGGGGTCACCCGAGGTCAGCCGGCCGTCCTCGCCGACGGTCTGGGTGAACGCCTCGGCGTGCGGCCGGATCGAGTTGTGGAGGATGAAGTTGTTGTAGGCGCTGCGGCCGACGACGCCGTTGCGGTCCGTGCTCGCCACGGGCACCGGGTTGGTCGGGTCCGTCGTGTCGTACGCCACCATCCCCTGCGTGCCGACGTGCCACTGCAGCCCCACCGCGTCCGCGTCCCAGTCGTGGCCCGAGCCGGCGATGCTGCGGATCTGCGGCAGCTGCTTGGGGTTGTCCAGGTCGCTGAGGTCGATCGGGTTGAAGAACGGCTCGTAGGCGCCGGAGGTGTAGGCGACCATGCACTCCGGGTCGGCGCAGGACACGGTGTGAGTGCTGGACTCGGTCTGCGTGCGCCCGCGCAGGCGGGGTGCGGCCGGGTCGGTGACGTCGATGATGACCAGCTCGTAGTCCAGAGCGACGGGGCGGTCGCTGTCTTGGGGCGTCACGCCGTAGATGTCGAAGCCGACGATGAGGAACTTCGTGCCGTCGGACCGCTCGCCCAGGCTCATGGCCTCGTTCTGGAAGTTGGGCAGCGGCAGGGTCGCCATCGGTACCGGCAGCTCGGGGTTGGAGATGTCGTAGGTCACCAGCCCGTTGAGCGTGTGCAGGTACATGATCGGAGCGTCGCTGGCGAACGCCGCCGAGATCGCGGTGGCGTTGGGGATCGAACCGACGACCTTGACCGAGTCGCTCGCCACGACGGGCACGGCGGTGGTCAGCGCGTTGGCGGGCAGCATGCCCACGGTCAGCAAGGCGGCGATGGCGAGGGTGAGAAGACGACGGCGCACAGCAAGGGCTCCCGCTCTGAAGGAACTGGTTCGCTTGCTGACTTCGCTGTCGACGCCCGGATCTCCTGCCCCGCGTAGCATGCGGCGCCCATGGCTGACTTCACGACCTTGCGGATCGAGACCGACGATCGCGGCGTGGCCACGGTGGTGATGGACCGCCCCGAGGTGCGCAACGCGTTCGACGACACCCTCATCGCCGAGATGCACCGGGCGGCGTCCATGCTCGCCGAGGACGCCGCGGTGCGGGTGGTCGTCCTGACCGGCGCCGGCGAGATCTTCAGCGCCGGCGCGGACCTGAACTGGATGCGGTCGATGAAGGAGTGGACGTTCGACGAGAACGTCGCCGACTCCACCCGGATGAACGACATGTTCCGGGCCCTGTACGACCTGCCCAAGCCCTTGATCGGGCGGATCAACGGGCACGCCCTGGGCGGGGGAACCGGCCTGACGGCGGTGTGCGACATCGCGATCGCGGTGGAGGGCTCGCTGTTCGGCTTCACAGAGGTCGTGCTGGGTCTGGCGCCGGCGGTCATCTCGCCGTACGTCGTCCGCAAGGTCGGCCGGTCGTTCGCTCGGGCCGTCTTCGTCACCGGCGAGCGGTTCGACGCGGCGCGGGCGCACACCGCCGGCCTGGTGCACGAGGTGGTGCCACGCGACGGTCTCGACGGGGCGGTCGAGGCGGCGGTCGGCCGGTGCCTGAAGGCGGGGCCCCTGGCCGCTGCGACGGCCAAGCGCCTTCCGGACCTCGCGCTGCAGCCGCTGGACGCGGCGACCGCGGAGACGGTCAAGATCATCGCTGGACTGCGGGTCGGTGACGAGGCGCAGGAGGGCATGGCCGCCTTCCTCGACAAGCGTCGCGCCGCCTGGGTGCCGGGCGAGTAGATGTTCGACACCGTCCTCGTCGCCAACCGGGGTGAGATCGCCGTCCGGATCTTCCGGACGCTGGACGCCATGGGCATCCGCTCCGTCGCCGTCTACAGCGACGCCGACGCCGACGCGCTCCATCCCCGGCGTGCCGACGTGGCGGTGCACATCGGCCCGACGCCGGCCGCCGAGTCGTACCTGAACATCGAGCGGATCATCGACGCGGCGCGGCGGACCGGTGCGCAGGCGATCCATCCGGGCTACGGCTTCCTGGCCGAGAACGCCGCGTTCGCCCGCGCCTGCGCCGACGCTGGGATCGTCTTCATCGGCCCGCCCGCCTCGGCCATCGAGGCGATGGGGGACAAGATCCGCTCGAAGCAGACGGTCGAGGCTGCCGGGGTGCCGGTCGTCCCCGGCGTGCACCGACCCGGGATGACCGACGACGACCTCACCGCCGCCGCCGAGGACATCGGCTACCCCGTCATGGTCAAGGCGACGGCCGGCGGGGGCGGCAAGGGCATGCGCATCGTCAGCGAGCCGGAGGGACTGTCCGACGCGATCGCGTCCGCGCGGCGCGAGGCCAAGGCGGCGTTCGGCGACGACGACCTGCTGATCGAGCGCTTCGTGTCCAACCCGCGCCACATCGAGGTGCAGGTCTTCGCCGACACGCAGGGTTCGACCATCCACCTCGGCGAGCGCGAGTGCAGCCTGCAGCGCCGGCACCAGAAGGTCATCGAGGAGTGTCCCTCGCCGTTGCTGGACGAGGCCACGCGCGCGCGGATGGGCGCGTCGGCGGTCGACGCCGCGAAGGCGGTCGGTTACGTGGGGGCGGGAACGGTCGAGTTCATCGTCTCCGGCGACCGGCCTGACGAGTTCTTCTTCATGGAGATGAACACCCGACTGCAGGTCGAGCACCCGGTGACCGAGGAGGTCTACGGGGTCGACCTGGTCGAGTGGCAGGTCCGTACGGCCGCCGGCGAACCGCTGCCCGTGACGCAGGACGATCTGCGGATCGACGGGCACGCCGTCGAGGCGCGCATCTACGCCGAGGATCCGTCGCGCGGCTTCCTGCCGACCGGCGGGCGCATCCTGGACCACTGGAACCCGGCCGCGCACCTGGCTGGCCTGCGGATGGACAGCGGTATCTCCGACGGCATGGTGGTCGGCAGCGCGTACGACCCGATGCTCGCCAAGCTCGTGGCGCACGGGCCGGACCGTGAGGCCGCGATCACCCGGTTGCGCCGAGGTCTGGCGCACACCGTGGTGGCTGGTGTCGTCACGAATATCCCATTTCTGATCGCGACGCTGGACGACGAGGACGTGATCGCCGGCCGTCTCGACACCGGTTTGCTCGAGCGCCGCCAGGACGACCTGGCCCGCCGCGAACCGCCGGAGCATGTCTTCGCCATCGCAGGGCTGCAGCGACTGTGGGAGATCGCGCCGCCCTCCGCGGCAGCGGCCGAACCGTTCGACGCGGCGACCGGCTGGAGGGTGGGCGAGCCGGCGTGGGCGACGTGGCGCATGCGTTGCGGTGACCGAACCGAGCACGTGCACGTCCGCGGCTGGCGCCACGAGGCCGAGGTCCGTGTCGGCGACGGCGCCACCATGCCGGCATCGATCAGCTGGAACGGCGAGGGCGAGGCGCTCGTCACCGTGGACGGGGTCCTGCACCACGTGGTGCTGCACTCGGCGGGGGACACGGCCTGGATCGCGGCGCCCGACCTTGGCGGATGGTCGGTGGACGAGGAGGACGAGCTGGCCGCGGCTCGGCACGAGGAGGCTGGTGGCGGCGGCACGCTGACGGCCCCGATGCCCGGCACGGTGACGGTGGTCAACGTCGCTGCCGGGGAATCCGTGACCCGCGGGCAGACGTTGGTCGTGGTGGAGGCCATGAAGATGGAACATCCCATCACCGCGCCCGTCGACGGCGTCGTCGAGGCTCTGCACGTGAGCGCCGGCCAGGCGGTGGCGATGGACGCCCCGCTGGTGGTGGTCGCCGCTGCCGGCGGTGAGGAGGAGCCCGCGCCGTGAGGCAGCCGCAGCGAGTGGCCGCCGCCGGCCTGCCGGCGAGCGTGACCATCTACGAGGTCGGAC
>DATLGM010000189.1:0-7529 GCA_035540515.1 Egibacteraceae bacterium | reverse complement strand
AGCGCGGCCGGGTCGCGCCCGGCCGCGACCTCGATCATCTGCGGCTGCACGGCTTGCAGCAGGCTGTCGGGGATCTTGCCGACCAGGCGGGCCAGCACCGCGGCCTGGTCCTGCGAGAGCCGGCCGTCCAGGACGGCGTCGACGACCAGCGGCAGGACGCGCAACGCCATCGAGGTCTTCAAGCGCGCCCCGGCCGCCGGCGAGGAGGTGCGGGTCGTCTCGGCCAGCCAGCCGGCGACCGACCGGGCACCGCCGTCGTCGGTCGACACCTGCCCGCCGGTCATCGTGGTGAGCTGACCGGCCGCGGCCGACAGCCACCCGTCGAGCCGGTCCCGCTCCCGCGACACCGCCCCGATCCGGTCCTGCAGCTGGGTCGCGCACAGGTTCCCGACCGGCACCGCGACGACGTCGTCCACCGCCGCCGACAGTGCCGGTGCCAGTGTCGCGGGCCCTGCTGCCATGCCCTCAAAGTACGGGCCGCCTCTGACAGAAACGCAGGTCAGAAGGCATCTGGGACAGAGCCATATAGCAGCTTCGGGTCCGGGTACTTTGCGTGACCGACGTCGCTTGTGTTGCGGATGGCCGAGTCGCGCCGCACGCATCCCGGACGCTGCGACCCAGCCTGGCCGCAGGGGGCGAGGACCTCGTCGGTGTCACAGGTGCAGGCGCCCAACCGACGGCAGGTAGGCGCGCCTAGCCTCGGTTGCTGTGACCCTCGTCGAGCGCCTGGCCGGCCTCATCGACGCCGTTGCCAGCGACCGGGTTCTGGTTGCCTTCGACGGCCCGGACGCAGCGGGCAAGACAACTCTCGCTCGCGCTGTCGCCGACCACTTGTCGCGACCTGCTGTCTGCGCGTCACTCGACGGCTGGCACAACCCGCGCGACGTGCGGCTCCAGCGCGGCGACGAGTCGCCCGAGGGCTACTACCAGGACTCATTCGACCTTGACGCGCTAGTGCGTGACCTCCTGGCTCCCTTTCGCGATGGGGCACCGAACGTACGAGCCGTCCGCTTCGACTACCGGGCCGACGAGGCGGTCCAGGTGGAACAGCAGGTCGGACCCGATGCCGCGCTGCTGTTCGACGGGGTCTTCCTGCTCCGCAGCGAACTCTTGGCGTCGTGGGACCTCGGCGTCTACCTGCATGTCCCTGAGCAGGTCACGCTCTCCCGCGCGGCCGTGCGCGACCGCCACCTGTTCGGCGACGAAGCGGCTCTGCGACGGCGGTACCAACGGCGGTACCTCCCAGGGCAGGCGCTGTACCGGGAGGACGCCTCGCCTCTGGAGGTCGCGGATGTCGTCCTCGACAACAGCGACTGGCGCAACCCGGTCGTCCTCCGCTGGCCCAGCGACGTGTGACGCCGGTCCTGATCCGTCAGCGGCGCCGGGCATTATCCGATGATGGCTTGCTGCGTGCACTCGAACTCGTGGACCTCCAACGGTTCATCGAATCTGTCGCCTGGTATTCGGGCGCTGACCTGGACGTCTTCAAGCTCTCCGTCTTGGTCAAGGTCCACCGACGCGAGGATGCGGAAGCGACGGACGCCGCGGTCGTCGGCGGCGAGTTCCTCGATCAGTCGCAAGCCGAGTAGTCGCTCTGGCCGGGCCGAGCTGCGTTGCAGGCCTCCAAGAGTGCGCGTTGCTCGTCCGTTGAGGCGCTGCTCGACGGAGGCTCGTCCTGCCGCGCCTCGTGTGGCACCAGGCTGTTACAGCCGCACATGGTCAGCAGGACCGCCAATGCCGCCGGACCAAGGCCTCGCCTCACCCTGAGAGGCTAATCCGAACATCGAGTCTCCGTGGCCACCCGACCGCAGCGCGCAGCCGATTCTCTGACCGGAACGGGCCGCCCTGCCAGGGGCGAAGAACGACTATCGCCGGGCTACAGCAGCTCGGCGGCTATCGGCGCATGGCCGCTGCTGGTTGGGCTATGCGGCACGCCAGCCCGCCGCGAAGGAGGACCTCATCGAATCCGACCCGCTGGTGAGGTTGTTGTAGAGCCAGAGGTATAAGTCGGCCTCCTCCTCATCAAGCGTCACCTCGCTACCCCGGTAGGGCCAGCGAGCAGCAACGGATTTGTAGGTCACATCAAGAACGTCCCGACCGTCTACCGAAAGACGAAGGTGGTTGCGTACACCCCTATGGAGCGTGCTGACGGAGGTTCCAGAAGACGGTGTACACGACGGCGCACGTGCAATCAGCCAGCGTCGTGAGTCGCGTACAGAGCCAGGAAGCCCGCGAGGCCAGTGTTCCCGAACGGGCTTGCCTTCCGCGAGTCAGCGGACCGCGTCCCGCGATGACCTCAGTAGCGCAGCCCGGCGTTCTAGAGCAGACTCCGCCGATGAGCCCACGTCGAACAGTCCTCGTGTCCCTGATGGCCGTGACGCTCACGGGTGGGGCAGCAGCCGGGGTGGCCGTCGCGCAGAGGGACGACAACTGCGACGACCTGCGGCACATCGAGACTCGCGAGTACGACTCGTTCGAGGAGCAGCAGAGGGTGCAGGCCGAGGCTTTGACCGCCTGCTTCCAGGAGGAACACGAAGCGAACGTCCGAGGCTAACAGCACATACCCTCCTCGGGTGCCGCGGGCGGATAGCGGCACATACCCTCCTGTCAGGACACATCCGCTGAGCGCACGACGCCCTCGACGACGGTGGCCGTCACTCGGGTAGCCGACCAGTCCGCCGACTCGGCACCACCGACTCGGACGGGCCGGAAGCGGAGGCCAGCTGCCTCCACCCGTCGGCGAGCCTCGTCCTCCGTCAGGCCGACGATGTCGGCCTCGACCAGCGCCTGTCTGCTCTGGTCATGCAGCCGTTGCGTCGAGGCGAACGGCTCTTGGTCGAGCGCGGGGTCCCGCGAAGGCTTGTAGGCCATGCTCCGACGGTAACGGCACTTAGCTTAGCCTTCGTGGCTCGGACGGCTCGGAGGTTCGCCGATCTGCTAGGTGAACAACTGTTTGAGCGTCGCTTCGTCGGGGGCCGCTGCAAGCTGCCGCCACTGCGTGCCGGTCCACTCCTGCTCAACCCACATGTCCTCTTGTGTGGGGAACTCCTGGGAGTAGCGGATGCGCCGACGGGTGCCAGGGCGACGGAGCATGTCCTTCCACCGGCGGATGGGCTTCTGGAACCTGTCAACCTGTTCGGGGCAGTTGATCTCGATTATTTCTGAGCGGCGTCCTCCGTCTCCGTGGGTCGGTTGATCCAGGCGGGCTCGGGCAGGCGTGGTGGCTGCGGCGGGCGGCGGAACCGGTTGCTGTGTCGGGCGTGCGCGGCGTCCAAGACCAGCGCGCGCTGGGCGCGGACGGTCTGGGCCTGCCCGGCGTGGACGACGGCGGGGGTGAGCAGGCCGAGACCGGCGTGGCGGTGGTGATGGTTGTAGGCGTGGAAGAACTCGGCGCAGAACGCGCGGGCGTCCTCGATGGTGGCGAAGCTGCCGGGGAAGCTGGGGCAGTACTTGAGCGTCTTGAACTGCGACTCGCTGTAGGGGTTGTCGTTGCTGACCCGCGGTCGGCTGTGGCTCTTGGTGACGCCGAGATCGGCCAGCAGCAGCGCGACGGGCTTGGAGGCCATGCTGCTACCGCGGTCTGGGTGGATGGTCAACTGCTTGGCGGGCACCTTCTCGGCGGCGATGGTGGTGGCGAGCAGCTGCTCGGCCAAGGCGGCGGACTCGCGGCTGGCGACCATCCAGCCGACGGTCTTGCGCGAGTAGATGTCGATGATCACGTAGAGGTAGAAGTAGGTCCACTTCGCCGGGCCGTGCAGCTTGGTGATGTCCCACGACCAGACCTTGTTGGGCTTGGTCGCGATCAGCTCGGGCCTGACCTTGGCCGGGTGGGTGGCCTGCGAGCGTCGTTCCCGAACGTCGCCGTGCACGCCGCGTAGCAGCCGGTAGAACGTCGATTCACTGGCCAGGTAGACGTTCTCGTCCAGCAGCGTCGCCCACACCTGCGCCGGAGCGGCGTCGGCGAACCGTTCGCTGTGCAGCACCGCGAGGACCTCAGCGCGCTCGGCCGCTGACAGCGCCGCCGGCTGAAGGCGGTCCAGGTGCGCGACCGGAGCCGTCCGCTGCGGCGCTGGGCCGACTCGGTGCCGCCGGTAGTGCGTGGCCCGAGCACGTCCCGTCGCGGTGCACGCCGCGACCGTGCCGACCAGCGGGACCAGCTCGAGCACTGCGGTATCGGTCACCTGCTCGACCGCGGCGGTGAACTCGGCTCGGAGCTCGGCGTTGCGGATGCGTCGTGCGCTCTCTTGGACAGATCTTCCAAGAGAGCCGAGACTTTTCCCTGCACCTCGATCACCCGCCGTGCGGTGTCCAGGTCGGCCTCGAGCTTGGCGTTGCGCTCCCGCAGCCGGGCGTTGTCTCGCTCGACCGGGTCGGCCGGCGGGCGGCCGCGGGTCGCGGCCAGGCCGGCCAGCGCGCCGGCGTCACGGGCTCGGCGCCACTCGACCAGGTGCGAGGAGTACAGCCCCTCGCGGCGCAGCACCTCCCCGCGCCGGCCGGGCTCGGCCGCCTCGTACTCGGCCAGCACCTTGAGCTTGTAGACGGCGGTGAAGGTCCTGCGGCGGGCCCGCTCAGGAACCTCACCGCTCGGGTGGTCGTCGTTCACGGCACCAGCATGGTCGCCCGATCGTGAGATCGTGGTCAGCACGGTCATTACAGGGACTCGTCTCCCCGCCCTCGTTCAGTGATTACGCACCGGCTGGTGCATCACCCCATGCTGACAGAGAGGGTTCAGCCGCGACCTCCACGCGTACTGCCACTCCGTGCCCCTGAACATGTCGCGAGGCTATGCCGTGGCCAGACAGCAGAGAAGCGCCTAGTCACGGTTCGGTGCGGAGGTGCAGTCCACGACCGTTGCGCCGCCGTCGCGAGCATGCGTTCCGCAGGGCAACGGGTCGGCGGGCCGGGACGCGGCCCACCCGGCGACTGCCAGGAGGACACAGGCCAGCAACCCCGCTGCGGCGACTGCGAGTGCCCGTCTGTCCATTCCGCTAGGACGCACGGCAAGGCGCACCCGTTCCGCAGCGGGTATCGGCACATAGCCTCGGTCGGGATCACGTGAACCAGGCGTCGAGGGTCCTTGCGGCCAGGCGAAAGGGCGCTGTCAGGCCGTACCAGAGGACTTGACCCACGCGCGTGAGCATCGCGAAGGCGAGGGTCTCTTCGGCCTCTTCTTTGACGGCTCGTTTCGCTGCCCGCCGACGCTCGCCCCGTGCCATGCCAGCACCGTAAGGCGGAGGCGCACCGACTGGGAAGGTCCAGCGGGTATCGGCACTCAGCCTTCGTCGTGCCGCCTCGATGCGGACCCGACCTGGCTCAGCGGCGTGAACATGAGCGGCACGCATGCCAGGAGGATCGGCGCGAGGATCCGACTGCTGTCAGCCCATGAGGCCGGGAACAGCAGTGGCGAGAAGCCGATCACCAGCGATAGGGCGATTAGCCTCGAACTTTCATGATCTTGGCCCGGATCGCTGACTGGTCGGTTTTGGGGTGGTCGGCAGACCGGGTCCGGGGGTAGGCGCGCGTGAGCGCCGGCGTTGCCTGTCGCCGGTTCTCCGAGTTCCTGGTCGTGGGGTTGGGGTTGCTGTTCAGGTTGGGGTTGGCAGCGCTCGCAGCCGTGCGTGGGCGGCGACGATCTCGTCGGCCCATGGCCAGTGGGTCGGGAGCTTGAGCAGGGTGGTGCGTCCGCTGCGGACGACGCGGGCGGCGACGTGCAGCACGCGCAGTCGCAGCCGCTTGGGTTCGGCCTTGCGGTGCGTGGTCAGCGCGAGCGTCGCGGTCCAGGCAAGCAGGTCGGCGGCCAGCAGCACGGTCTCGAGCCAGATCTGGTTCTGCGCGAAGTCGTGCAGCGGCAGGTTGCGCAGTCCGCTGTCTTTCAGGCCGCGGATGCGGTCCTCGGCCCGGGCCCGAAGTCGGTGGGTGACCTCGAGCTGGGCCAGGTCCTGGTCGGGGCTGTTGGTGGCGAACACCGTGACGCGCCAGCCGTTGATGTCGGTCAGGCGCAGCTGCGCGCCGGGGTGCGGCCGCTCGCGTCGGGCGATCAGGCGCATTCCGGCCGGCCAACCCCGCTCGGTCAGGTCGGGCAGCAGGTGGGTCAGCTCGGCGACCTGGGCGCCCTTTCGCGGCGCTCCGTTGCTGTCCAGCGCGGCCGTCCAGTCCTTGGGCGCCAGCCGGCCCAGCAGGTCCTGGTCGATCCCGATCGCCACGCCGATCCCGGTCGAGTACTGCAGTCCCAGCGAGGTGATGTGATGCAGGAACGCCTTGGTCCCGCCGCCGCTGTCGGTCCGGACCAGCACCCGGCTGCGGACCTGCTCGGGCAGCTGGGCCAACGCCAGGTTCAACACCGCGATGTGGTCGGCGGCGGTGTTGGCGTTCGCGCTACCAGGACGCAGCACCCCGGCCAGCGGCTCTCCGCCGCCACCGTCACCGTCGGGCCCGTGATCGAGGAAGGCCAGCAGCGGGTGGAAGCCGAACGTGCGCTTGAACGTCGCGGCGGCGGACTCCTTCTCCGAGTGCGCGACCACGATCGTGCCGTCGATGTCCATCGGCACCAGCCCGTCGGCAGGCACCGGGCAGCGGTGCTCCCAGGCCACCGCCCGCGCGTCGGCGCGGGCCTGCCCAAGCGCGGCCAGCGCGGCGTCGACGTCAGCGGCGAGCTTGTCGATCAGCCGGCTGACCGTCGGGTCGGAGGCCACCGGGCCGAACAGCTCGCTCTGCGCCCGGACCACCGCGATGTCGGCCAGACAGTCACCGCCGAGCGCGAGCGCGCTGGCCAGATCCTGCACGATCTTGCCCGGATCGTGCACCGCACCCAGGCCACGCCAGCGCCGCAGGCCGCACGACAACCTCCGGTTCAGACCGGTCAGCCGGGCCGTCTCGGTCAGCAACGCACCGCCCACCGAGCTGATCAACGACCCGCCGCCACCACTACCTGCACACGCGCCAGCCGCGCTCTACTCTTCACCTACGGGGTGCCTTCCTCGCAGCGGAACCACTGGACCTTCAGCAAGCCCAGTTTCCCCTGCAGGACAGGCACTTCCGTGCTTTACACGCCGCTCCGGAACACCAAGATCAGCCCGCCGGATGAAAGCGCGAGGCTAACGCCCGGCTACAGCTTCCAAGGCGGGGTAGCGGCACATACCAGTAGCCGCCTTCATTGACGTGCGGCGATGCTACTGCGAGGGTGCCGTTGTTAGCTGGGCACCGTTGGAGGGGCGATGGAGGCCGTCACGACCAGGACGCCGGCGGCACTCGCGGCGTGGGCGTTCGTCGGAGTCCTATGGGCGATCGCAGTCCTCGGTGTCGCCTCTGTCGGGATCTACGTCGCGCCGGTGGCAATCGTGGCAACGGCGGCCGTCAGCCATGCGGTGGGCCGACGTGGCCTCCTCGCGCTTCCCGTGGCAGCCGCGGCCGCCGCGGTGACGCTGCTCGTGCCGTTCCTGGTATCGGGCGAGCACGGCGAACGCGGAGGTGGCAGCTCCGCAGTGCCTCCCCCGTCCGCGCCGTAGGCAGCGTCGGCCTCGGTCTCGTAG
>DATLGM010000188.1:0-1960 GCA_035540515.1 Egibacteraceae bacterium | reverse complement strand
GCCGAGGCGTCGCCCCACCTGGTCGACCCGGCCCCGCCGCCCCACACCGAGCGCTCCGTGGGGCGGATCGTGGCGCAGGCGGCGTGCCAGGTGGCCGAGGACGTTGCCGCCGCGGCGATCGTCGTGTACTCCATCAGCGGCTCGTCCATCCAGCTGGTCAGCAAGTACCGGCCGGCCATGCCGCTGCTGGGCCTGACACCCAACGACCGTGCCCGGCGCCGTACCGCGCTGATGTGGGGCACGGAGTGCGAGCTGGTACCGATGAAGGACCACACCGCCGAGCTGACCGCCGCCGCCGAGCGCGCGCTGGTCGACGGCAGCTGGGCGCGGCAGGGCGACAAGATCGTGCTGGTGTCCGGCACGCCCGGCGGGCAGGGCGGCACGAACCGCATCATGGTTCACCGCGTCGGGGACCCCGCGTCCACCTGATGGTGCGACTGCTGATCGTCGGAGGTGACGCTGCCGGCATGAGCGCTGCGACGCACGTCCGTCGCCGCTGCCCGGACGTGGAGGTCGTGGTCGTCGAACGCGGCCCGTACACGTCGTACTCGATGTGTGGGATCCCCTTTTACGTCGCCGGGGAGATCGACACCCCACAAGAGCTGGTCGCCGTCACCCCGCAGCAGTTCGCCGACATGGGCGTCACGGTTCACCTGCGCACGGAGGCCATCAGCGTCGACGCCGATGGCCGGCGCGTGCGGGTGCGCGACCTCGCTGACGGCGGCGCAGAGCGGGACTTGGAGTACGACGAGCTGCTGCTGGCGACAGGAGCACACCCGACACCGCAGCAGATCCCGGGACTGGCCGAGTACGGCTTCGTCGCCCACACCCTCGACGAGGGCGAGCGGGTGCGCCGGCACCTCGATGCACGCGCCGTCGAGCAGGCCGTGGTGGTGGGTGCCGGCTACATCGGGATTGAGATCGCCGAGGCGCTGGTGCGTCGCGGCATCGACGCGACGATCGTCGACCGCAGCCGCCAAGTCATGAAGTCGCTCGATCCGGACATGGCTGCCCACGTCGAGCGTGCGCTGACCGACTTCGGTGTGAAGGTCCACTTGGGTGAGTCCCTCATCGAGATCCGGGGCGACCGGGGCGTCTGCGTCGAGGCGGTGACTGACGCAGGCGTCTACCCGGCGCAGGCGGTCATCGTCGGCCTGGGCGGCAAGCCGAACCTGGTGCTAGCGCAGACCGCCGGCTGCAAGGTCGGCCCATCCGGGGGGTTGGTCGTCGACCCCCAGATGCGCACCACCGTCGCTCACGTGTGGGCGGCGGGGGACTGCGTCGAGTCGCTCGACCTGGTCGCCGGCCTGCGGCGCAACGTCCAGCTGGGTACGCACGCCAATAAGCAGGGCAAGATCGCGGGCGTCAACCTCGCCGACGTGTTCTCCGGACATGCGCCCTCGGCGGCCTTCCCGGGCGTCGTCGGCACCGCCGTGACCAAGGTCTGCGACTGGGAGATCGCCCGCGTGGGACTGCTGGAGTCCGACGCCGAGGAAGCGGGGGTCGACGCCGAGGTGGTGACCTTCGAGGGCACCGCTCGCGCCGGCTACATGGACGACCCGGGCACCGTCTTCGTCAAGATGGTGGCCGAACGCGGGACGGGGCGGTTCCTGGGCGCGCAGCTGGTCGGGACCGGCAATGTCGCCAAGCGCATCGACGTGGCCGCCTCATGGCTGCACCTGGGGGTCACCGTCCAGCAGGCCCAGCTGTTCGACCTGTCCTACGCGCCGCCGTTCGGCGGGGTCTGGGACCTGCTGCAGGTCGGCTGCCGCAAGCTGGTGGAACGGCTGGAGCTGCACCCGCGGCTGTAACCGCCAAATCTGTGCGGTCGCCGCACGGAACCCCCATGTCGCCGGCAGGTTTCATCAATTGTGGCGAGGCGCCTGGGCAGTGGGTCGCGTTCTCTTTGCGAGACCGCGAGACCTTCTCATGAGGAAGCCAGATGCCCACGGCCCTGCAG
>DATLGM010000187.1:0-1833 GCA_035540515.1 Egibacteraceae bacterium | reverse complement strand
GTGATGATCCGCGAGTTCGCCTGGAAGCCGCGCTGCGCGACGATCAGGTTGGTGAACTCCTGCGCCAGGTCCACGTTGGACATCTCGAGCATGCCGCCGGCCAGCGACCCCCGACCACCGGCGCCGGCCACCCCGACCTGCGGGAGGCCCGAGTTGACGCTGGCGCGGTACAGCGAGTCGCCCACCTTCTCCAACCCCTGCGGGTTGTTGAAGTTCGCCAGCGCCAGCTGCCCGACGGCGCGGGTCTGGCCGTTGGAGAACACGCCGGTGAGCACGCCCGCCGGCGAGATCGAGAACGACCGCAGGAACCCGACGGCCGAGCCGTCCTGGCGCTCGAATGCGACGGTGTTCGCGCCGCTGAACTGGCGCAGGCCGCCGGCGGCGTTGGTCTGCAGGTCCAGGCTGACGTCGCCGTTCCAGCTGCCCACGGGGAAGCCGAACTGGATCCCGTCGCCGAAGTCGACCTGGCCGGTCGACGGGTCGAACCCGATCGTCCCGCTGTACAGGACATGGGGGTTGTCGGGGTCGGTGGGGTCCGGAGTCGTCGCCTCGATGTCCCACGTGTCGTCCCCGCTCTTGGTGAAGCGGACCGACACGGAGAACTCCGTGCCCTGCAGGTCGTAGACGTTGACTGACGACGTGATGACGGTTCCCTCGGCCGCGTTCGCGGGAAGGTTGCCGCCCAGCGTGGCCGTGCGGGTCTGCTGCGGCTGCAGCAGCTGGCCGACCGGGAGGACGAGGTCACGGACGGGGGCATTGGTGTTGATGCCGCCGTTGGGGCCGGCGATCCAACCCTGCACGACCGCCCCCTGCGCGGTCACGAGGCGACCCGCGGCGTCGAAGGAGAACGCACCCTGACGGGTGAACATGTTCTCGCCACCGCTGCGGACCATGAACATGCCGTCGCCCTGGATGGCGAGGTCCGTGGTGCGCCCGGTCAGCTGGGACGCGCCCTGCGAGAAGTTCGTGGTGATCGACGAGACACGCACGCCGAGGCCGACCTGCGCGGGGTTGGTGCCGCCGGTCTGGTTGTTCGGGGCGCCGGCACCGCCGATCATCTGCGACAGCGTGTCCTGGAAGGTGACCGACGAGGCCTTGAAGCCGGTCGTGTTGACGTTCGCGATGTTGTTGCCGATCACGTCCATCATCGTCTGGTGGCTGCGGAGTCCGGAGACGCCCGCGTACATCGAGCGGAGCATGCGTGTTCCTTTCGGAAGGTCGGAAGCGGCGTGGGTGGGTCAGCCCTGCGTGGCCGCAGGGGTGGCGCGTTCGGCCGAGACAGCCGAGACCGCGCCGATCGGGATCTCGTCGCCGCCGACCTGCAGGACCGGCCCCGTGGGACCGAAGCGGGTGGCGGTCACGACACCGGTGGCTTCCGTGCCTTCCGAGCTCGTGTAGGTGACCTGCTTGCCGATCAGTGACGTGGCCTGGTTGAACAGGCCGGTCGCCAGCAGCTCGGCGTTGGACTTGGTCAGCTCCGCCAGCTTCTCGACGAGCGAGAACTGTGCGGTCTGGGCCAAGAACTCAGCCCCGTCCGTGGGACTGGTCGGATCCTGATAGCGCAGCTGCGCGACCAGAAGCTTGAGAAAGGTGTCCTTGCCGAACTGGTCCTTGGGTTCGGTGGACGGCGCGGGCGCCATGTACTGCGCCAGCGGGTTGACCGCGGAGATGGCATCGGGCATGGGTGGGATCTCCTGTGCTCAGGCGAGGACGTCGAGGTCGCCGTCGTGGGACGGCCCGGTCGGTGTGACCGGGTGTGGCTCGGTGGCGGGGTCGGCCGGGGTCTGTCCGGTGGCGGTGGAATCCGATTCGCGACGGTCGTTCGAACCGCCG
>DATLGM010000186.1:0-6665 GCA_035540515.1 Egibacteraceae bacterium | reverse complement strand
GGACGCGCGGCGGACCATCTGCCGGTCGTCGGTGGCACGGCCCAGGGTGTAGTCGACGAAGAAGCCGATGTGGGCGCGCCACAGGTCCAGGAACTGCTCGCGGGCGTCGTCGCCGTAGACGCTGCCGACGGCGTCGGCCAGCGCCTGGGAGTTGTCGTCCAGCGCGCCGGCGGCGGCGTTGAACGTCGGGTCCTCCAGGTCACCGCCCGCCTGGACGGCGGTGTAGACGGCGGCGCCGGCGAGGTACTCGTGCTCGTCGAGCAGGTAGGTCAGATCGCGGGTCAGCGTCGCGGCGGGGGTGTCCACGCCGTCGGCTGCCTGCTCTGCTTCGGTCTCGGTCTCCATCGGCTCCGCCGGGGTGGCGGCCTCGGTCTGGGCCGGCGTCGCGGGCTCGTTGGTGTCGTCGGCTGCCTGCTGCTGGCCGCCGGCGCACGCGGCGGCGAGCAGCGACAGTGCCAGCACGGCGACCATCGTCTTCAGGGAAAGGGCACGGGTCATCGAGTGGGCTCCTGCGTGAGGGGGGATGTCGCAGGTCGTTCGCAGGCGCCGACGACGCGGATTGGTCGGGTGGGCTATTCGACGACGACGGTGGCGGTCATCGAGGGGTGCACCTCGCAGAAGTACGGGAAGGAACCCGCCTCGGCGAAGGTGTAGGAGAACCGGTCGCCTGCGTCGGGAAGGTCACCGTCGAACAGGCCGTCGACCTCGGGCTCTGCGGCCTCCTGGACGCCCGGGACGGCCCGCTGGCCGGGGGTACCCGAGGTCACCGTGTGGCGGACCTCCTCGTCGTCGTTGATCCAGGTCACGGCGGTGCCGCGCAGGACCGTGATCTCCGCAGGTTGATAGGCGATGTTGCGGACCTGCACGTTTGCCGGCGTTCCACCGGATGCGGTGGCGGGAGCATTGGCGGGTGCAGCCGCCGGGTCGTTGCTCGCGCCGCCGCAGGCGGACAGCAGAGCGAGAGCGGTCAGGGCAGCGAGGAACCGTGGTGGGGTCATGCGGGGGGTTCGTGCCGCGAGGTGCCGTGGACTGGCTCAGTCCGCTTCGGGCTCGCTCAGGCCCCACTCGTCGGCGAGCATCTCGAAGACGACATCGGTGAGCAGCTCGCCGCCGGCGCGCGTGTAGTGGATGCCGTCTTGCTGCCGCACGAGGGCCCGCTGGCCGGCGCTGTCGGTCAGGTACGCGGCGAATTCGCCGTCGTCGCTGAAGACCTCCCACGTGTCGATGAACGTGACATCGTCACGCGCACGCGCCTCCCGCCGGTAGATCGTGTTGAGGAACTGCATCTTCTCGTCGAAGTCGGGCGCGCGCATCACCGGCTGACCGACCCACAGCACCGTGGCCTCGTCGCTGAGGCTGTCCATGACGGTCGACACACGCCCCGAGTACTCCTCGACCCACTCGTCCGACGCGTAGGTCAGGACCTGCCCTGCGACCTCGAGGTTCTGCGCGTCGTTGGCGCCGAAGACCACGACGTACACGTCGGGGTCGTACTCGCCGGCGACCTCGGCCAGTCGCGCAGGCCAGTCGAAGAAGTCCGGCCGGGCCAGACCCGTGGAGAAGCGGTACTCGACCTCGGCCTCGGCACGCCGCGTTCGCGCCAGCCGGTCGGACAGCGCCGGCCCGAACTCGCTGGACAACGAGTCGCCCCCGACCCAGACCCGCAGCGGATCACGACGGGTGGGGGCGCGGTGAGCGTCCTCGGTTGCCTCGGGTGTGCCGGTCGGCTCGGGTCCGGGGGCGGGCGCCGCGCACCGGGGCGTTGGCAGCCTCCGGCTGTTCGGGCTCGGACGGGGGCGCCTCCGGCTGCCCGACCGCGGACGCCGCCGCGTCGGCCAGCGCCTCGTGCGCACGGTCCAACCCGAGCACACCCGCCAGACCCCGAAAGGGCGTGACCGCCACCACGGCCGCGGTCCGCTTCCACCCGAACGGCTGGCGCGCGGCGGCCTCGGTCAGGGCCTGGGCGTTGAGGACCGCCCCGCCCAGCAGCGCCAGCGCGATGACCACGATGACGTGGCCGGCGGCCATCGGCCGCGGCGCGTCGGGGTCGTTGATGCGCGCGGTCATCGGCCTGCAGGCTCGCCGGCGCCCGTTCGGCTGCACACGATGGGACAATCGTAGGTGGGCGTGGGCCCGTCGTAGGCGCACCCGCGACCGGTCAGCCGGGGGTGCTCACACAACAGCGGAGAGCGGCCGCGGCACAAGGGTCTTGGTACCGGTCCAGGGCTTGCGCTCTCCGGACACCGACCCTACGTGCGGCCGGCCAGCCGCTCTCCGAGGAGCCCCGTTCCCTGCGGTGCTGCTGGCTAACCAAACGGCGTGGGGCAGCCCGCAAAGAGGGCTTCGCTCAGCGGTTCGGGTAGGGGTCGTCAGCGGCATCGCCCCCTGTCACGGTGCTCCACTGACCGTTGTTGCAGTTCGGGCAAGGAGGCAGGTGCTTGGTGGAGCCGACGTCGAGGTTGTAGCCGCAGCTCGTGCACTGGTAGGTGCCGGAGGAGACGTCACTGCCGGCGGGGACGGGTTCGGCCATCTCTCGCTCCTTGTGTGGTGAGTCGGAACCGGGCCCTCGTGCCCGTTGGTGGCGGCGCGGAAACGCCAGCGCCGGGGCCCCCGGCGGCCGGCGACGCCCTCAGAACTGGAAGTAGATGAAGGGGGCCACGCCCTGCGGACCCAGCGCGTCGGTGATCAGCAGGACCGCAGCCAACGCGGCACCCTGCGCCAGTGGGCTGTAGTGGGAGAACGCGACCTGCACCCGCTCACCCACGCCACGGGGGATGAACTGCGCCGCCAGCGCGGCCACGATGACGACCACCACGACAGGACGCACCAGCGGAGCGGGACCCCAGGCTGTGACCATCCGCCCCAGCAGCGTCCCGGCCGACGACAGCGAGTCGGCCCGGAAGAACACCCACCCCAGGCAGACGAGGTGGAAGGTGATCAGCCGGCTGACCCACGGGTTGGCCGACCACGTCCTGGCGTCGGCGAAGCGGCGGCGCTCGAATGCGAGTCCGAGCCCGTGGATCGCACCCCACACCACGAACGTCCATGCTGCGCCGTGCCACAGGCCCCCGAGCATCATGGTGATGAGCAGATTCCGCTCGGTGCGGCGCTGGCCGCCGGCGTTGCCGCCCAGCGGGATGTACAGGTAGTCGCGGAGCCAGCGCGACAGCGTCATGTGCCAGCGCCGCCAGAAGTCCTGCAGCGACACGGCCGAGTAGGGACGGTTGAAGTTGTCGGGGAAGGTGAACCCCAGCAGCAGCGCGCAGCCGATGGCCATGTCGGTGTAGCCGGAGAAGTCGGCATAGATCTGCACGGCGTAGCCGTAGACGGCGAGGATGATCTCGCCCGCGCTGTGCGCCGAGGGCGTCGAGAACACGGGGTCCACCAGCTGCGTCGCGAGCAGGTTGGCCACGACGACCTTCTTGAACAACCCGCCGGCGATGAGCGAGAAGCCGCGGGCGCCCTCGACCCGGCGGGGGTCGCGGGGGCGCGCGAGCTGCGGCAGGAACTCGGTGGGGCGCACGATGGGCCCGGCCACCAGCTGCGGGAAGAAGGCCAGGTACACCGCGAGGTCGATGGGCTTGGCCGGCTCGATGTCGCCGCGGTACACGTCCATCACGTAGCTGATCGCCTGGAACGTGAAGAACGAGATGCCCACCGGCAAGATGACCTGCAGCAGCGGCAGCGGCGACGGCAGCCCCACGGTGCCCAGCAGGTTGGCCAGCGACGTGGCGAAGAACCCGTAGTACTTGAACCACCCGAGGATCCCCAGGTCGAAGACCAGGGTGATGATCAGCATCCGGCGGCGCTCGCGCTCGTAGGGGATGCGCGCGATGACCGTGGCGCCGATCTGGCTGACGACCGTCACGGCGAGCAGCAGGAAGACGAACCGCCAGTCCCACGCCGCGTAGAACACGTAGCTGGCCAACAGGATGAACGGCTTCCACCGGATGGGCCGGGGCATGAGCAACCAGCTGGCGACCAGCACCAGCAGGAAGAACACCGCGAACTGGATCGTGGGGAACAGCATCGGCGACCGGCCCAAAGGGTAGGGCCGGCGCGGTCAGCTGGCGGGCACCCGGCCCGCGTCGGTCCCCGTGGTCTCCGCCGACGTCGTCCGCTCGGCCAGCCAGGGTGTCAGCGCCTCGGCCGGTTGGGGCGGGCACACGTAGCTGCCCTGGGCAAGGTCGCAGCCCAACCGGCCCAGCAGCGTCCACACCCGGTTGGACTCCACGCCCTCGGCGACGACTTCCAGCCCGAACTTCTGGCCCAGGTCGATCGTGGAGTGCACGATGATCGCGTCGTCGCTGTCGTTGGCCATGCCGAGCACGAACGACTTGTCGATCTTCAGCTCGCTGACGGGCAGCTGCTTGAGGTACGACAGCGACGAGTACCCGGTCCCGAAGTCGTCGATGGCCAGCGTGACGCCGAGGGTGCCGAGCTCGGCGAGCACACGTTGCGCCCGTCGGGGGTCGGCCATCACCGTGCTCTCGGTGACGTCGAGCACGAGGTCTGACGCCGCGACCGAGGAGCGGTCGAGCAGCCCGGCGACCAGTCCGGGGAATGCGTCGTCATACAGGCTTTGCACCGAGAGGTTGACCGACAGCCGCAGCTGCTTGCCGGCGTCGGCCCACGCCCGGACCTGCTCGAGCGCGCGCGCCAGCACGAACGTGGTGATGGGCCCCATCAGACCGGCGCGCTCGGCCAGGGGGATGAACTCGGTCGGCCCGATGAGCCCGAGGTCAGGGTGGTTCCAGCGCACCAGCGCCTCGACGCCGCGCACGTGGCCGGTGGCGATCTCGACTTTGGGTTGGAAGTGCAGCAGCAGCTGATCCATCTCCGCCGCCCGGCGCAGCTCGCCCGGCGACTGGATGCGCTGACGCCGTTGCGGGTCGCGTTCCTCGCTGTAGACCTCGTAGCCGCCGCGCGTCTCCTTGGCGACGTACATCGCGATGTCGGCGCGCTGCAGCGCGGTGGAGACATCGGTGGCGTGGGCCGGGCACAGCGCGATGCCGACGCTGGCGCCGACGTCGACCGTGTAGGACTCCAGCCGGAAGGGCTGGCTCAGTCGCGCGACCACGCTCTTGGCGACGCGGACGGCCTCATCGGCCCCGTCGACGTCGGGCACGCACAGGGCGAACTCGTCGCCGCCCATCCGGGCGACCGTGACGTCGGGGTCAACGCGGCTGGCGAGGGCGGAGCCAACGGCCTGCAGCAGCAGGTCCCCAACATGGTGGCCCAGTGTGTCGTTGACCTCCTTGAACCGGTCGAGGTCGATGAGCAGCACCGCAACCGCGCGGCCGTCCTCGGCGGCGTCGTGGATCGCCATCTCCAGCCGCTCGACGAACAGGCGGCGGTTGGGAAGGCCGGTCAGCGCGTCGTGGTGGGCCAGGTGCTGAGTCGCCACGACGACCCTTGCGTTGCGATAGCCGGCGAGCACCGGCACCGCGAGCACCGGGACGAGCGCGGGATTCGTGGCCGCGACCACGACGGCGATGGGGGCAACCGAGAGCAGGACCGCACCGGTGGAGACGTGGGCCGCGAGCTCCTGGGCGACGTGCCGCCACACCGCGACTCCTTGGCCGAGGGCAGCCGTCGCGGCGCTCAGCCCGACCTGCACGGCATACAGCACGACGCCGGCGACGACGACGCCGGCAACCTCGCGCGGCGACGGCGATCCCGCTGCGAGGACGTCCGCGTGGCCTGACGTGAGCCACAGCGACCCAGCGGCCCCGAGTATCGCGGTGACCGGGACCGCGACGTGCTCGACGGCCGCGACGACGCGGAGCTTGGCCAGCGCCGTGACCGTGAGAACCGCGAAAAGCACCGTCACCGCCGGCGCCGAACCCGCAACCAACAGCAGCGCGAACGCCGCCGGCAGGGCCAGTCCCACGCCGGGGGAGCCGACAGCGTCGTCTGCGGCTCTGGGCCGCAGGTGGTTGGCCCATGCGCCGGCCGCGACCGCGGCGCCCAGCAGCCAGGGCATCGTCCCCCCCGCGGCCATCGCCGCCTCGAACCGCGGCGCGGCCGCGGCCACGCCGACGGCAGCCGTGAGCCCCACGGCGGCGACGTGGAGCCGAAGATGTGCGGTTGAGCGCAGACGCATGCGGTCCTGGCCTTCCTTGGCGCGGGACGGGTGCCGGCGGCACCACAGCGTGTGTCGTCACGGAAAGTGGCCTCCTTAACTGTCAGTCACAAATCGAGGCCGGGCGCGGCGCTACGCTGCCGTCGATGCCCGAGACCGTGCAGGACTGGTTGACCGCGCTGGACGACGCCTTCCCCGGCCGGGATGCGCAGTCATGGGACAGCGTGGGATTGCAGGTCGGCGACCCGGCCGACACCGTCGACGCGGTGCTGGTCTGTCTGGACGTGACCGCGCAGACGCTTTCCGAGGCGGCCGAGCGAGGCGCGAATCTGATCGTCGCGCACCACCCGCTGCTGTTCCGGCCCCTGGCTCGGCTGACGCCGGAGACAGCCGCGGGCCGGTTGGTGCTGGACGCTGCCCGACGCGGTGTCGCCGTGGTGGCCGCGCACACCAACCTCGACGCGGCGACCGAGGGCACGACGGCCCCGATCATGGCGGCGTTGGGGGTCAGCGACGCCGCCCCGCTGGTGCCGCTGGACTCCCCGGCGTACAAGGTCGTGGTCTTCACACCGGCGGCCGC
>DATLGM010000185.1:0-16882 GCA_035540515.1 Egibacteraceae bacterium | reverse complement strand
GTCCTCGCCGGTCTCGCCGTCGCGGTGTTGGTCGACCACGGCGCGACGGTCCGGTGGCGACGCGACGGCGATGTGGTCATTCTGGAGGCGGGGCGGACGGGCGCGCCCCGCTAGACTCCGCGCGATTTTGGACAAAGGACTGTGCTGCCGTGTCAGAGGAACGACTCAGCAAGCGTGAGCGCCAGAAGCGCCGGCGCGAAGCAAAGCTCGCCGAGCAGCGTGCCGCCGAGGCGCGCTCCCGCCGCGTCCGCCTGCTGATCTTCGCCCTGATCGGCGTCGTCTTCGCCGGGCTCGTCGGCGCCGCGGTGGTCAACCAGCGTGCCCAGCGTGCCGAGCTGGCGGCCCGGGAGGCGCAGACCCAGGCGCGGCTGGACGACCTGGGCTGCACCGAGGACGAGCAGATGGAGGACCGCGGCCAGGGCCACCTCGACGGCCAGACGCTGGCGCAGCGACCCCCGGAGGCGATCTACCCGGACCGTCCCGCCACCTCGGGTGAGCACCACAACAACTGGTTCATCACCGGGACCTACGACCAGCTGCTGGACGAGCGCGTCCTGGTCCACAACCTCGAGCACGGCTACGTCGTCGTCTACTACACCGAAGGCGCCGACGCTGACCAGGTGGCCGACCTGAAGGCGGCCGCCGAGGAGCACATCGAGGGGCCCTACAAAAAGGTCATCGTCGCTCCGTGGGACGGTGAGCTCGCCGACGGCGCGAACTTCGCCTACACCGCGTGGACGCAGCGGCAGCTGTGCGAGCAGTACGACCCAGACGTGTTCGAGCTGTTCCTGCGCAACCACCACAGCGGCGCCGGCGACGCGCCGGAGAAGCACCTGCCGCCGCACCTGACCCCCCAGGACGGCATCGACCCCGGCGACGAGCCGTTCCTGCTGCCGCCTCTGGGTGAGGAGCGGGCCCCCGAGGGCATGGAGGAGGACGGCACGATCCCGACGGACGGGGCGACGGAGGCCGAGGAGACCACCAGCTAGGACGTTCGGACAGCCCGGGCCGGGGGGCCGGCGCCGCTACGCTTGCGTCCGTTATTGCAGCGCAGCGCTAGGACGCCAGCTATGTGTGGGATCATCGGGTACACGGGGTCCGACGAGGCCTTGCCGGTCCTCGTCGAGGGCCTGACCACGCTCGAATATCGGGGGTATGACTCCGCCGGGGTGGCCGTGCTCGACGGCGACGGTGCGGTGGCCGTCGTCAAGCGCGCCGGCAAGCTGTCGCGCCTGCGGGACGCGCTGGAAGGTGCGTCGCTCCCGGGTTCGACTGGTGTCGGGCACACGCGCTGGGCGACGCACGGAGAGCCCAACGATCCCAACTCGCATCCCCACATGGACGCGGCCGGCAACCTGGCGGTCATCCACAACGGGATCTTCGAGAACTTCGCGGAGCTCAAGGCCGAGCTGGCCGCTGCAGGACACGAGTTCTCCTCGGACACCGACACCGAGGTCGTCGCTCACCTCATCGGGGCGCTCCGCGACGAGCGCGGCGGGGACCTGGCCGATGCCGTGCGTGCGGCGCTGACCCGCGTCGAGGGTGCGTTCGCGATCGCGGTGGTGGACAAGCGGGATCCGTCGACGATCGTCGCCAGCCGCCGGGAGGCGCCGCTGGTGCTGGGGCGCGCCGATGGCGCCACGCTGCTGGCCAGTGACGTGGCCGGGCTGATCCGTCACACGCGGGACATCACGGCGCTGCTCGACGACCAGGTCGCGGTGCTCACCCCCGGGCAGATCACCATCACGGACCTGCACGGCAACGACGCCGAGGGCCACCGCTACACGGTCGACTGGGACATCTCCGCCGCGGAGAAGCAGGGCTACGACCACTTCATGCTCAAGGAGATCCACGAGCAGCCGCGCGCGGTCGCGGAGACGCTGCTGGGCCGGGTCGATGCCGACGGGCGCATCACGGTCGACGAGATCCGCGGCGGCCCGAACGTCGAGGGGGACCTGGCCCACGTCGACAAGATCTACGTCGTGGCGTGCGGCACGAGCATGCACGCCGGCATGGTCGCGAAGTACGCGATCGAGCACTGGGCGCGGCTGCCGGTCGAGGTGGAGATCGCCAGCGAGTTCCGCTACCGCGACCCCATCCTGACGCCGCACACGCTGGTGGTCGCGATCAGCCAGTCGGGGGAGACCGCGGACACGATCGCCGCGGCGACACACGCCCGCAACCAGCAGGCGAAGGTCGTCGCGATCACCAACGTCGTGGGATCCACCCTCGCGCGTGACGCCGACGTTGTCCTGTACACCCGCGCCGGGCCCGAGGTCGGGGTGGCGGCGACGAAGACGTTCATCACGCAGATGATCGCGCTGGACGTGCTGGCGTTGTACCTGGCGCAGCTGCGCCGTGCGCTGTTCCCCGACGAGTGCCGCGACCACCTGGCGCGCATGGAGGCGCTGCCTGCGCTGATCGAGCAGGTCCTGCAGCAGGAGCCGGCCATCGCCGACCTCGCCCGGCAGTTCGCCCACGAGGACTACGTGATGTTCATCGGGCGCCATGTCGGCCTCCCGATCGCGATGGAAGGCGCGCTGAAGCTGAAGGAGATCAGCTACGTGCACGCCGAGGGCTTCGCTGCCGGCGAGATGAAGCACGGCCCGATCGCACTGATCGAGTCGGGCGGGCCGGTCGTGGCACTGGCCACCCGCGGGCACGTCCGCGGCAAGATCATCTCCAACATCGCCGAGGTCAAGGCGCGCGGGGCGGTCGTCCTGGCCGTCGCCACCGAGGGCGACACCGAGATCAAGGAGCACGCCGACCACGTGATCTACGTCCCGGAGGCGCACGAGCTGCTGTACCCGATCCTGACGGTCGTGCCGCTGCAGCTGCTGGGCTACTACATCGCCACGGAGCTCGGCCGGGACGTCGACATGCCGCGCAACCTGGCGAAGACGGTCACCGTCGAGTAGCCGTGGCGGTCGTCGGTCTGGGGGTCGACGCCGTGGAGATCGGCCGTCTGCGTGCAGCTCTGGAACGGACCCCCACGCTGCTGCAGCGGCTGTTCACCGAGCGGGAGCAAGCCAGCTGCGTCACGCGGTGCGGTGACTACCGCATGGGCGGGCTGGCCGCGCGGTTCGCCGCCAAGGAGGCGGTGGCGAAGGCACTGGGCACCGGGATCCGGGGGTTTGCGTTCCGTGACGTCGAGGTGCTCACCGACGCCACCGGCCGGCCGACGGTGACGTTGCACGGGGGGGCAGCGCAGGCCGCGACGGCGGCGGGGGTCGCCCGCGTGCATGTGTCGCTGTCGCACAGCCATGACCTGGCGGTCGCCAACGCCGTGGCGGAGGGGGAGTGAGGGCGGTGACCCCTACGATGAGCCCTCCGTGATTCCCCTGTTCACCCCCCAGCAGGTGCGCTTGTTCGACGAGCGCACCATCGCCGCCGGCACCCCGTCGCTGGCGCTGATGGAGCGGGCCGCCGGCCACCTCGCCCGTGCCGTGCTCGCCACCGGCAGGCGCCGCTACGGGTTGAAGGTGCTGGTGCTGTGCGGCAAGGGCAACAACGGCGGCGATGGGCTGGCTGCCGCGCGCCGGCTGCTGGCCGCCGGTTGTGATGCCCGTGTCCACCTGGTCGGCGGAGACAGCGGGTTGTCCGACGACGCCACCGAGCAGCTGCGCCGGCTCCGGGCTGTGGGCGGCCGCCAGATGCGGCGTCTGGCGATGGATCAGGCGGACGTGGTCGTCGACTGCCTGTTGGGCACCGGCAGCAGCGGCGACTTGCGGGAGCCGATCGCCTCGGTGGTCGTGCAGCTCAACGCCGAACGCCGCGTGCGGCCGGGGCTGCGCGTCGTCGCCTGTGACCTTCCGACCGGTGTCGATGCGGACACTGGCGAGGTGGCCGGCGAGGCCGTGCGCGCCGACACCACGGTCACCCTGGGGGCGGGCAAGCGGGGCCTGTGGCTGTGGCCGGCACGGGCCCACTGCGGGGACATCCGCGTCGCCGACATCGGGATCACCGACGACGAGGACATGCCGGCTGCCGAGGTGCTGGAGCACCGCGATGCCGCCGCGGTGCTGGCGCCGTTCGCCCCGGACGTCGACAAGCGCGGACGCGGGGTGGTCATGATCGTGGCGGGGTCCGCCGGTATGGCCGGGGCCGCCATCATGGCGGCGCGGGGCGCGCTCGCCATGGGTGCGGGACTGCTGACCGTCGCGACGTCCGCCGCCGTCCGTGACGCCGTCGCCCCGACCGTGCCCGAGGCGCTCACCGTGGGCTTCGACGACGACGACCCCGACGCCGCGTTCGAGCAGATCGCCAAGCGGCTCGACGGCGTCGACGCCCTGGCGGTGGGGCCTGGCATGGGTCACGAGCCGGCGTCGGTGGCCCTGGTGCGACGACTGGTCGCTGATGCCGGCGCCCGGCTGGTGCTCGACGCCGACGGGCTCAATGCCTTCCGCGGCGATGGCGACGCCCTGGCCGAGCGCGAGGCCAGGGACCTGGTGTGCACCCCCCACGCCCGCGAGTACGCGCGGCTGCTCGGCTCTGATCCCGACGACGTGTGGCCGACCCGGGTCGACGGCGCGCGGCAGGCCGCCCGGCGCTGGGACGCGACGATCGTCGTCAAAGGCCCCGGAACGGTCGTGGCCGCACCGGATCGCACCTGGGTCAACGCCACCGGGGACGCCGCGCTGGCCACCGGCGGCAGCGGGGACGTGCTCACCGGGATGCTCGCGGCGGTGCTGGCCGGCGGCCGGCGTGATCACGACGTGGCCGCAACGGTCCACGTGCACGGCCTGGCCGGGGAGCTCGCCGGCCGGCGTCTCACACCGCGGGCCGTCAGCGCCCTGGACATCGCCGCCGCCGTCCCGCGGGCGCTGCAGGAGATCGCCGCATGACCGAGACCACCGTGACGCCGGACGCGACGCGCCTCGCCGCGGCCCAGCCGCCCGTGCGGTACGCCGCCACCGAGCCGCCGGCTGCACGACCAACCTGGGCGCAGGTCGACCTCGACGTCATCGCCGCGAACGTCGCCGCCCTCAAAGCGCAGGCCGCGGCGCCCCGGCTCATGGCGGTGGTGAAGGCCGACGGCTACGGCCACGGGACGGTCCCGTCGGCGCGCGCTGCGCTCGCCGGCGGGGCCGACTGGCTGGCGGTCGCACTCGTGGAGGAGGGTGAGCAGATGCGGGCCGCCGGCATCACCGCACCCATCCTGGTCATGACGGAGCCGCCGGCGGATGCCATCGGGCGCATGCTCACCGCCGACCTCACACCCACGGTCTACACCCCCGGGTTCACCGAGGCGCTCGACGCGGCGGGGCGCGAGCGCGGCGGCGCGCCGGTCGCCGTTCACCTCAAGCTCGACACGGGCATGCGCCGCGTCGGCGTGCCCCAAGCCGACTGGGAGGACGCGCTGCGCCGGCTGCGCACCAGCGCCGGCCTGCGCGTCGGCGCGATCTGGAGCCACTTCGCCGTCGCCGACGAGCCGCACCACCCCTTCATCGCCCACCAGGCCCGGGAGTTCGACCGCGGACTGGCCCTGGCACGGTCGGTCGGCGTGGACTACGACCTTGCACACCTGTGCAACTCCGCGGGCACGCTGCACCTGCACGACCACCACCACGACATGGTCCGGCCGGGGCTGGCGGTCTACGGGTTGGAACCGGCCCCCGGCCTCGCCGGCGACACGCCGCTGCGCCCCGCCCTGTCGTGGTGGTCACGGCTGTCACTGGTCAAGCACCTGGCTGCCGGAGAGTCGGTCAGCTACGGGCTGCGCTGGACCGCGGAGCGGCCGACGGTGCTGGGCACCGTGCCGGCCGGCTACGCCGACGGCGTCACCCGCGCCTTGAGCAACCGCGGCGAGGTCGTCGTGCGCGGCCGGCGGGTCCCGATCGCCGGGACGGTGTGCATGGATCAGTTCGTCGTCGACGGCGGTGACGGGCCGCTGGCGGTCGGCGACGACGTGTGCCTGCTGGGCCGTCAGGACGCCGCCGAGGTGACCGCCGACGACTGGGCGACGTGGCTGGACACCATCAACTACGAGATCGTCTGCGGCATCGGGCGGCGGGTGCCGCGCGTCTACACCGGGCAGGGGGCGCAGTGAGACGCAGGACGCTGGGCATCGCCGCGTTCGCCGCGGCCGCCGCCGGCGGAGCGGCACTGGGGTGGGCCGCGGAACGGCGGGCCCTGCGCCACGAGACGCCGGCCAACGACCCCGAGTGGCGAGAGCTGCGCCAGCCCCCCGGCGGCCGCGCCCGGACCATCGAGTCCTTCGACGGCACCCACCTGTACGTCGACGTCGCCGGTGAGGAAGGGCGGCCGACGCTGGTCATGGCCCACGGCTACGCCTTGTCGCATCGCGCCTGGCACTTCCAGCGCCGAGACCTGTCTCGCGAGTTCCGAGTCGTGACGTACGACCAGCGCGGTCATGGCGCCAGCGAGGAGGCCGTCTCGGGCGACTACTCCATCGAGGCGTTCGGCCGTGACCTCGCCGCGGTGATCGACCACACGGTCGACTTCGACGAGCCCGTGGTCCTGGTCGGGCACTCGATGGGCGGGATGACCGTGCTGTCCTACGTCGATCAGTACCCGGAGTCGGTGGTGTCCAAGGTCGCCGGCGTGGTGCTGATGAGCACCAGCGGCAGTGACGTCGTCACCGGTGGGATCGTCTCGGTGGGCCTCGCCGCCGCCAAGGGGCTGTCCAACCGCCTCACCCGCCGGGCGTTTCAGACGCTGGGCCGACGGTCCAGCTACGCCGACCTGCTGTACTCGGCGTCGACGGACACGTCGTACCTGATGACCAAGTACATCGGGCTCAACGCGCACGCCTCGCCGGCGCACGTGGCGTTCACCGAGCAGCTGCTGCTCGACACGCCGACGAGCGTGAAGGCGGCGATCGGCCCGATGTTCACGTCACTGGACCTGCGCGAGGCGGCGCCGCTGCTGAAGGTGCCCGCGGTCGTGCTGGTCGGGGAGCACGACAAGATGACACCGACCGCGCAGGCGCGGCGGCTGGTCGAATTGCTGCCCGACGCCGAGCTGGTCGAGGTCGCGGGCGTGGGCCACATGGCGCCGCTGGAAGCGCATGCTGTGGTCAACGCCCACATCCGAGCCTTCGCCCGCCGCGTGCTGCCCTGACCGGCGTCAGCGGAAGCGGTCGACCCACTCCTGCAGCTGCGGCGAGGACGCCGACGCCGCCTGCGCCCACGACTCGTACTCCAGCACGGCGCGCAGGTCACCGGTCTCGACCGCGATCCCGACGCCGCGCTTGATGTGGCGCGCCAGCTGCGGGTCGACCGCGGCGAACCGCCCCGCCATCTCCAGCGCGGTCGCCAGGGGGTCGTCGGCGACTCCCTCGGCCAATCCCCAGGCCACGGCCCGTTCGGCGTCGATCGGTTCGGCGAGCAGCATCGTCTGCAGCGCACGGCTGGCCCCCAGGGCCCGGACCAGGAACCACGTGCAGCCGCCACCCGGGTGCAGACCGATCCGCGCGAACGTCGCACCGAACTGCGCGCGCGGACCCGCCACCCGAACGTCACAGGCCATGGCCAGGTTCAGCCCCGCCCCGACCGCGGGCCCGTTGACCGCCGCGATGGTGGGCATGGGCAGCGCCAACACGGAGAAGAAGGCCTGGTAGTACGCCTGGAGCCGCTCGTGGGTGTCCACCACCGGCCGGTCGGGGTGACCGAACAGCTCCGGCAGGTTGGCGCCGGCGCAGAACGCCTTGCCCTCCCCGGTGACGACCACGGCGCGCGCATCGTCGCCACGCGCCTGCTCGGCCGCCGCGATGAGCTGCGCGCCCATCTCGTCGTCCATGGCGTTGCGCCGGTCGGGATCGGTCAGGGTGATGACGGCGATCCCGTCGTCGCGCTGCTCGACCGCAACCTTGCTCATCACGACACCTTCCGCGCACTGCTTCGCATCGACGGACAGCGGGCACCCTAGACTGCCGATCCACCCAGTCTGTGGGACAAGTGAGGGTTACGACAGGTGCCGGCGGAGCTCGAGCTCGTCTCTCGGAGCCCGGACCAGACCAAGAAGCTGGCCGCGACCATCGCCGGCGCGCTGCGCCCCGGCGACCTCGTCGCGCTCACCGGTGAGCTGGGTGCGGGCAAGACCTGCTTCGTGCAGGGCGCGGCCGCGTCGCTGGGCGTGACCGACCGGGTCACCAGCCCGTCGTTCCTGCTGCGGCGGGAGTACGAAGGGCGCGTGCCCGTGCTGCACATGGACATCTACCGCCTCGAGACGCTGCAGGAGATCGTCGACATCGGCTACGAGGAGGTCTTCGACCGCACCCGGGTGACGTTCATCGAGTGGGGCGACGCGATGAGCCCCCTGCTGCCCATCGACCATCTGGAGCTGGAGTTCCACCTGCCGCCGCCGGAAGACGACATCGAGGGCACCAGCCCGGGCCGGCGCATCGTCGTCCGCCCGCGCGGCGAGGACTGGCTGCGCCGGTTCCCTGCCCTTGCCGCCGACCTGCAGCCGTGGGCCGAGGCGTTCGTGGCCGGCGCGACCCACGATGACCGCCCCGCCGACGGGGGGTCCGGCTGATGCTGGTGCTGGGCATCGACACGTGCACCCCCCACACCAGCGTGTGCCTGGCCAACGAGGACGGGCTGGTGGCCGGCTGTGCGCTGGGACGCGGCAACGCGCACGGGGCGTTCCTCGCGCCGGCCATCCGGTTCTGCCTGGACCACGCGCAGGTGCCGATGTCGTCGATCGCCGGCGTCGCGGTCAGCCTCGGGCCGGGGCTGTTCACCGGGATGCGGGTGGGCATCGCCACCGCCCAGACGATCGCCCATGCCCGCCAGCTGCCGGTGGTCGGCCTGAACTCGCTGGACCTGCTGGCCTTTCCGGTCCGCCACGTGCGCCGGCTGATCTGCAGCGTCCTGGACGCCCGCCGAGGCGAGCTGTTCTGGGCGTTCTACCGATCGGCCCCTGGCGGCGTGCAGCGGGTCACCGAGTTCCGGGTGGGCCCACCGGAGAAGCTGGCCGGTGAGATCGAGGCGGTCCCCGACGACGTGCTGTGCATCGGCGACGGGGCGGTGCGCCAGCGTCCGCTGCTGGAGTCCACCGGCGCCGAGGTCGGGTCGGCATCGATGGCGTACCCGACGGCCCAGTCCGTCGTCGAGCTGGCGCTGCCACGGTTCATCCGGGAGGAGACGCAGCGCCCCGAGGACCTGCGCCCGATCTACATCCGCAAGGCCGACGCGCGCATCAACTGGCAGAACCGCGGCGCGCTACACGGCGGCAAGGCCGCTCCGGGGGGACGCTGATGGTCACCACACCTGACCGAGCGCACGACGTCCGTCCGGCCTTCGCCGGCGTCCGGGTGGTCCCCATGCGCCGCCGGCACGTGCGCGGCGTCATGGCCATCGAACGGCAGGTGTACCCCCGGCACTGGTCGCCGGCGCTGTTCGCGGCGGAGATCGCCCAGCCGGACACGCGGCGATACCTTGTGGCCGTCGACACGACGCACCGCCTGCGCCGCCCTGTGATCGGGTATGCCGGCGTCATGGTCACCGCCGGCGAGGCGCACATCACCACCGTCGCGTCGCACCCGCACCACCACCGACGCAAGATCGCGTCGCGGCTGCTGGTGACGCTGCTGTCCGAGGCGCGCGCGATGGGCGCCGACGCCGCGACACTGGAGGTCCGCGTCAACAACCGCGGAGCGCAACGGCTCTATGCAGGCTTCGGGTTCGCACCCGTGGGTGTGCGGCCGCGCTACTACGCCGAGACGAGCGAGGACGCGCTGATCATGTGGGCCTACGACCTGCAGAGCGAGGGGTACGGCGCACTGCTCGAGCGCCAGCGGGCGCGGCTGGACCAGCCCGGCGGCGACAGCGGCGCGGCCGACCTGCACGTCCCCTGGGTGCAGGGGCGCGTCGGCTTGCCGGAGTCGGCGGATCCCGGACGGGGTCGCTGACGTGCTCGTCCTGGGCATCGAGACCTCCTGCGACGAGACCGCCGTCGCGCTGGTCGAAGACGGGCTGAAGGTCCGCGCCAACGTCATCGGCTCGCAGATCGAGCACCACCGGCCCTACGGCGGCGTCGTCCCCGAGATCGCTGCCCGGGCGCACCTGGACATGCTGCTGCCCGTCATGGACCGGGCCCTGGTCGAGGGCGGGTGCACCTACGACGACATCGAGGGGGTCGCGGTCACCGTCGGCCCCGGCCTGGTCGGGGCGCTGCTGGTCGGCGTCGCCGCGGCGAAGTCGCTGGCGCTGGCCCGCGACCTGCCGTTGATCGGCGTGAACCACCTGGAGGGGCACGTCTGCTCGACCCAGCTGGAGTTCGGTCCGATCGAGCCGCCCCTGCTGGCACTGATCGTCAGTGGCGGGCACACCAGCCTGGTCCTGCTGACCGCCGACGGGGCGTTCACGACGCTGGGATCGACGATCGACGACGCGGCAGGGGAGGCGTTCGACAAGGTCGCGCGGTTCATCGGACTGCCCTATCCGGGGGGTCCGGAGATCGACGCGCTCGCCCGCCACGGCGACCCCGGGGCGATCGCCTTCCCGCGCGCGCTGCTGCATGACGGCACGTTCGACTTCTCGCTGTCGGGGCTGAAGACCGCGGTGGTGCGGGAGCTGCGCCGGCGGGAGGCCGCCGGCGAGGACATCGACTTCGCCGACGTCGCGGCGTCGTTCCAGGAGGCGGTGGTCGACGTGCAGGTCGCCAAGACCCTGGCGGCTGCCGACGCGCACGACGTGGGGACGCTGACGATCGTCGGCGGTGTCGCCGCGAACTCACGGCTGCGCGAGCGGATGGCCGCGGCCTGCCAGGTCTCCGGCCGGCGCCTGCTCGCCCCGTCGCCGGGTCTGTGCACCGACAACGGCGCGATGATCGCCGCGGCAGGGTGGAACCGGCTGGCCGCGGGTCAGCGCAGCCCGCTCGACATCGAGGCCGACCCCAACCTGAAGCTGGAGCCCATGGCGATGGGAGCAGCGCCGTGACGGCGGCGCCCGCCCAGGCGCAGGCCGTGCGGTTGACCACCGGTATGACGCCCGCCGTCGTCGCCCAGCTGGAGACGGACTTCGGCCGGCGCGAGGCCGTCGACGGCGTGCTGCACAACCAGGTGCTGCTCGACGCGCTGGACCGGGGTGACGGCCAGCGGTTCATGGTGTGGCCCGACGACCGGCCTCGCGCCGTGCTGTTCATGTCGGCCTCGGGCACGCTGGTGCCAGCCGGTGACCCCGCCGCGGGCCCGGCGTTCGCAGTTGCCGCCGAGCGCGCCGGCTGGCGCGTCATGGTGGGAGACGGCCCGATCTGCGAGGCGCTGCTCGACGCCTACCCGCGCGGCCTGTTCCGCCGCCGCCCGTCGGGGCGCGAGCAGCGGTTCCTGGCCACCTCCGGCCCACCGCCGGAGGTCCCGGCCCCCGACGGCTTTCGCCGCGCGACCTACGAAGACGTCCCGGTGCTCACCGAGTACGCCTGCGCGCTGCACGTGGAGGACCTGATGGGACCTCCCCTGTCTCGTTCGACGCGCCCCGCCGTCCGTGCGCGGATGGCCGACGGCGTTGCGCAGGGCCTGACCTACGTCGTCGAGCGCCACGGCACGGTGGTTGCCAAGTACGACCTGTCACTGCACAACCGCCGGCGGGGGGCGCAGATCGCCGGCGTCTACGTGCACCCCGACTACCGCGGGCAGGGCATCTCGGCGGCTGCTGTCGCGGCCGTCGTGCGAGACGTCTTGGCCGAGGGACTGCCCGGCGTCACGCTGCACGTGCGCGCCGACAACGCCCCGGCGATCGCCGCCTACCGGCGCGCCGGCCTGACCGACCGGGGCGCATGGACCCTCGCCATCCGCTGACGCACGGCCTTCCCCCGCAAAAAACCTATCCCGGGACCAGATTCTTGCGGGGGGACGGGATTGGGCTAGGCCGAGGCCAGGACGCCTTCGTCTTCCAGCCGGATGACCAGGTCCTCGGGGTCGGTGCCGTAGATCACGGACAGTGCGCGCAGGTCCTCACCGCGGATGGTGAGCACGTTGCCGTTGTAGTCGCCGCGCTGCAGCTGGATCGTGTGGGCGAACCGGGACACGGGGCGCAAATCGGGGTCGAGGTCGGCCCGCGACAGCCGGCGCAGGTCGAGCATCACCCGCGAGGGGGTCACCGTGGCGCCGATGGCGGCCGCAAGGTCTTCCTTGGGCAGCAGCTCGGACACGGGGACGTTGTAGAACTCCGACAGCTCGGCGAGCTTGGCCACGGACACGGCGCGGTCGCCGCGCTCGTACGAGCCCACCACCACCGCCTTCCACTTGCCCTCGGAGACCTCCTCGACCTGCTGGAGGGTCAGGCCCTGCTGCTGGCGGATCGCGCGCAGCCGGCTACCAAGGCGCCGCTGGTAATCAGACACGGCCCGTCTTCCTCCTAGTGATCGGCTCATTGCGAGGCGTGACGAAGCGTAACACTTGGTGACCAGAAACGGAAGGATCTTCGACGGCCAATCGGACAAGGTGGATCTAAGCGTGACAGACTCAGGTCCTTCCCGCCCGCTTGCACTCCCGAATGGCGATTGCTAACGTGGCCTCCTCGGCACTCTCCGCTGGTGAGTGCCAGTGCGCGGGCACCCGCACCCCGAGTGCCGATCCAAGACTCAGAACAAGGAGGAAGGCATGGCGACCGCCACCAAGGTCAACCTCAAGCCCCTCGAGGACCGTGTTGTCGTGCAGGCCAGCGAGGCGGAGCAGACGACCGCCAGCGGCCTCGTCATTCCGGACACGGCCAAGGAGAAGCCGCAGCAGGGCACGGTCATCGCCGTGGGCCCGGGCCGCATCTCCGACCAGGGCGAGCGCATCGCGCTGGACGTCAAGGAAGGCGACACCGTCGTCTACAGCAAGTACGGCGGGACCGAGATCAAGCTGAGCGGGGAGGAGTACCTCATCCTCTCGGCTCGCGACATCCTCGCCGTCGTCGAGAGCTAGTCAGGGAGGGCGAAGAAGAACATGGCGAAGCAACTGAAGTTCCACGAGGACGCACGCCGCAAGCTGGAGTCGGGCGTCAACAAGCTCGCCGACGCGGTCAAGGTCACCCTTGGCCCCAAGGGCCGCAACGTCGTGCTGGAGAAGAAGTGGGGTTCCCCCACGATCACCAACGACGGTGTGACCATCGCGCGCGAGATCGAGCTCGAGGACCCGTACGAGAACATGGGTGCCCAGCTCGCCAAGGAGGTCGCCACCAAGACCAACGACGTCGCGGGTGACGGCACCACCACCGCGACCGTCCTGGCGCAGGCCATGGTCAAGGAGGGCATGCGCAACGTCGCCGCCGGCGCCAACCCGATGCTGCTCAAGCGCGGCATCGAGTCCGCCGTCGAGCGCGTCGTCGAGCAGATCGGCTCCATGGCTCGTGACATCGAGACCCAGGAGGAGATCGCCCACGTCGCGACGATCTCGGCCAACAACGACCCCGAGGTCGGTCAGGTCATCGCCGAGGCGATGGACAAGGTCGGCAAGGACGGCGTGATCACCGTCGAGGAGAGCCAGACCTTTGGTCTCGAGCTCGACTTCGTCGAGGGCATGCAGTTCGACAAGGGCTACATCTCGCCCTACATGGTCACCGACACCGAGCGGATGGAGGCCGTCTACGACGAGCCGTACATCCTGATCGCGAACCAGAAGATCTCGGCCGTCCACGACCTGCTGCCCGTGCTGGAGAAGGTCATGCAGGCCGGCCGTCCGCTGGTGATCATCGCCGAGGACGTCGAGGGCGAGGCCCTGGCGACCCTGGTGGTCAACAAGATCCGCGGCACCTTCCAGTCGGCCGCCGTCAAGGCTCCTGGCTTCGGCGACCGTCGCAAGGCCATGCTGCAGGACATCGCGATCCTGACCGGTGGCCAGGTCATCTCCGAGGAGGTCGGCCTGAAGCTCGACAGCGTGTCGCTGGAGCTGCTTGGTAAGGCCCGCAAGGTGACCATCACCAAGGACAACACCACGATCGTCGAGGGTGCCGGCAACGACGAGGACATCAAGGGCCGGATCGCCCAGATCAAGTCCGAGATCGAGAAGACCGACTCCGACTGGGACCGCGAGAAGCTGCAGGAGCGGCTCGCCAAGCTGTCCGGCGGCGTTGCGGTCGTCAAGGTCGGCGCGGCCACCGAGGTCGAGCTGAAGGAGAAGAAGCACCGCATCGAGGACGCGCTGTCCGCGACGCGTGCCGCGGTCGAGGAGGGCATCGTCGCCGGTGGCGGCACCGCCCTGCTCCAGGCGGCGTCCGCGCTGGACAAGCTCGACCTCGAGGGCGACTACGCCACCGGTGCGAACATCGTTCGCTCGGCGCTGACCGCTCCGCTGTACTGGATCGCCAACAACGCCGGCCAGGAAGGCAGCGTCGTGGTCGAGAAGGTTCGCGGCATGGGCACCGGCGAGGGCCTGAACGCCCTGACCGGTGAGTACGGCGACATGATCAAGTACGGGGTCATCGACCCGGCGAAGGTCACGCGCTCTGCGCTGCAGAACGCCGCCTCCATCGTCGGCCTGCTGCTGACCACGGAGACGATCGTCGCCGACAAGCCGGAGCCGAAGGAGGCCGCCGGCGCCGGTGGCCACGACCACGGCATGGGCGGCATGGGGGGCATGGACTTCTAGGAGTCCAACCTCGCAAGATGCTTCACCGAAGGGGCGGCGCCACGGCGCCGCCCCTTCGTCGTGCCCGGGCGGCCAGTCGGCGAGTACCGTGGACGCAGGACGCACAGGAGGTCGTGAGGCGGGCGGAAAGCGGGGCGCGGGCACCGTGCCGGTGTGGCGGGTCGGCCTGTTCGCCTTGGCGCTCGCGGTCGGCTGGTTGGTCGCCGGCGGGATCGTCGTCGCCGCCGGTGCCAGCGAGCTGCGCCAGGCGCGGGCCGAGGTCACCGACCTCGACGCCGATGCCATCCTGGCCGATCCGGACGCCGCGGCGCAGCGGCTGGACCGCCTGGCCACCCACTTCGAACGCGCCCGCCGGCACCTCAACGGTGTGCTCGCCGCCCCGGTGCGGGTCCTGCCCTGGGTCGGGCGCGACGTCACCACCGCCGGAGCGCTGGCGGCGTCCGGCTCGTACGCCGCTCGGGGTGCTGCCTCGCTGGCCGCCGTCTTGATCGAGCAGCCGGGTGGACTCGAGGCGCTCGCGCCCGACGACGGCGGCTTCCCCTTGGACCGCTACGAGCAGGTGATCCCCGCCTTCCGCCAGTCCGCGGCCCTGCTGACCCGGGGTGTCATGGCGCTGGAGGGAGCGCAGGACGCCCAGATGGTGGACGCGCTGGACGACGCCCGCGCGCAGCTGACCGAGGTGCTGCCGGGCGCCGCCTCGGCGGTGTCGCGGGCGGCCGAGGCGATGGCGGTCATCCCGGACTTCGCCGGTGCGCGGGGGCCGCGTCGCTACCTGTTCCTGGCACAGAACCCGGCCGAGATGCGGGGGACCGGTGGCTTCATCGGGGCCTACAGCGTGCTCACGATGGAAGACGGTCGGTTCTCGTTCAGCGACTTCAACGAGATCCACGAGCTGCCGGCGTTCCCGGCCGACTTCGTCGAGGCGCCCAGCGCGGACTTCGCCGCCCGCTACAACCGCTACGGCGGGGCCGGCTTCTGGCACAACATCAACATGACGCCGGACTTCCCGACCGCGGGGCGGGCCATGTTGAACCTGTACCGGGAGGGGACCGGGGACACCCTCGACGGCGTGATCGCGGTCGACCCGCATGCGCTGCGGGCGTTGCTCGCCGTCTCCGGAGCCGTGCAGGTCCCGGGCTTCGGCGAGGTCGACGCCGACAACGTCGTCGACGTTGTGTCCAACCGCGCCCATGCGGAGATCGCCGACTCCGAGGCGCGCAAGCAGCTGCTGGGAGCGGTTGCGGTGGGCGCGTTCGAGGGTGTGCTGGCCGGCAGCCGCCCCACCGACCCGGTCGACGCGCTGCGCGCGCTGGCGCAGGCGGCGTCCGGCGGGCACCTGCTGCTGCGCGCCGCCGAGCCCGACATGCAGGCCGCCTTCGTGCGCGCCGGCGTTGCCGGGGAGCTGCAGCGTCCCGCCGGCGACGGGGTGGCGGTGATCGCCAACGCCGGCTCGGCAGCCAAGCTGGACTACTACGTCGACCGCACCATCGCGTACCACGCGGAGCTGGCAGCCGACGGGTCCATCAGCAGTCGCGCTGCCGTGACGATCGACAACCACGCCCCCTCGGCGGGGATCGACCGGCGCGTCATCGGCCCGAATGCGTCGGGGCTGCGCGCCGGTGAGCAGCGATTCCTGCTGAGTTTCTATGCCCCCGCCGGAGCGGCGTTCCTGCGCATGTCGCCGCCCGACGAGGCAGCGGGGCTGCAGCAGGAGGCGGAGCTGGGGCGGCCCGTCTACAGCACCGTCACGCAAATCCGCGCCGGCGCGTCGAAGACCGTCGAAGTGGCGTGGGCGCGCCAGGACGGATGGGACGACGACGACAGCGGCGGCGGCTCCTACCGATTGACGCTGCAGACCCAGCCCGGCATCCGCCACGCCCGTGCCACTGCCGTCGTCCGACTGCCGCCGGGAATGGTCCCCGTGCGGCTCACCGAGGGGCTCGTCGATGCCGGGGACGGCACGGTCCGCTTCGACGACGTCGTCACCCGTGTCCGCGTGCTGCAGGTCGACTTCCGCCCCGACGAAATGCTGAATTAGTCCGTGACGACCTTCATATCGTAGGGTATGGTCACGGAGGGTATCGTCGTGACAACGCCCGAGGGAGTCCTTATCGTGATCCGCCGCACCATCGCATTGGCGGTCATCCTGGCCGCGCTGGGCCTGTGGTTCGCCGTGCCGGTGCTCGCCCAGGACAGTGGGTACCCGACGCCTGAGCCGACGTTCACGGAGACCATTCCGCCGACGGTCCCGCCGACGCAGCCGCCCACCGAGCCGCCGACCGAGCCTCCCACGGTTCCGCCGACGCAGCCGCCCACGCCGACCGACAGCCCGCGGCCCACACC
>DATLGM010000184.1:0-6040 GCA_035540515.1 Egibacteraceae bacterium | reverse complement strand
GGGCTCGATAACGAACACCCCACTAGACTCGGCCCACCCCTCACCGAAAGGATCCGGTCCCCATGGCCCTGTCGTTCGAGCTGACCCCTGAGCAAGAAGAGCTCAAGCGCGTCGTGCGTCAGTTCGCGCAGGACAAGATCGCCCCGCGCGCCGAGGAGATGAACGCGCGCAAGGAGTTCCCCACGGACCTGGTCCAGGAGATGGGCGCCCTCGGACTGTTCGGCCTGCCGTTCCCAGAGGAGTACGGCGGTTCGGGCGGCACATTCCTGGATCTGTGCCTGGCCATCGAGGAGATCGGCCGCGTGGACCAGAGTCTCGGGATCACGCTGGAGGCCGGTGTCGGCCTGGGCGCCGCGCCCATCTGGGAGTTCGGCACGGAGGAGCAGAAGCGGCAGTACCTGCCGCAGCTGGCCAGCGGTCAGAAGCTTGCGGGCTTCGGGCTCACCGAACCCGGGGGCGGCAGCGACGCCGGCGGTCTGCGCACCACGGCCAAGCGCGACGGGGACCACTGGGTCATCAATGGTTCAAAGCAGTTCATCACCAACGTCGGCACCGACATCAGTGAATTTGTGACCATCACCGCGGTGACGCAGGACGACCCGCGCCAGGTCACGAACTTCATCATTCCGACGGGCACCCCCGGCTACACGATCGGCAAGGGATACCGAAAGGTCGGATGGCACGCCTCGGACACCCGCGACCTGTATTTCGAAGACGTCCGGGTCCCGGCGGAGAACCAGCTGGGCGAGGAGGGCCGCGGCTTCGCGAACTTCCTGAAGATCCTCGACGGCGGCCGCATCGCGATCTCGGCGCTCGCGGTCGGATCCATCCAGGGCTGCATCGACGAGTGCCTGCGCTACGCACACGAGCGGGAGGCCTTCGGCCAGCCCATCGGCAAGTACCAGACGATCCAGTTCAAGATCGCGGACATGCAGGTGCAGTGCGAGCTCGCCCGCCACGCCTACTACTACGCGGCCTGGTTGATGATGAACGGCAAGCCGTTCAAGCGGGCGGCGTCGATCGCCAAGCTGTACTCGTCCGAGGCCGCCGTGACCGCAGCCCGCGAGGCCTGCCAGATCTTCGGCGGCTACGGGTTCACCACCGAGTACCCCGTCGGCCGCTTCTACCAGGACGCCAAGATCCTGGAGATCGGCGAGGGCACCTCCGAGGTCCAGCGGATGCTCATCGCACGCGACCTCGGCCTGCCCACCTGATCAACGTCCGGTCGGTCAGGCGACACCGGCGCTCCCCAAGCGGACACTGTGGTCGCGATGTCGACCTTCACGCTCGCCGAGCGCACTCGCGAGCCGGCGCACAACCGCCCCGCCGCAACACCGATCGGCCCCTCCTTCGACGGGGTCCTGGTTGCCGCGCAGGCGGGTGCGGAGTGGGCGTGGACGCTGCTGTACCGAGCCGTCGCGGCCCCCGTCCGCGGCTATCTCATCGCCAACGGCGCCGAGGATCCCGACAACCTGCTCGGCGAGCTGTTCCTGCAGCTCGCCCGGAACCTGCCCTCCTTCTCCGGTGACGAGCACGCGTTTCGGTCCTGGGTGTTCATGGTCGCCCACCACCGCCTGGTCGACGAGCGCCGGCGCCGGCGCCGACGCCCCGCCGAACCGGTGGGGGAGCTGCCCGACCGCGCCGGCGGCGAGGACCCGGCGACCGCGGTGCTCGACGCCGAGGCGCTCGCCGCCCTCAACCGCCTGACGCGTGAGCAGCGCGAGGTCATCGCCCTGCGCGTGTTCGGTGACCTGGCGCTGGAAGAGGTCAGCCGCATCGTCGGCCGCCCGGTGACTGCGGTCAAGGCGCTGCAGCGACGGGGTCTGGCCGCGCTGCGAAAAGAATTCTCCGACAGGGCGTATCCCCCCGAGCGTCCGCGGCGGTGACACGGACATGAACCGCTACGACGAGCACTGGGACCCGTCCGACCCCGCCGTGGCTTTGGTGTCGCGTCTTGCCGACGTGCCCGCAGTCCCACCGGACGTCGAGGCGTCGCACATCGCGGCCGCCGCCGCCCAGGCACGCCGTACGCCGACCGTCGCCGGCACGGGCGCGACCCGCCGCCGCCGGCCCGCACGCCTCAGGAGACCACTTCCCATGCCACTGTCAGCTCTCGCCGCACTGTTTGCCGGCCTTCCCGCCAAGGCCGCCGCCGCGACCCTCGTCGCCGCCACCACCGTCGGCGGTCTGGCCGCCGCGGACAAGCTGCCCGACGTCATCGGCCAGGACACTGACCGCGTCGAGGCCGAGCAGGGCACTGACGGTCCCGCCCGCGCCGCGGAAGCCGGGATCCCCGACACCGCGGTCGACAACGCCGCCGAGCAGGCCCAGGAGGCGCTGCTCAAGGCCCAGCAGGCGCGTGCCGCCGGCCTGGCGAAGGCAGCCGAGGCGCGAGCGCGCGCCGAGGCGGCTCGCGAGGCAGGGCAGGCCAAGGCCGCCGAGGGCAAGGCCAAGGCCGCCGAGGGCAAGGCCAAGGCGACCGAGGCGCGAGCCAACGCCGGCAAGCCCGAGGGCGCCGGAGGCGATGCCGCAGCGACCGGCACCGACACCGGCACGGCCAAGCGCGCCGAGGCCGGCGAGCGCGAAACGCAGGCTCGCGCGCAGGCGAGCGAGCGTGAGACGCAGGCACGGGCCAACAGCCCGCAGGAGCCCACCACCGAGGAGACCACCGCTCGCGAGCGCGGCGCCGCGGCCGAAGCGACCGGCCGGGCCAACGCCGAGCAGGCGCCGGGCAAGCCCGCAGGCACCGACGGCTGACGCTGCACCATCCCAGAAGCAGAAGACGCCGGCCCGCTGGGCCGGCGTCTTCATTCTTGAGGGGCCCTTACTCCAGGACGAACGTCACCTTCATGTTCACCTCGTAGGAGGTGATGTTCCCGTCGGTGATGCGCACCTGCTGTTCCTTGATCCATGCGCCCTCGACGTTGCGCAGGGTCTGCGTCGCCCGCTCGATGCCCTTCTGGATGGCGTCCTCGAAGCTGGTCTCGGACCGGGCGCTGATCTCCGTTACCCGTGCGACGGACATGAACTGGTTCCTTTGCTCGATGGATCCTGTACCCCTCGACCATTTCGCATCCAGCCGGCGCGAAACGTGACCTGTCCGGCTGATGGTCAGGCCCTGCGGCGGGACACCAGCTCGCCCAGCTCCCGGCTGCGCAGCGCGATCAGCGCCACGGCGTACGCGGCACCGCCGATCGCGACCAAGCCGCCGGTCCGCAGGATGAACATCAGCTGCCCCTGGTGCGCCGGCAGCAGCCGGTCGGCGCCCACGATGACGGCGGCCATGATCAACGCCGCGAACCCCGACGTCGCCACGGCGCGGACGCCACCGGCGAACGCTCCGGGTCGCCGGCGCACCAACCCGCGGCCGAGCAGCACGCATCCCGTGACGTAGGACAGCGTGTAGGCCCCGACCAGCCCCTGGATCCGCATGATGGGGTCGGCGATGAGCAGCGTCGCCAAGCCGGCGAAGGAGATGTTCACGGCGGCCACCGCGACGTTGGCCAGCATCGGGGTGCGCGTGTTGCTGAGCGCGTAGTAGCTGCGCGTCAGCAGCTGGAAGACCGTGAACGGCAGGAGCGCGACGGCGAACACCCGCACGACCGCCCCGATGAAGTCGCCGCCGGTCTCGGCGGTTGCGCCGTAGGCAACGAGCAGCTCCGTGACCGGTCGCGCAAGCGCGAACAGCCCTGCCGCGGCCGGCACCAGCAGCAGGGCCGTCAGCCGGAAGCCGCCGGACACCGACGCGGCGAAGGCCTCGTCCTCGCGGGTGGCGTTGCGCGCAAGCCGTGGGTAGATCGCCGAGAACAGCGACACGGCCAGGATCCCGAACGGCAGCTGCATGATCGCGAACGCCGTCTGGTACGCGACGACGCCGCCCTCGACGTCGTTGGCCAGCGCGATGATCACCGCGAGGGCGACCTGGTTGGCGGCGACGTAGCCCAGGGTCCACCGTCCCAGCTGCCACAGCTCCCTGGTGGCAGGGTCGTGGAGCCGCAGGCGGGGACGCAGCCGCAGCCCGGGCAGGACCCGCCGTGCGCCCAGCAGCTGCGGCAGCGCCATCGCGAAGATCGACAGCGTCGTCCCCACCCCGAGGACGACCAACGGCGTGGTGCCCAGCTGCTGGATCGACGGCTGACCCTCCTGCCCCCACCCGCTGGGCCCACCGGTCATGACGTACGCGATGACCGCGCCGACCGCGACGACGTTGGTCAACACCGGCGCGAAGCCGGCGAGCGCCAGCCGTCCGTGCGCGTTGAGCACCGCGACGGCGTACACCGAGATCCCGTAGAACAGGATCTGCGGCGCGAACAGCGCCAGCCACTGGGTCGTCACTGCGACGTACGCCTCGTAGTCAGGTCCTCCCCGAAGACCCAGGGCGAAGAAGCGGGCGATGATCGGCGAGCCCAGGAACATCAGCGCCGAGGCCACACCTGTGCCGAGCATCACCAGCCCGCCGATGGTCTCCGCGCGGTGCCGGCGCTGCGCGTCGTCGCGTTCACGCGCCAGCATCGGGATGAGGACCGACGACAGCGTCCCGCCGGTCACGAGGACCAGCAGCATGTTGGGCACCGTGTTCGCCGTGTTGAACGCGTCGCCCAACCGGGTCGTCCCCAGCACGGTGACCAGCGCGGCGGTGCGCACGAACCCGGTCAGGCGCGACAGCAGCGTGCCGACCGCCATCCACGAGGCGGCGTTGCGCTCCGAGGGGCCGGCCGCCGCCGGCTGTTCTGTCATCCCGTCCGGTACGCCACGTGGATGTGGTCGGCGTGGACGGCGTCGGTGAACGACGGCCGGACCTTCCCGGGCTCTGGTGGTCCGTCCAGGTCCCAGGGGCTCCCCAGCTCGGTCACCCCGTAGCCGTCGAGCAGCTCCGAGGTGAACTCGTGGGCGTCGGTGTCCTCCTGTGGCTGCTGCACGACGACAGGTTCACCACCGACGCCCCAGATGTCCACGGCACGTCCCAACGTGTGGTTGCTGGTCCGGTTGGTGTTGAACACGTTGACAGGGTGGCCGTTGCGCAACGTGCACACCGCGTACGGCGTCAGCTGAGCGATCCGGTGCATCGTCCGCAGCAGCCGCTCGTCGATCAGCCCCTCGTGGATGTCCCAGCGGGCGCTGTCCGGTAGGTCGATCCGGTCGTTGTCCAGGACTCGCCGTGCGATCGGCGGCAGCGCGCCGTCACGCCGGCGGACAGGCCGGCCGCCGGCGTCGGCCATGTCCTCGACCATCCACTGGTCGTCGCGGTTGACCAGCCGCACGTCGACGGTTCGGGTCACGGTTCGCTGTTCGCCGCTGTCGTCGAGGATGGTCTGGCGGACGACAACCATCACGCAGCAGCGGTCGACGGTGCCCCCCAGCGCGAGCCCGCCCAGCTGCGGGTACACGATCTCACCCCGCGACTGGGCGCCGGCGACGTGCAGCGGTCGCGCCCGGCGGATCACGCCTTCCAGGTCCAAGTCGCGGTCGGCGCCCCGCGAGGCACCGCGAACCACCGCACGCCGGCGGGTGCCGGCGTCGTAGGTCGTCAGCGCCTGCACGTAGCGGCTCGCGATGCGCTTGGCGTTGGGGTACGTCTCACCGTCGATGGTCGTGTACGGCGGCACCGCTGTCAGCGTCGCGATCTCGGGCTCGGGTGGCCGGGTTCGCCGCGGCGTGGGGGTGGGGTCCGTCGGGCCGGTCGGGTGCGGGCTCGGACCGGGCTCCGCGGTGGTCCGGCCGACCGGAAGGTTGCACGCCGACGCGCCCGCGGCCAGCAGCATCCCGAGGACGGCGCGGCGATTCAGGCGTGGGGGGTGGTTGTCGGTCACAGACGCCGTTGATAGCACTCGAGCAGCCTGCCGTCATGATCGGCATGCGTCTCCAGCAGCGTCCAACCCAGCTTGCGGTAGAACCGGCCCGCTCCGTCGCGCCCCGCCAGCGTCACCAGCACGGCACGTTCGCAGCCCGCGTTCCGTGCGGCGAGCTCGAAGGCCTCGACCAGCGCCGCGCCCGCTCCCGAGGCGCGCCACCGCGGCGCCACCGCGACGTGGGTAAGGAC
>DATLGM010000183.1:0-7308 GCA_035540515.1 Egibacteraceae bacterium | reverse complement strand
CCGCCGGCAGGCGCTGGCGTGGCTGGGTCTGCGGATCCCGCTGGGCACCGTGCTGCTGGAGGAGGTCGCGTTCCGCGGCGTGCTGTACGGGGCGCTGGCGACCCGGTCCTCGCCGGCCGCCGCAGCCGCCGGCTCCAGCGTCGTGTTCGGTGTCTGGCACGTGCTGCCGGCGCTGCAGACGCTGCAGGTCAACGCCCCGGACGCCGGTGCGCGGGCCAAGGTCGCGGCCGTGGCCGGGGCCGGAGCGGCCACGACCGGGGTCGGGTTGGTGCTGTGCGCGGTGCGCCGCGCATCCGGCGGTCTGGTAGCGCCGGCGGTGGCGCATCTGGCCGCCAACACCCTGTTCGCCGCGGCCGCGATCGCCCGGCACCGCCGGCACTGACACTCGACCGCGACAACCTATCATGATAAGGTGATAGGCGGCCCTGGCGGGCCGGCGTCGACGATCGAGGGCCCATCGCATGGCTGATGCCATCCAGAAGACCAACCCCATGCCGTACTACGCGCAGCTGGCGCAGATCCTGCGGGATCAGATCCAGGCCGGCCGCTGGCAGCCCGGAGACCTGCTGCCCAGCGAGGCGGACATGTGCGCGTCCTACGGGATCTCACGGACGGCGGTCCGCCAGGCGCTCGACGAGCTGGTGCACGAAGGCCTCGTGCAGAAGGAGAAGGGCCGCGGCACCTTCGTGCGGCGACCGATGGTGGCCGAGTCGCTGGTCCAGGAGCTGCGGGGGTTCTTCGAGGAGATGACTCGCCGGGGCGAGGTCGTCCACAGCGACATCCTCGGCCAGGAGGTGGTGCCCGCCCCGCCGTTCGTCGCCGAAGAGCTCCAGCTGAGCATGGACGCGCCGGCGCTCCGGCTGGACCGCATCCGCCGCATCGGCGACGAACCGATCGTGTCGGTCCGGACCTACATGCCCATGCCGCGCTTCGCCCCGCTAGTCGACCGCGACATGCGCGAGGCGTCGCTGTACGCGCTGCTCGCCGAGGAGTTCAACGTGCACGCCACCAGCGGCCGCCGGCGCTTCGAGGCGGTGCCCGCCGACGACGAGACCGCCGCTGTGCTGCAGGTCCCCCCCGGCAGCGCGCTGATGAAGGTCACCGCAGTCAACTTCGACCAGGACGACGTGCCGTTCGAGCACTTCGTCGCCTGCTACCGCGGCGACCGCACCGTCTTCGACGTCCTGGTCGAGCCGGGCAGCGGCCGGGCCGACGCCGTCCTCGACGTCGACACGCGGGGTGCTGCCGCCGCGGCCAAGGACGCCCGATGATCCCCACCGTCGACGATCTCGCCAGCGACCCGCTCGTCGTCCGCTTCGCCGAGATCTACAACCCCCCCGGCCTGACGAACTTCCTGGGGACGGTGCAGGCTGATACCGACCTCACCGCCGTCCGGGCGGTGACCTTCCCACCGCTGTTCACCGCCGACACCGCGACCGGGCAGCTGTACGTCGACGGCCAGTACCTCGCCGGCACCGGCGCGCCCGTCACCGTGGTCTGGCGTCCCGACCGCATCACCCGGACCACCGAGTGGGACGGCCTGCGGTTGACGTCGGTCACCGCGATGCCCATGGGTCGCACGGCAGTGGTGCAGCGACTGACCGTCGACAACCTCGGTAGTGATGACCGCCGGGTGTCCCTGCGCTACGCGCTGGCCGGCTGGGTGACGCGTCACGCCGCGACCTTGACCGCGGCGATCGCGCCCGCCGGGTTCAACGACGCGACCCCCGGCGACGGGTTGGTGACGTTCGTGGACCCCGAGACCGGCGCGGCGACCGTGCAGGGTCTGCACCACCCGTCGGCGCAGGCCCAGCGTGACGCGGTGACCGCGGTCCTCGACGTCCCGGCCGGAGCCCGTGCTGCCCTGGACTTCGTCGTGGCGCTGGGTGACGACGTCGACCAGGCCACCGCCGTCTACCGGGCCGTCGCCGGCGACGTCGCGCAGCTGCTGGAGGCCAACGAACACGACTGGAACGCCGAGCTCGCTGCCGTCGTCACCCCCGGCAACGACCGGTACTCCGGCCACCTGCCGCGGCTGGAGACCGACGACGCCGACCTGTTGCGCCTGTACTGGATGGGCATCCTCGGCGTCGTCTACTTCAAGCGCGACACCCCGCACTCGGTGCTCGGCCGGACCTACGACACGCTCATGCCCCGGTACTGGCCGACCGTGACGTTCCTGTGGGACTACAGCCTCTCGGCGACGGTCCATGCGCTGCTCGACCCCGAGGTCATGCGGCGTCAGCACGCCCACTGGATGGCGACCGACATCCACACCTGCATGGGCACGGAGTGGCTGACCGGCGCCGGCCTGGGCGCCTGGTACGCGGTGAACGACTACGCGATGACCCGCTCGATCGCCGCGTACGCGCAGTGGACCGGTGACCTGGCGTGGTTGGAGGAGACCGACGCCGACGGCCGGCGCCGCGCGGACGAGCTGGTCGGGTACGCCCGCAGCTGGGAGGAGTTCCAGACCGCCAACGGGCTGGCTGACTACGGCGGCATCGGGAACTTGCTCGAGTGCGTGTCGACCTACGTGCACGAGGTCGCCAGCCTCAACGCCGCCGCCGTGTACTCGCTGCGCACCGCCGCCGACATCGTCGCCGCGCTCGGGGAGACCGAGGAAGCGCAGCAGCTGCGCAAGGAAGCCGACGCCTTGTCCGAGCGCGTCCACCAGCTGTACGCCGACGGCGAGGGCTACTGGCATGCGCGCTTCCCCGACGGCACGCTCGTACCCGTCCGCCACTGCTACGACTTCGCCACGGTGCTCTTCGCGATGCGCGACGACCTGTCGCAGCAGCAACGCGACGAGATGGTCGCCTACTTCGAGCGGGAGCTGCGCACCGACCTGTGGCTGCGTGCGCTGTCCAACGCCGACCACAACGCCGTGTTCAGTGTCCGCGCCGACCACCAGTGGAACGGCGCGTACTGCGCATGGCCGTCGGAGGTCGCGGCCGAGCTGTACGCGATCGGCGAGCACGAGCGTGCCGCGGGGTGGCTGAAGGGGCTGGCCCGCAGCGCCAACCAGGGCCCGTACGGCCAGGCCCACTTCGCCGAGCAGGTCGTCGAGCCGCACGCGGGCGGGGCACGCAAGGTGCCCGGCGAGGTGCCGTTCATCAACGACTGGGCCTGCTCGTCGGGCGGGTCCTGGGTCCGGCTGGTCATCGAGGGGGTGTTTGGGGTCCGCGCCGGCCTCGACGAGATCACCGCGTCGCCGGCACTGACCGGCTTCGATCCCGACGCCCGGCTGACGGGACTGAGCTGGCACGGGCGCACCTACACCGTCGACGCCGCCGGCGTCCACGAGGAGTAGCCGGTGCCACCCTGCAACGTCGTGGCGTTCGACCTCGGGGGCACCCGGCTCAAGGCCGGGATCGTCGAGGCGGGCACGGGCACGGTGGCCGCGTTCACCACCGCCGCCACCGCGGGACTTGCGGCCGCGCCGGCGTTGAAGACGCTGGAGGAGACCGGTGCCGCGCTGCTCGACCAGCACGACGCCGAGGCCATCGGATTGGCGGTCCCAGGCATCGTCGACGACGGGCGCATCGTCGCGCTGCCCGGCAAGTTCGAGGGCATCGTCGGGCTCGATCTCGCCGGCGAGCTGGCCGACCGGCTCGACCGCCCCGTCACGGTCGTCAACGACGCCGTCGCGTACGGCGCCGGTGAGGCGTACTTCGGTGCCGGCGCCGGCTGTGACCGCGTCGTCGTGATGACGATCGGGACCGGTGTGGGGGTGGCCGTGCTCGAGCGCGGCCGGCCGGTCGCTCACGGCCCCCTCGGCGGCGGGATCCTGGGCGGGCAGATCCCCATCGCGGACGACCGCACGGGACCGACCGACACCAACGGCCGGCGCGGGACCATCGAGGCACGCTGCGCCGCGGCGTCGCTCACGGCGTACGCCTCCGCGGCAGGCCTTGCCCAGGCCACCGTCGAGGACGTCTACGCCGCCGCGGCCCGCAAGCACGACGGCGCCCTCGCGGCCGTCGAGGAGTACCGCGGCTGGCTGGCCCGCGGGATCGTGGCGCTGGCCCATGCGCACACCCCCGAGGCGGTCGTGCTGGGAGGCGGCCCGATCACCCCCGACGCGCCGGTCCTCGACGACCTGCAGGCACAGGTCGACGAAGCGCTGTGGCCGGGCTACGCCGTGCGCGTCCGCAGCGCGTCGCTGGGCGACCGCGCCTCCCTCATCGGACTCGGCCACCTGGCCCTGGCACAAGGATCTGCACTGTGAGCTCCGAAGCCCCGGTTCACACCTGGGACCGTCAGCCGAACTTCGACCGGCATCCCACCGTCCCCGCAGGCCCTGCGTCGGCGTGCCGCGTCGGATGGGACGACATCGCGGCACAGCTGCGCTCGTCCGGCGCCCACAGGGTCGTCGTCGAGGCCTACCCCGGCGTGTACGACAAGGACCTTCGGCTGCTCGCCGACCGGTTGGGCGCTGACCGCATCGTGGACGCAGCGGACGCGTACAAGCCCGGTGACGACATCGCGGCCATGGTCCAGCCGTACGTGACCGATGACCCGGTGTTCGGCCGGCTCAACGACCTGACCATCGACGACTTCTTCGACCCGGTGGCGCTCGCGCGGCTGCGGGCGGAGGTTCGCGACAGCGACGGCCGCATCGTGGTGGTCGGGGCGGGCGCGTCACGCGTCGCTGAACCAGACGTGCTCGTGTATGCCGACATGCCGCGGTGGGAGGCGCAGCAGCGCCAGCGCCGCGGCGAGATCGCCAACCTCGGTGTCAACAACATCGAGCTGCGGGCATCACTGCGGTACAAGCACGCGTACTTCGTGGACTGGCGAGTCGCCGACCGGCTCAAGCGCAGCCTGTTCGAGCGCACCGACTACCTGTTGGACACCACGGTCCCCGGCGAGCCCAAGATGATCACCGGTGCCGACCACCTGCGGGCGCTGGCGGCCGTCGCCCGGCGCCCGTTCGAGGTGATGCCCTTTTTCGACCCCGGTCCGTGGGGCGGTCAGTGGATGAAGGAGGTCTGCGACCTCCCACCCGATGAGCCCAACTACGCGTGGTGCTTCAACTGCGTCCCCGAGGAGAACTCGCTGCTGCTCGGCTTCGGCCACCACCGGGTCGAGATCCCCAGCCTCAACCTGGTGTTCCGCGAGCCCGAGGCGCTGCTCGGCTCGTACGTCCGCGAGCGGTTCGGCGATGAGTTCCCGATCCGGTTCGACTTCCTCGACACCATGGGCGGCGGGAACCTCTCGCTGCAGGTGCACCCGTTGACCAGCTACATCCGCGAGCACTTCGGGGTGTCCTACACCCAGGACGAGAGCTACTACATGATGGACGCCGAGGCGGGTTCGACGGTCTACCTCGGCCTGAAGACCGACGTCGACCGCGAGGCGATGATGGCCGACCTGCGTCGCGCGCAGGACGGTGGGTTCTCCTTTCCGGCCGAGACCTACGTCAACCGGTTTCCCGCCAAGCGTCACGACCACTTCCTCATCCCGGCTGGGACCGTGCACTGCTCGGGAGCGGGCGGGATGGTGCTGGAGATCAGTGCGACCCCCTACATCTTCACCTTCAAGCTGTGGGACTGGGACCGGTTGGGCCTGGACGGTCGACCGCGGCCGATCAACATCGAGCGCGGCGAGGCGAACATCCAGTGGCACCGCGACACGCGGTACGCCCTGGACCGGCTGGTCAACCAGATCACGCCACTGGGCGCCGGGGACGGGTGGCGCGCCGAGCGGACGGGGTTGCACGAGGCCGAGTTCATCGACACGCACCGCCACTGGTTCACGGGGCGGGTGCACCACGAGACCGGCGGCGGCGTCAACGTGCTCAATCTGGTGCAGGGCGAGGAGGCGGTCGTCGAGTCGCCCGACGGTGCGTTCGCGCCGTTCGTCGTGCACTACGCGGAGACGTTCATCGTCCCGGCCGCTGTGGGCCGGTACACGATCCGGCCGTACGGACGGGCCGAAGGCAGCGAGTGCGCGACCATCAAGGCGTTCGTGCGACCGGACGCGTGACGTGCGCCGGCCAGGTCGGCTCGGCGTCGCCGGCGCGGCGGTTGGGCTGCTGCTGGTGGGCGCTGCCCTCGCCCTGCTCACCGGCGACCGGCAGGCACCCACCGCCCCGACGGCCGACGAGGTGCCCGTGACGGCCGCGCCCGCCGAGCTCGCTGAGCAGGCGTGTGCGTACGTGACGCAGGAGCTGCCGGCGCAGGTGGCGCGTGACGTGCCAGCCGAGGAGGTGCTGACCGGCATCGACCGGACGGCGCGTCTGACGCGTGCGGCGGCGGACCGAGACGCCGCGTACGTGCCGCTGGCGTCGGGCGTGGCGGCGCTCCGCGAGGCGCTGCAGCACGACGACCCAGACGCGACCGACATCGCCCTGCGGGTGGTGGTCAACCAGTGCGCACGGTGACGGCGCGATCGCGTCGGGCGGCGGCAGGCGCAGTGCTGCAGCGCGTGGCCATGGAGGCGAAGTACCGGAAGCTGCGCGCCCAGCTGCGCCACGCGCGGTGGCGGGTCGGCCCGCCCAGCGTCGAGCTGCTGCTGGAGGGACGGGCCCGCTTCGAGGCCATGGGCGACCTTGTCGGCGTACCCGAGGGGGCGGAGTGCACCCCGGTGGACGCCGGCGGTGTGCCGGCCGAGTGGACGTCGGTGCAGACCAGCGACCCCGAGCGGGTACTGCTGTACCTGCACGGCGGGGGCTATGCGATGGGGTCGGTCAACGCCAGCCGCAAGGGACTGACGCAATTCGTGGAAGCCAGCGGCCTCACGGGTTTCAACGTCGACTACCGGCTGGCGCCGGAGGACCCTTTCCCGGCAGCCGTCGACGACGCCGTCGCCGCATACCGGTGGCTGGTGAGGCACGTGCCACCGGAGCGGATCGTGCTGCTCGGGGAGTCGGCCGGTGGTGGGTTGGCGATCGCGGCGTTGGTAGCGCTGCGCGACGCCGGCGACCCGCTGCCCGCCGGCGCCGCAACGGTCTCGGCATGGGCGGACCTGTCGCTGTCGGGGGACTCGTACCGCCGCAACGCCCGTCGGGACCTCGCGCTTCATCCCGTGCGGCTCGGCTTCGCGGCACAGCAGTACCTCGCCGGCGCCGACCCTCGGCATCCCCTGGCCTCACCCGTGTACGCCGACCTGTCCGGCCTGCCGCCGCTGCTGCTGCTGGCCAGCCGAGACGAGATCGTCACCGACGACACCCTGACGCTGGCGCGTCGGGTCACCGCAGCCGGCGGTCACGCCGAGGTCCTGCTGGCGCCCCGGATGCTGCACTGCTGGACCGGCTACTGCGACATGGTCCATCGCGCCGCCGGCGACGTCGCCGCGCTCGGC
>DATLGM010000182.1:0-9102 GCA_035540515.1 Egibacteraceae bacterium | reverse complement strand
TCCGCTTCGCCGGCGCGACGCCCGTGGAGCTGCCGACCGACGTCTCGACCAGCTTCCGGGTGACGGTGGAGCAGCTGGAAGCGGCACGGACGCCGCGGACCAAAGCGATGGTCTTCGTGTCACCGTCGAACCCCACGGGCTCGGTCTACCCCCCCGAGCAGGTGGAGGCCATCGGCCGCTGGGCCGCCGACGCGGGCATCTGGGTCATCACCGACGAGATCTACGAGCACCTGGTCTATGGCGATGCCGAGCACGTCAGCATGCCAGTGGTGGTGCCCGATGTCCGGGACCGCTGCGTCGTGGTCAACGGCGTGGCGAAGACCTACGCGATGACCGGCTGGCGAGTCGGCTGGTCGATCGCGCCGGCATCCGTGACGTCGGCGATCGCTCGGCTGCAAAGCCATGCGACCTCCAATGTGGCCAACGTCGCGCAGGCCGCCGCGCTGGCGGCGGTCAGCGGGCCCATGGACGCGGTCGCAGAGATGCGCGCGACCTACGACCGCCGGCGCAAGCTCGCGCACGAGCGCCTCAATGACATCGACGGCATCGACTGCCCCCTGCCCGAAGGGGCCTTCTACGCGTTCCCCTCGGTGCGGGGACTGTTCGGCCGGGAGATCGGCGGTCGTCGGGTGGACTCCGCACAGACGCTGTGCGAGGTGCTGCTGGAGACGGTCAAGGTGGCGCTCGTACCGGGTGAGGGGTTCGGCGCCCCGGATTGCGTCCGGCTGTCCTACGCCCTGTCCGACGACGATCTGGTCAAGGGCCTGGACCGGATGGCGGACGCGCTGGCCTGACGATGGTCGGCGACGTCGGCGACCTGCCCCGCATCGCGGCGGACACGCACGGCGACCGTCCCGCGCTCATCGCAGGCGGTGCGACCGTGACGTGGAGGGAGCTGGAGCGCCGCGTCGCTGGTCTTGCCGGGGCGTTGCGGGACGCCGGCGTGCGCCGCGGCGACCGTGTCGCGGTCATCGCCCCGAACGGGGTGGGCTTTGCGGCGGCCTACTGGGGCGCGTTGCGGGCCGGCGCCACCGTGGTGCCGGTGAACCCGGCGTACACGCCGGCCGAACGGGAGCACATCGTCAGCGACGCGCAGATCGCGGTTGCCGTCGTCGCCGACAGCGGCGAGGTCCCCGCAGGGGTGACCGCCGTGCCCGCAGACGCGATCGGCGACCCGGTCGTGGCGCCAGGCGCGCCGTCGGAGTTCGCCGTCATCTGCTACACGTCCGGGACGACCGGTCGCCCCAAAGGGGCTCGGCTGACGCACGCCAACCTGCTGGACAACCTCGACGCCTTCGCCAACCTGCCGTTGCTGCGACTGCAACCCGACGACGTGTTGCTCGGCGTCCTGCCGTTCTTCCACGTGTTCGGGCTCAACGTGGTCCTCAACGCCGCGGCGTACCACGGCTGTGCGGTCCTCGCGGTGGAGCGCTTCCACCCCGCCTCGACCGCACAGGAAGCGGCGCGCCACGGCGTGACGGTGGCGTACGGCCCACCGGCGGTCTTCGCTGCCCTCAACGCCCTTCCGGACATCCGGTTGCCGCGCCTGCGCGCCGCTGTCTCGGGTGCCGACGCCCTGCCGGTCGGGACGTGGCAGCGGTTCGCTGACCGCTTCGGCCTGGAGATCCTCGAGGGCTACGGGCTGACCGAGACCGCACCCGTCGTCGCGTCGAACGCCGGGGCCCCCGCCGTTCGCCCCGGTACGGTCGGCCTGCCGCTGCCCGGTGTCGACGTGTCCATCCGCATGCCCGACGGGGCAGCGGCGTCCACCGGGGAGGTCGGCGAGATCCTCGTCCGCGGGCCCAACGTGTTCGCCGGCTACCACGGGCGGCCCGACGAGACGGCCGCCGTGCTGCGCGACGGCTGGTTCGCCACCGGTGATCTGGGCGCGCTGGACGACGACGGCTACCTGCGCATCACCGGCCGCCTGAAGGACATGGTCATCGTCAACGGCTTCAACGTGTACCCGCGCGAGGTCGAGGAGGCCTTGCTGACCCACCCCGACGTGGCAGAGGTGGCCGTCGTCGGGCTGCCTGACGAGCGCACCGGGGAGCGGGTACGGGCTGTCGTCGTGGCCCGTCCCGGTTCGGCGGTCGACGAACGCGCCCTCGCGGCGCACGCCCGCGAGCGTCTTGCCCGGTACAAGCTGCCGCGGGAGTTCGTGCTGATCGATCACCTGCCACGGCTGCCGACCGGCAAGGTCGCGCGGCAGTCGCTGAAGACGTTGCCGACAGATCATGCGCGTGACCCCGCTGAACGGGCATGATGCACGCGGTCACGAACAGGAGGTAGCGACCACGATGGGGGCCTTCCGCCTCACCAGCCCGGCGTTCGAGCACGACGCCGACCTACCGGTCGAACAGCTCGGTGAGGACGACGGGGTGTCACCGCCCCTGCAGTGGTCGGGTGTCCCGGAGGGGGCCAAGGAGCTCGCGCTGGTCTGCGAGGACCCGGACGCCGACGCCGGGGTCATTACCCACTGGGTGGTGTACGGGTTGTCACCGGCGACCACGGGACTGGACGGCGCGATCCCTCGCGACGCGTACATCGAGTCCCCGATCGAGCTCGTGCAGGGGCTCAACGAGTACGACGAGGTGGGGTACTCCGGACCCGAGACCGACGTCGACCGCGGGCCGCACCGGATCTTCTTCCGCCTGTTCGCACTGGACACCGAGCTGCTCGACCTGCCGCCCGGTGCGACGCGCAGCGAGCTGCGGCAAGCCGCCAAGGGGCACATCATCGGCACCGCCGAGCTGGTCGGCATCGCGTGACGATCCAGCGGCTGACGGCCGAGGACGGCGTGACGACCCTGCTGATGGACGACGGCAAGGTCAATGCCTTCGACCTCGACTTCTTCACGCGGCTGGACGTGGCGCTGGACGAATGCGCGGACGACGCCGCGGTCGTGCTCGCCGGCCGCCCCGAGATGTTCTCGGCGGGACTGAACATGAAGGTCATGGCGACGCTGGACGTCGACGGCCTGACCGAGCTGCTCGTCCGGTTCGGCCAGACGATGATGCGGGTGTGGCTCGAACCGCGTCCCGTGGTGGCCGCCGTGACGGGTCATGCCATCGCCGGCGGCACCATCCTGGCGATGACGTGCGACCACGCCGTCGCCGCCGATGGCGACTACCGGTGGGGGCTGACGGAGACGACCATCGGCTTCCCCCTGCCGTCGTGGATCATTGCGATCGCGCGCGGCAACGTCGCCGCCCACCGGCTCGACGACCTGCTGCTGCCCGGCCGCATGGTCGGACCTGCCGAAGCGGTCGAGGTCGGCTTTGCCGACGAGGTGAGGGCCGCCGACGAGGTCCTCGCCGCCGCGACCGCCCACGCCCGGGCCCTGGCGCTGCTGCCGCGCCCGACCTACGCCGAGACCAAACGCCGGCTGCGCGGGGAGGCCGCGGAGCGCGGGCTGGCAGGGGTGGCGCAGGACATCCGGGGGCTGCTGGGCCAGCGGTCTGCGCCGGCGGGCACCTAGCCGCTACAGCGTCTCGGTCCAGTACGGCGTGGCCGGCGCCCCGTCGCGGATCTGGCGGATGAGCTCGCCGGCCAGCCATCGGCGGAACTCCACGACTTCCGGCGGTGACGGCGGGGTCAGCAGCTGCCCGTCGCGGCAGAACTCGTCGGCCTCCTCGAACAGCATCAGGAAGTCTTCGGTCCAGCGCAGCGTCTCGTAGGGGATCGACAGGTGCAGCGAGGTGACGGCGTCCCCGCGCGCGACGGCCTCGGCGACCCCTTGTCTGAACGGCGCGGCGGCGTCGCCGTGACGCTCGAACATCTCCTTGGCCAGCGACACCAACCGGCGGGGTGTCGTGGTCGACTCTCCGTCGGAGCCAAGCGCGATCAGCGAGAACTCGCGCAGCATCGCGTCGTGGTGCTGCTGCATCTGGGCGAACTGCGCGACGGGGAAATCCAGTAGGGCGACGTCGTGCATGCGGGTCATCGCCGTGACCCTACCCATCTATGGGCGGATCACCGCCGGTCTCCCGAACGGATCAGCAGCAGCACCGCCGCGAAGCCAGCGGCCGCGATCGCGATCACGGTCAGCACGGCGGCGGCATCCGCGGGCGGGCCCAGCAGTCCGCGGTCCTCGGTCTGCCACGGCCACAGGGCCCGCAGCGACCCGGCCATCAGCCCGACCAGCGCCGCCATGGTGGTGCGGTGGTGGTGCTCCAGCAGCCACGCCAGCAAGCGGGAGAAGATCCCGAGGCCCAGGACGGCACCGGCGACGAACACCCCGATGTAGGCCAAGTCCAACCCCGACAGCGCCCGCAGCGTGGCCTCGTAGATGCCCAGCACCAGCAGCAGGAAGGCGCCGCTGACCCCCGGCAGGATCATGGCGCAGATCGCGATCGCGGCGCTGCCGAACACCATGAGCGGGGCTGGATCATGAACGGCGGCTGGTGGCAGCCCCACCAGCACCGCGGCGACCACGGCAGCGGTCGCGGTGATCGCCCACGTCGTCCGGTCGTGGGTCTCGACCCGCCGCCACGGCACCGCGAGGGATGCGGCGATCATCCCGAAGAACAGCCCCCGCATCTGCGACGGAAACCGCTCGAGCAGCGGCACGATGACGACCGAGCCCACGGCGACTGCCAGGAGGATTCCCGTGCCCAGGGGCAGGAGCAGACGCCACTCCACGTCCCGCCACCGCTGTCTGGCGGTCGCCAGGTCGCCGCGGAACACGCTGGTGACGGCACCGGCCAGGTTGTGGATCGACAGCACCAGCCGCTCGTAGATCCCCACGATCAGCGCGACGGTGCCGCCACTGACCCCGGGGATGACGTCGGCGCCGCCCATCAGCAGGCCGTCGCCGAAGGCGCGCAGGAGGTCGCCTGCGCCGGTGTTCCGGGCGTGGGGCGTGCGGGTGCGGTCGTCGGTCGTCACGGGTTGGGCAGGCTAGCCGAGGGCCCGACGTGCGCCGATTCGGACGGGGCTGTGCGCGGCGGCGCACGGGGTGCTTGTCCTGTCGCAGAGGCCCGTTACCCTGCAGCTCATGAGCAGTGCCACCCTGCCGCTGACGCCGCTGCCGGCAGCCCCGTTGGCGCCGGACGGACCGGCAGATCCGGCCGGTCCGGCCCCTCTGGTCCTGTCGTTCTCGCGGGTCGACATGTTCGGGACGTGCCCGCTGAAATACCGGTTCGCCTACGTCGACGCGCTGCCGTCGCAGCCGGGCCCGCACCTGTCGTGGGGTTCGTCGATCCACGCCGCCCTCGAGGCTTGGTGGGACCAGAAGTTGCCGGAGCCACCGGATGTGCAGGTCCTTCTCGACGCGCTGTACGAGCACTGGGACGACTCTGGCTTCGAGGGCATGGAGCGCGAGGAGAAGGTCCGCTGGTACCGCCACGCCCAGGACGTGCTGCGACGGCACCACCAGCGTTACTCCCCCGGGTACACCCCCGCCGTGGCGACCGAGCAGTGGTTCGAAGTCGAGGTCGGCAACGCCGTCACGGTCGTCGGCTCGATCGACCACGTCGCCCGCACGGCGGGCGGTGGAATCGGCATCGTCGACTGGAAGACCAACCGCAAGGCCAAGACCCGCGCGCATGTCGCCGGCAGCCTGCAGCTCGCCGTCTACGCGCTCGCAGCCCGCCACCTGTGGGGCATCGACCCCGACTGGGTGGCGCTGGACTTCGTCGTGCCCGGGGTGCGCGTGACGGTGGAGCGGTCCGACATCGACGTCGACGCGGCGGTCCGGCAGATCCACGAGGTCGCCGAGGGCATCCGCGCCGAGCAGTTCGCTCCCACGCCCAACTCGCTGTGCAACTGGTGCGACTACCGTGCCGAGTGCCCCGCGTTCACCGGCGACGGCCCCGACGTCGCAGGCACCGCGCTGGTCGAGCTGCGCCGGTTGCGGCGCCGCACCGAGCGGGACGCCGCCCGGATCGCCACGCTGGAGTCGGTGGTGCGCGACCGCCTCGGCGAGGCCGCGCTGTAGATCGGGCCATGCGGGTGACCCGTCACGAGGCCGATCCGCAGCTCCCGGACGCGTCCGTGCGCGAGAACACCGGCCGCGGGTGGGACGAGTGGCGCGAGCTGATCGACGCCTGGCCCGGCCATGGCGACGGGCACGCCGCGGTGGCCGGGTGGCTGCAGACCGAGCACGGGGTGCCGGGGTGGTGGGCGCAGGCGGTGACCGTCGGCTGGGAGCGGATCACCGGGCGACGGCTGCCGCATCAGGTCGCCGACGGCACCTTCACGGTGAACGTGTCGGCCACCATCACCGCCGACGCCGACGCTGTGCGCAAGCGCCTGCTCGACGATGCCGGCCGCCGCGAGCTGTTCCCGGCCCTCGATCCACAGCTGCGCTCGCGGCCGACGTCGAAGTACGTGCGCATCGGGTTGCGTGACGGTGTCGCGGAGATCGCCATCGCGCCCCGCGGCGACGGTCGGTGCACCGTCACGGTGGCGCACGCCAAGCTCGGCTCGCCCGACGACGTCACGCGGTGGCGGTCGTTCTGGCGGGACTGGCTGAAGGCGCTCAGCGAAACCTGAGTCCGCACGCGCCGGAAATGGTCACTTCGGGGGATGGCGCGACCGGCCCGGGTGGGCTACGAATGCCTGGAGCGCACGAGAGGTCGGTATGGCGGGCATTTCGACCAGCCCGCGCGCTGCGGGGCTGGTGACGATCGTCGTCATCGCACTTGCGATGGCGGCGACTTTCGTCATGCCCGCATCGCCGGCTGCGGGCGCGCAGGTGGCGCCACCGACGTCGGGCGGCGTCGTCTCGGCGGCGCACGGGGTGCGGATCGATGCCGGCGGCCGCCACACCTGCGCGATCCGCTCCGACGGCGCGCTGCGCTGCTGGGGCGACAACGGCGTGAACCAGGCCACCCCGCCGAGCGGCACGTACGTCAGCGTCGCCGCGGGGTACTCGCACTCCTGCGCGGTCGCCACCAATGGCACGTTGAGCTGCTGGGGCACCAGTGGGCCGGACACGGAGATTGCGCCGGCGGGCACGTTCACGTCCGTCGCGTCGGGCGGAGGACAGCACACCTGTGCGTTGCGGGTCAACGGCACGGTCGCCTGCTGGGGGTTCCGGGGCACCGGGTGGAACGGGATCGACAACACCCCACCGTCAGGGACCTTCCAGAAGATCGACGTCGGCTACTTCCACTCGTGTGGGATCCGCACCAACGGCACGATCGCATGCTGGGGCGACGACGACTTCGGCCTCGGCAGCGTCCCGGCCGGCACCTACACCGATCTGGCCCTGGGTGACCGGCACACCTGTGCTGTGCGAACCAATGGCACGATCGTGTGCTGGGGGGACAACACGTTTGGCGAGCGCACCGCCCCGGCCGGGACCTTCATCGGCATCGCCGCCGGGGGACGTCACACGTGCGGGGTGCTGGCCACCGGCGCCGTGGACTGCTGGGGGAACAACAGCTTCGGGCAGAGTGCGGACCCGACGGGAACCTTCACCGCCGTGGCGTTGGGAGCGGTGCACACCTGCGCCGTCGCGACCAACGGCACCCTGTCGTGCTGGGGCAACGACAACCAGCAGCAGCTCGCCGCCCCGACCGGCGCGTACAACCCGATTCAGGTCGAGGCCGGCGCGTCGCACACGTGTGCACTGGACCGCAACTCCACGATCGTGTGCTGGGGTAGCAACAGCAACGGGCAGCGAACCGCCCCGTCTGGCACCTTCCGCGCGCTGACGGCCGGCAAGACCCACGCGTGCGCGATCCGTACCGACAGCACGCTGGTGTGCTGGGGCGACACCGCCTTCGGCAAATCGACGGCGCCCGCCGGAACGTTCTCGGCAGTGTCCGCGGGCGGGGAGCACTCGTGTGCCGTCCGCACCGACGGGACGATGACCTGCTGGGGCGACAACGCGCAGGCGCAGGCACCCCCCGCGCCGGCAGGGACGTACACCAGCGTCTCGACCGGCAACCAGCACACGTGTGCGGTGCGCACCGACGCCGCCATGGTTTGCGTCGGTTCCAATGTCCACGGCCAGCAGGCCGCCCCGGCGGGCGTGTTCGTGCGGGCCGCAGCAGGCGGCCGCCACTCGTGTGGCCTTCGCGCCGACGGCTCAGTGGTGTGCTGGGGGGCCAACGAGTCCAGCCAGGCCCCCGCGAGTGTCGCCGGAACCCACACGGCGGTCGCTGCCGGCGACAACCACAACTGCCGGATCGAAAGCGGCGGCGGGCTGAACTGCTGGGGCGCGAACACCTCGGGTCAGATCAGCTATCCCCTCGGCGAGTACGTGGACGTGACGGCGGGCGAGGCGCACTCGTGCGCGGTGCGCACCAACGGCACGGTCGTGTGCTGGGGCGCGAACGGCGACGGGCAGCTGGGCGCTGCACCCGTCGCCGGGCCGGCGACCTTGCCGAAGGGAAACGTGGGCTACGCCTACAGTCACTCCCTCGCCGGCGCGGCGAACCCCCCGGCGTCGTTCTCCTTGTCGGCGGGGACGCTACCGCCCGGCATAACGTTGAATTCGGCAGGAACGCTGTCGGGCACACCGACGGCGGATGGCACCTACACCCCGACGATCGCGCAACGCAATGTGCTCGGGTCGGTAAGCCAGGCGTACTCACTGACCATCGACCCGGTGTTCCCCGACCTGCGGGTCACGGCGGTCACCAATCCCCCGGCCTCGATCACCCAGACCCAGTCGTTCAACGTCACCGACACCACCCGCAACGACGGGCTGGCAGCCGCACCCGCCACCGCCACCGGCTACTACCTGTCCACCGACACCACGTTCCACAGCACCGACCACGCCCTGACCGGCACCCGCGCCGTCGCCGGCCTGGCCGCAAGCGCGCAGAACGCCGGCTCAACCTCGGTCACCGTGCCCACCACCGTCCCCGCCGGCGCCTACTTCCTCATCGCCTGCGCCGACGTCAACCAGCAAGCCACCGAGTCCAACGAAACCAACAACTGCCTGGCCTCGACCACCACCGTCACCGTGGCGCAAGCACGACCCGACCTGCGGGTCACGGCGGTCACCAATCCCCCCGCCTCGATCACCCAGACCCAGTCGTTCAACGTCACCGACACCACCCGCAACGACGGGCTGGCAGCCGCACCCGCCACCGCCACCGGCTACTACCTGTCCACCGACACCACGTTCCACAGCACCGACCA
>DATLGM010000181.1:0-3367 GCA_035540515.1 Egibacteraceae bacterium | reverse complement strand
GGCCAAGACGGAACGGCGGCGGCGGATGGCGACGGCGGCGAGCACGCCGGCGGCCACGGTGATGCCCAGCGGCACAGGGAGCTCAGGAGCCGTGCCGGCGTTGCGGACCGTCTCCTGCGCCGCGACCTTCACTGCGGACTTGGGCACCAGCCGGCTGATGCGGGCGTTGCCGTTCATGTAGAAGCCGGTGCCGTACTCGGCCAGGTACACCGCCCCGTCACGACCGATCGCCGCGTCGATGGGGTGCAGCAGGCCCTCGGCCATCAGACGCATGCGCTTGGGCCGCAGCTTGCCGTAGCGCTTCACCGGCGAGCCGTCGGCCTTGCGTCCGTCAATGATCGGGATCGACCAGATCTTGTCCCGCGACCACTCCATGAACAGCAGCGACCCCTGGTACCGGTCGGGCAGGCGGTACCGGCCCTTGCCGTTGTAGCGGTACACCACGCCGGCCATCGCCGTCCGTCCCCCACCGGAGCCGATCTGGGGGAAGCGGTCGGACTCGCCGTACGGGTACCAGATGGTCGCCGGGGTCATCCCCTTGCACGACAGCGGCGGACCTGACGTCTGGGTGACGTAGTCGAAGTCCCGGTACGGGATGTTGTTGCCGATGCAGCGCGGCCAGCCGTGGTTCGTGCCGCCGCCGGCGGGGATCGTCTCGAGCTCGTCGTAGCCGCGGGGCCCGCGGTTGGGGTCGTCCACGGCGGCGTCGGGCCCGATGTTGCCGACGAAGATCGAACCCGTCACGGGGTCGGGCGCCGCGCGGTAGTTGGAGCGGAAGCCCATCGCGTACACGTACGGGTCGAACTTCTTGCGCTTGACGTACGGGTTGGGCTTGATGCCCTTCTGGCTGCCGTCGGGGACCGCCCCGTTCGGCATCAGCCGCAGCACCTTGCCGCGCCGGTCACCGGGGTTCTGCGAGGTCCGCTCCGCGTTGTACTCCTCGAAGCCGGGGCGGTTGTCGCGAGGCGCCATCCCGTCGGGCATCCGCGGAGAGGCATCGTCGCCGACGGTCAAGGTGAGCGTCCCGTCGGGCAGGAAGTCGATGTCGCCCCCGTAGTGGCAGCACGCCAGCGTCCCGGCGGGATTGCGCATGAGCACCTTCTCGCTGGTGGGATCGATGGTGTTGTCGTCGGTCAGGACGAACGTCGACAGGCGGAAGACCGCCTCGGTGGGGGCGAAGCCGCCGGCCCCCACGCTGAACGGCACGGAGTAGTAGACGTAGATCCGCTTGTTCTTGCGGAACCGCGGCGACACCTCCAGCCCGTGGATGCCGCCCTCCTCCAGGGTCTGGTCCGGGCAGCCGATGCAGCCGGTGGCGTTGACCAGGATGCGCCCGGCCTCCACGGTCTCACCCTGCTTGGTGATGACCTTGATCGCGCCCTGCCGCTCGGCGAACACGACCCGCCCGTCCGGCGTCACGCTGATCGCGGTCGGGTCCTGCGTCGCGGTCGTCAGCGTCTCCAGCACGAGGTCGCCGGCGGTCGACCCACCCGAGGCGTTGGAGCCCGGTGGCATCGGTTGCGGCAGGCCGGGCGCCACCGGCAGCGGCGGCGGCAGCTCCTGCGCGCCGGCGGCCGCCGGAAGCAGCAGGCTCAGCGCAACCAGCGCTACCAGCAGGCGCAGGGTCGTGGAGGCGGTCAGCGACATCACGGCTCTCTCTTCACGGTCAGGGCAGGACGCACAGGTAGGGCGACCCGGGCGAGTCGGTGGTGACCCGGGACAGCGGCAGGCTTTCGAGGACCGCCCGGGGCGCCGGCGCGCCGGGACGCTCGTTGATCGCGTTCAGGACGGTGTCGACGCGGCGCTGCTCGGCCGCCGTCAGCGTCGTCTGCGACCCGTCACCGGGCTTGACGACCTCCCACGACGCCATCATCCCGCCGTCTTCGTGGTCGAGCATGTGGCAGTGGATGACGTAGCGGCCCAGGTGGTCGGAGAACTTCGCGGCCACGGTGATGTACTCGCCGGGGTCGAGCAGGAACGTCTCCTTCAGTCCCGCCTCGTACGGCGGAGGTGGCGCCCCGTTGCGGCTTAGCACGACCCAGTCCACGTCGTGGATGTGGATGTAGTGGGTCCGCGTGGTGGTGTTCAGCAGCATCCACGTCTCGACGCTGTCGAGCTCGACCTGCGCGTCGACGCGGCGGTGGTCAAAGGCCCGCCCGTTGATGGTGTGCGCCTCGTGGCGGGTCGCGACGTCGAAGCCGGTCCCGAAGGCCCAGACGCGGTTTGGGGTCCGCGGCGCGGACTCCACCCACTCCGGCAGGGGGCGCAGGTTCTTGGGGATCCGCCGTCCCCGCGTCTTGGCGTGCGTGCCGACGCGAAACTGCACGAGGCTGACGACGGGCGCGGCGTCGGAGCCGAAGCGGTTGGCCCGCGCCACCGAGGCCAGGGTGATCCGGCGGCCGGCGAACTGTGCGAAGTCCACGACGAGGTCGGCGCGTTCGGCCGGTCCCAGCAGCACGGTCGAGCGCTTGACCGGGTGCGGCAGCAGCCCACTCTCGGTGCCGATCTGGGTCATCTGCGCGGCAGGGGTGAACGCCCCGTCCACGATCAGCGCGAGGTTGTAGATCCGGAAGCCCGACCCGTTGTGCACGCGCAACCGGTAGCGGCGCGGCCGCACCTCGGTGTACGGCTGGACGGCGCCGTTGACCAGGAAGACGTCACCGCTGACCTCGCGGCTCTCGGCCGGCACCCCGAACAGGTCCATGTCGAGCTGGTTGTTGCGGTCGAAGCGGCGGTCGGTGATGAACAGCGGGATCTCGTGGCGACCACGCGGCAGACGCAGCTTCTCCTCGAACTCGTCGTCGAGGATGAACAGCCCGGCCAGCCCCATCCACGAGTTGCGGCTGGTGTGGTGGTGCGAGTGGTCGTGGTACCACTGCATCGCCGCGCGCTCGGGCTCGCCGTCCTCCATGTGCTCGTAGACGTAGGTGCGCTGGCCCCCCGGCTGGATCAGCCGGCGCTCGGGCAGGCCGTCGTGCTTGGACGCCGAGTGCGCGCCGTGGTGATGGATCGTCAGCGTCTCGGCCTCCACCGGCAGGCGATGGCGGACGGTCACGCGCGTCCGCTGCCCGGAGGGACGCCGGATGGTCGGACCGGGGAAGGTGCCGTTGAACGTCCACATCCGGGTGGGCTTGCCCGGCAGCAGCTGCACGTCGGCGGGGCGGGCGGTCAGGGTGATGTTCGACCCGGTCAGCACCTTCGGGATCGGCAGGCGACGGGAGAACGGCGTGACCGCTGCGGCACTCGCGGCGGGCGCACCGGCGATCACACCGGCCGTCGCGCCGGTCACGGCGGCGACCAGCCGTGTGGAGGTCAGCCCGGCGATACCGGCGGCGGCGTGCCGGAGCAACGTGCGGCGTGTCAGGGG
>DATLGM010000180.1:0-9275 GCA_035540515.1 Egibacteraceae bacterium | reverse complement strand
CTGGACGTGCGCCTGGAGATGCTCGAGGAGGCCGTCGAAGTCATCCGGCTGCTGTGGCAGGGCGGGTCCCAGAGCCACTACGGCGGGTACTACACCGTCGAGAACGCGCAGTTGTTCGACCTGCCCGATCAGCCGACGCCGATCTACATGTCGGCGTTCGGCGAGAAGGCGCTGTCGTCGGCCGCACGGATCGCCGACGGCTACGTCGGTACGTCGCCGGACGCGGATCTGGTCAAGCAGTACGGCGAGCTCGGCGGCAGCGGGCCGAAGCTCGCGGGCATCAAGTGCGCGTATGCGCCCGAGGCCGCCGAGGCACGCCGGCTTGTCCACGAGCTGTGGCCGAACATGGGCCTGCCGGGCGAGCTGTCACAGATCCTTCCGACCCCCGCCCACTTTGAGCAGGCAGCGTCCCTGGTGACAGAGGAGATGGTTGCCGACAGCATCCCCACCGGCGCCGACCCCGACGACTACGTCGCGTCCATCACCGAGTACGCCGAGGCCGGCTACGACGAGATCTACATCCACAACATCGGGCCGCACCACCGGGAGTTCTTCGAGTTCTTCGCGCAGAAGGTGCGACCGCAGCTGTAGTCAGACGGGGCGGGGTACGTAGTGGGCACGGGTGATCGTGCCGTCTTCGGGTTCCAGCACCCACGTTGACGCCTTGCGCCACTTCCACTCCGACAGGATGTGGGCGCCTTCTTCCTCGAGGTGCTGCAGCACGTCGGGGATGACGTCGCCGTGGGTGCACAGCGCGGCGTCCTCGCCGACGAGCTCGTGGATCAGCTCGAGCGCCTGCGGCGCGTTGCCCTCCGCCAGGGCCTCCACCACCTCGACCTCCAACCCGAGCGCGGCGGCCAGCGGCTCCACCGTCTCGACGCACCGGGTGTGCGGTGACGACAGCACGCGCTTGACGGGGGTGTTGCGCCATAAAGCGACCAGGCGCATGGCCTGGTCTTTTCCGATGGGGCTGAGGGGGCGGAGCTTGTCATCACCGGCCCAGTCACGGCTGTCCCCGGCCTCAGCATGGCGAATCAGCAGAAGAGTCAGCGTGGTTCCTCCCGTGCGCGCGTCCCCGTCGGGCGCAAGCATGCCAGCCCGGCGCCATTGGGGACACCCCTTGCGAGGAGTGAACACATGTTCGATCATGTCGCGCATGGCGACGCTCGCACAGCTGCAACGCCCGGGAGTGGCTGCACCCCCCGGCTTGCCCATCCGGGTTGCGAACGTGCGGACGTTCGACACGCCGGAGTTCGCCGGCATGACGTTTCTGGAGGTTGAGACCAAGACCGCCCTGAACAAGGTGCGCGGCATGCCCTTCGGCTGGAGCATCAACCCGTACCGCGGCTGCTCGCATGCATGCAGCTATTGCTTCGCAAGGCCCACGCACACCTACCTCAACCTCAGTCCCCTGGGGGACTTCGAGAAGACCGTGGTGGTCAAGACCAATGTCGCCGGCGTCCTGCGTCGCGAGCTGGCCAAGCCCAGTTGGAGGGGTGAGCACGTCGCGATGGGGACCAACACCGACCCGTACCAGCGGTGCGAGGGTCGCTACGCGCTGATGCCCGGCATCATCTCCGCACTGGCCGACGGATTGACGCCCTTTTCGATTCTCACCAAGGGCACACTGATCCAGCGGGACATCTCGCTGCTGGCCGACGCGGCCAGACAGGTGCCCGTCACCGCCGCGATGACCATCGGCATGCTCGACGAGCAGCTGTGGCGGCGCAGTGAGCCCGGCACCCCGTCGCCGGCGGCGCGCCTGTCCGCCGTGCGGGCGCTGAACCATGCCGGCATCCCCACCGGGATCATGCTCGCGCCGATCATGCCGGGGCTCAACGACGAGCGGGAGCAGCTCGCAGCGTTGGTCGACCAGGCCGCCGCCGCGGGCGCCACCCATATCTCCCCGATCGTGTTGCACCTGCGCCCTGGCGTCCGTGAGGTGTTCTGGCCGTGGCTGGAGCACGAGCATCCCGAGCTGGTCGAGCGGTACACGCAGCTGTACCGGCGCTCTGAGGCGTCCCAGGCCTACCGCGACGAGATCACCGCGTTCATCTCCCAGCAACGCGCACAGGCCTACCGGCGGCACGGACGCCCTGCCGCCGAGCCGCCGCGGCCGTTCGGCAGACGTTCCACCTCCCGCAGCGGGACGCGTGAACCGGGCCACATCGGGGGAGAACAGCTGTCGTTGCTGTGAGGCAGGAATCGAGGGGGAGCGGGCACGGGAACGCGGACGCCGGATCGTCGGCGTCTGGCTGCGTAGACTCCTGCCGCCCAGACATGGAGGTCGCCGATGGGGCGCGACATCGACACCACCGAGTTCACCCGGGAGGACCGCTCCCGGTATCGGGAAAAGGTCAAAGCCAACCTCGCGGCACTTCGCCAGCTGATCGAGACCGACCGCTTCGAGACCGGGAAGCGGACGATCGGCGTCGAGGTCGAGGTCTACGTCATGGACCGCAACGGCGACGCGGCACCGATCAACCAAGCGTTGCTCGACCGGATCGCCTCACCGGACTTCCAGACCGAGCTGGCGCAGTTCAACATCGAGTTCGACGTCAAGCCGCGGCGCCTGGGCGGGTCGTGCTTCCGCGACATCGAAGAGGAGCTGCGCCGATCGCTGAACTACGCGCAGCAGCAGGCCCGTTCGCTCGACGCCGAGGTCTTGGTCATCGGGATCCTCCCGACCTTGACCGACTTCGACGTCACCGAGCAGAACCTGTCGGCCAACCCGCGGTACAAGGCGCTCAACGACGTGATCCTCGCGCAGCGGGGTGAGGACATCCTCATCCGAATCGAGGGCGACGAGACGCTCGAGACCACGGCCAACTCGATCGTGTTCGAAGCGGCGTGCACCTCCATGCAGCTGCACCTGCAGGTGGATCCGCAGGAGTTCGCGCGGTTCTGGAACGCCGCTCAGGTGTTGTCGGCCCCACTGCTGGCGGTCGGCGCGAACTCGCCGTTCTTCCTGGGCAAGCAGCTGCACCACGAGACCCGGATCGCGTTGTTCGAGCAAGCCACCGACACGCGCACCGAGGAGCTCGCTTCCCAAGGCGTGCGGCCGCGTGTCTGGTTCGGCGAGAAGTGGCTCACCGAGGGTCTGTTCGAGCTGTTCGACGAGAACGTCCGCTACTACCCGGCCCTGTTGCCGATCTGCGAGGACGAGGATCCTGTCCAGATCCTCCGTGCCGGCGACGTGCCGCGCCTGCCCGAGCTGACGCTCCACAACGGGACGATCTATCGCTGGAACCGGCCGGTGTACGAAGTCTCACGCGGCCGCCCCCACATCCGGGTGGAGAACCGGGTCCTGCCGGCGGGGCCGACCGTGGTCGACGCCGTCGCCAACTCGGCGTTCTACTACGGGATGCTCAACGCCCTGGCGTCGCAGAACCCCCCGCTGTGGAACACGATGAGCTTCGAGGCAGCGCAGGACAACTTCTTCACCGCGGCGCGCGACGGGTTGTTCGCCAAGCTGTACTGGCCGCGGGTCAGCGGTCAGGTCCCGGTAGCGGAGCTGGTGCTCAAGCACCTGCTGCCCCTGTCGCGCGAGGGGCTGCTCGACTGGGGCGTCGATGCCAACGACGTCGACTACTACCTCGGCATCATCGAGGAGCGGACGCTGGCGGAGCAGAACGGCGCGATCTGGCAGATCCGCACCTGGCAGCAGCTGCTCGACGAGCAGGACATGGACCGACCCGAGGCCGCCCGGGAGCTGGTCCGCCGCTACCTGGACCACGCTGACGAAGGAAAGCCTGTCCACACCTGGCCCGTCTGAGCCGGTTCAGCCGCCCTCCGGACAACCGTTACCCTCCGGGCGATGCGGACCGACCACGACCTGTACCTGTTCTTCGACGGCTACGACGAGCTCAAGCCCATCCTCGACGCGACTGACGAGGACATCCTCGTCGAGCTGCGCAAGCCGACGCTGGTCCGCATCCCGGGTACTGACGCACACCCCAGGGCCCGCCTGGTGTCGGCGCTGCTGCACGGCAACGAGGACTCCGGCTACCGCGCTGTCCTCGATCTGCTGCGCAGCGGAGAGCACTACCCGTTCGACCTGTGGGTGTTCATCGGCAACGTCCGCGCGGCGCATCAGGAAGGCTGGTTCGCACACCGCTACCTCGACGGACAGGAGGACTTCAACCGGACGTGGGGGCTGCAAGCGCCCACCACCCGGATGCGGCGGTGCTCCGACGCCGTGCTCGACATCTTGAAGGCACAGGAGCTCGAGGCTGCGGTCGACATCCACAACAACACCGGGCTCAACCCCTACTACGCGATCGTCCCCGATCCGACGCAGGAGGCGCTGCGGCTCGCCTCCACGATGGCCGACACGATTCTGCGGTGGCCGATGCGCGCGCACACGTTGATGGAGGCGCTGTCACCGACGTGCCCCGCGGTGTCCGTCGAGTGCGGTCTGCCCGCCGTCGCCGAGAACCACGCCTACGCGATCTCGGCGCTGCGGCGGTTTCTGTCGATGGGCTCGCTGGAGGAGCACTACCCGCCGGCGCGGCGGGTGTTCGAGATGGAGCATCGCGTCATCGTGCGTCCCGAGGTGCCCTTCGCCTTTGGTGGCGTGCTGACCGAAGACCTGGACCTCGTGTTGCACCCTGGGCTTGATCACCACAACTTCGGGATGCTGCTCGCCGGCACGGAGCTCGGCCACGTCTTCGAGGGGGCGGGCATGCCCGTGCTGTGCACCGACATGAAGGGCCGAGACACCACCGAGCGGTTCTTCGAGGTCCACAACGGCGCGCTGCGGGTCACCGAGGACGTGACGCCGGTGATGTTGACGACGACGGTGCAACAGACACGGCGCGATTGCTTCTTCTACATCGCCCGCCGGCGGGCGTAGGCAGCGGTCACTCGAGCCCGGCGAACAGGGAGTCCTCGGGGATCTGTGTGTCGACGTGCGCGTGGGCGAGCTCGAAGTCCTCGTAGGGATAGACCTGCTGCACGACGTCGTCGGGAACGGTGAACCACATGCCGTCGGGGTCGATCTGAGTCGCATGGGCCAGCAGCGCCTGACTGCGCTGCGCGAGGTATTCGCCGACGTCGACGTGGGTGGTGGAAGGATCGGTCTCGTCCGGGTCCCACCGCTCGAGCCAACCGGTGAACGGTGACTCGATGCCGCGCGCCAGACACGCGGTGTGCAGCGCCTCGACCTTGCGGCGATTGAAGGCGCCGACGTAGTACAGCTTGCGAACCGTCCACGGCGCGCCCGCCTGCGGGTAGGCCGACGGATCCGCCGCCGCGTGGTACGCGGCGACCGCCACGTCGTGGCAGCGGATGTGGTCGGGGTGCGGGTAGCCACCCCCTTCCGGGTAGGTCACCAGGACGTGCGGCTGCACGCGGCGCACGATCGCCACCAGCCGCTGCACCGGCTCGTCGATCGGCACGTTGAAGAAGCAATCGGGCGCCAACCGGGAGCCGTCACCGTCGAAGTTCTCGACGTACCCGGAGTCCGCATAGCCGAGGTCGAAGTGGTCGGTGACGCCCAGGATCTGCAGCGCCCGCTCCAGCTCCTCCTGTCGGATCTGGGTCATCCGCTCCAGGATCCCCGGCCGGTCCATCGCCGGATTGAGGATCTCACCCGCCCCGCCATCGGTCAGCGTGACCACCGAGATGCGGTAGCCCTCTTTTGCGTAGCGCGCCATCGTCGCGGCGCCCTTTGACGACTCGTCGTCCGGGTGGGCGTGGACGAACATGGCGTGCAGCGGCGGCATGGCCGACAAGCGTAGCGCCGCGGGTGCGGCGCCCCTCACCGCCAGCGCGCCTGCCAGGCCTCGCTGAGCCGTCGTGCCGCCGGGTCGGAGGACAGCTCGGCGAGGTAATCGTCGACCAGGACGGCGGCGGCCTCAACACGGCTGCGCTCTCCCTTGAGCCTGATGGTGCACTCGGCGCCGGGATATGAGCCGAGGTGCACGTCGGGGTACTGCTCGACGATCCGGTCCAGGACCGGCGTCAGCGTCGACTCGGGATAGGGGTGGCGCAGCTCGACGACGTGTTGGGGCCGGCCGAGCCCGGCGAGCAGCTCGGGTTCGACGGCGTCGGTGAAGATCCGCTGCAGCAGCTCTGGCACGCCGGGCAGCACGACGATCGTGGCGCCGTCGGGTGTGCGGCAACCGCCGTCGACGTCCACTGCGACACCCGGAACGAACCCTGGGGTCCCCGCCAGCAGGTACGACGCCTCCGGGATCATCGCCATCTTGCGCATGGACCGCTCGTGGTCGGCGGTGACCGACATGCCCTGCTGCTCGGTCCATGAAAGGGCGGCGGTGATCCGCTCGTTGATCGTGTCCTCCAAGCGCAACGGCTGCCCGAGGTGTCGTGCGACCGCCTCGAACGTCAGGTCGTCCGGCGTCGATCCGATGCCACCCGAGGTGAGCACCAGCCGGGGTCGCGGCCGCGCCAGCTCGGTGGTCAGGGCTTCGTCGACCGCCTCCAACGAATCGGGCACCGTCGTCACCCGGTCCAGTGGGTGGCCCAGCTGCTGCAGGCGCCGGGCCAGCCATCCCGAGTTGGTGTCCTGGACGAAACCGCCGAGGATCTCGTCGCCGATCACGATGACAGAGACCCTGACGGCGTCGGACATGCGCGAAGAATAGCCACGCCACGGCCCGTCAACCCCCGCGCCTACGATGGCCGACCATGTACACCAGTCCGGAAGAAGACCGCTCTGACCTGTTCCTTGCCGGAGCGGTCTACATCCTCGGCCCGCAGGTCCTGGGCATCATCCTCGGCCGGGTCCCCATCCCGGCAGCGGCGTCACCGCTGCTGTCGCTGCTGCTGATCGTGGCGACCACGATCCTGGTGCCGCTGCTGCTGATCCGCTACCGCAAGCAGCGGCTGTCCGAGTTCGGGTTCGCGGGGCCCCCCGGCTCAGCGGTGGCCGGGCTGTTGCCGGTCGCCCCGATCGTGGCGGCATACGTCATCGCGGGCGCCGTCGCAGGCAGCCCGTTCACGGCAGTCCCCCTGCTGACCGCGGTCAACGGCGGCACCTGGGTCGGGTTCGTCGTGCAGGCCGTGGCCGGGCTCTGTGCAGGCCTGTTGGCGGTGTACATGACCGTCAAGGCGCGCACGGCCTTCCGGTCCGACCCCGACTACCTGCGCCCGACGATGTGGTGGCTCGGGCGGTTCGCAGCCATCGCGGCCGCCGTCACCTCGCTGCTGCTGCTGCTCAGCGTTGTCGTCCGCGGGGGTGCGCTGACCACGGGCGTCGAGATCCTGCTGGTGCCCCTGGGCGTGGCCGGGGCCGCCTGGCTGGTCCACCAGCGTCTCAGCGGCTCGCAGCTGACCACCCGCGCGTCGCTCATCACTCCCATGGTGGTGCTGGCGATCGGTCCGTTCACGCTGTTCGGCGGTGCCGTGGCGTTCGTGGCGGGGTTGTGGCGGGCGGCGCTGCTCGCGGGCATCGGACTGCTCATCGGCGCGCTGATCGAGAGCAAGCGGACCGCCTGGGCTCCCCTGGGTCTGGCCGCGGGGCTGGCGCTGCTGACACCACTGCTGCCATGACCCAGACGCCGGAGGGCACTGCCCGCCCTGGCGGGCGCCTCCGGGCTGTGCTGACCGGCTTGCTCGTGCTCGCCGCCGCCGGCGGCCTCGCGCTGGGAGTGCGACCGCTGGTCGCACCACCCGAGCAGGCGCCACCGGTTGCGCTCAGTCCGGTGCCCACCGACGCGCCGGCGCCGGCAGTCACGACTCCACCGGCGGCCGAACCCACCCCGGCACCGGAGGCGACTGCGCCGGCACCGCCACCCGAGCCGGAGCCCACACAGCCACCGCCGGCCCCGCCGATCGACCCGCGGCTGCGGCCGTTCGTCGGCCTGTCGACGTGGATCGACATCTACGACATCGAGCTCACCCCCGCCGAGCAGATCCAAAGGGCGGCCGCCGGCGGGGTCCAGCTGATCTACGTCCAAAGCGCGCGCCACAAGTCCCCGACGGACATCCAGGACGCCGACCGCCTCGGGCAGGTGTACGAGCTGGCCCACGACGCGGGCATGCAGGTGATGGTGTGGTACGTCCCGGACTTCGTGCGTGACCGGCGAGACCTGCGGCGCTCGCAGGCGGCGATCGCGTTCCAGTCACCGCGCGGCGACCGGGCCGACGCGTTCGGGTTGGACATCGAGATCGAGGACAACCCCGACCCGGCGGACCGCAGCCGCCGGCTGATCGCCCTGTCGCGCCGGCTGCGCGAGTGGGTGGGGCCCGACTACCCCATGGCGGCCGTCGTGCTCCCGCCGCTGCAGCTCGACCTGCGCCCCGGCTGGTGGCCGAACTTCCCGTGGGCGCAGATCCGGCCCTACTACGACGTGTTCATCCCCATGAGCTACAGCTCGTTCCGCGGCACCGACCGCCGCACCACGTACCGATGGAACGTGGGCAACGTCGTCGAGATGCGCCGGCTGACCGGCGACCCAACGCTGCCGGTGCACATCGCCGGCGGCATCGCCGACAACTTTCCGGAGGTCGGCGCGTTCGTGCGCGCCGTCCGAGACACCGACGCATTGGGGGGCGGGTTGTACGACCTGCACACCACGCAGCCCGAGGCCTGGCCGGCGCTGCGCCGCCTGCGGGTCGACCCACCCGGCTGACGCAGTCCGCCTAGTCCGGTTGGGTCATTTCCACGTGCGAGCCTTGTCCGGCCCGCCGGGCTCGTCCAACCTGTCGGGCGGGAGCGGTGAAGCGGGAGACGGGGTCGTCATGCGGGTGCGCAAGCTTGCAGTGCTGTTTGCCATGGTCGTCGCGAGCGTGCCGGCGCCGCCGGCCGGCGCCGACGTGCTTCGGGTGGGTCCTGACTTGGCCGGGTGGGCGCCGACGGCCAGCTGCCTGAACAAGGGCCACTGCAACTTCACCCAGCTGGAGGGCGCCGCAGGCCTCGCCGCGCCTGTCTCGGGCACGGTCACCTCGTTCCGGATGCGTCATGGCTACGTGGCGGGCGGGGACTACGGCACCAAGGTCGCCCTGCTGGTGTTCGATCGCGCCGACGGCTCCTTGACGCTGCGAGCGCAAAGTCCACTGTTCAGCCTCGCTACCACCGCCAGCGGTGGGAACGTCGAAGCGGCGTTCACCACCAACGTTCCGGTTTCCGCCGGTCAGGTGCTCGGACTGCGGGTGGAAAGCGGTTGGCAGGGCAGCGAGACCCCGGTGTTGTCGGCTGCCGCCGACACTGAGGTCGCCGGTGAGTACGTTGGCACCCAGACCGTCGGTGCGGCCGCGACGTATGCGAGCCGAGCCAGCCACCTGCTGTTGTTCAACGCCGACATCGACAC
>DATLGM010000179.1:0-2019 GCA_035540515.1 Egibacteraceae bacterium | reverse complement strand
CCTGGAGGCCGTTCGCATGATCCTGGACACCATCACGTCGCCACGCGACTTGAGGGGTCTGGGCCACGAGGACCTCGCTGCGCTCGCCACGGAGATCCGAACGTTCGTCGTCGAAGCCGTGTCGCGGCACGGCGGGCACCTTGGGTCCAACCTCGGCGCGGTGGAGCTGACACTCGCGCTGCACCGGGTGTTCGACTCTCCGCGCGATCCCATCCTGTGGGACACCGGCCACCAGGCGTACGTGCACAAGCTCGTTACCGGGCGGCGTGACCAGTTCGACCAGCTGCGCCAGGCCGACGGGCTGTCGGGCTACCCCAGCCGGGCCGAGTCCGACCACGACTGGGTCGAGAACAGCCACGCGTCGACGATCCTGTCCTACGCGCACGGCCTGGCGACCGCGTACGACCGCCGGGGCGAAAAGCGGCGCGTCGTCGCGGTGATCGGCGACGGGGCGATGACCGGCGGGATGGCCTACGAGGCGCTGAACAACCTGGGCCACAGCGGCCGGCGCGTGCTGATCGTCCTCAACGACAACGGGCGCTCGTACGCCCCGACGGTCTCGCGGCTGTCGGAGAACCTGTCGATGCTGCGGCTGAACCCCTCGTGGGTCTCGGCCCGCCGGCGGATCGAGGACTGGACGCGCGAGATCCCCGCGGTCGGCGAGTTCGCCTGGTCGTCGTGGCAGGGGGTGAAGGCGGCGTTCCGGGTGATGCTGGAGCCGCCGACGTTCTTCGAGGCGCTCGGGGTGCGCTACACCGGTCCCATCGACGGGCACGACCTGCCCAAGCTCGAGCAGGCGCTGCGCCACGCCGCCGAGTACGACGGCCCCATCGTCGTGCACGTCATGACGCAGAAGGGCCGCGGGTACGCGCCGGCGGAGACCGACGTCGAGAAGTGCCTGCACGACATCTCCGCGTTCAATCCCGAGACCGGGCTGCCCAACGGCGGCGGCGGCCTGACTTACACGCAGGTGTTCAGCGACACGATGGTCGCGCTGACCGACGCCCACGACGACGTCGTCGCGATCACCGCGGCGATGCCGGGGTCGACCGGCCTGCTGCCGGTGCAGGAGCGCCACCCGGACCGGGTCATCGACGTCGGCATCGCCGAGCAGCACGCGGTGACCGCCGCCGCCGGCATGGCGATGGGTGGGCTGCGCCCCGTGGTGGCGGTCTACTCGACGTTCTTCACCCGGGCGTTCGACCAGGCCAACCTCGACGTGGGCCTGCACAACCAGCCGGTCGTCTTCGCCCTGGACCGCGCCGGCATCACCGGTGACGACGGCGCCTCCCACCACGGCGTGCTGGACATGGCGCTGGCGCTGAAGGTGCCGGGCATGACCGTGTTCGCCCCGTCCTCGGCCGGCGAGCTCGAGCGCATGCTGACCGACGCGGTCACGCTGCCCGGTCCGTCGCTGGTGCGGTTCCCCAAGGGCGCAGCGCGGGTGGTCGGCGACGACCAGGTCGGCGCGGGGCTGGACGCGCGGCAGGTCCGCGAGGGTGCGGACGTGTGCATCCTGGCCGTCGGCAAGATGCTCGAAGCGGCCGAGGAGGCGGCGCAGCTGCTCGCCGGCGAGGACATCGACGCCGCGGTCTGGGACGTGCGGGTCGTCAAGCCGCTGGACACCGCGATGCTGCGCGCCGCCGCCTCGGCCCCGCTGGTCGTCACCGTCGAGGACGGCATGCGCGTCGGCGGCGCCGGCTCGCACATCGCCGACGGGATCGCGCAGCTCGACGAGGGGCGGGTCAGCCCGCCGGTGCTGCTGCTGGGCACCCCGGACGCCTACATCGCGCAGGCCAAGCCGGCGCGCATCCACGCCGAGCTCGGCCTGGACGGCCACGGCATCGCGACGTCGATCCGCAAGGCCCTCGGCACCGGCTGACGCGCCGGCGGAGCGCTGTCCCATCCACCACTGTGGTGTGTGGGTTCGGGTGCAATTCGTCGCGGCCGTGTGGGTCTGGGTGCACGCTCGTGCACCCAGACCCACACGGCCAGCGGCTCATGCACCCAGACCCACAC